>NZ_CP036250.1:1200000-1500000 GCF_004300825.1 Egicoccus halophilus
GCAGTTCCTCGGCGGGCGTGAACCCGACGAGGATGGCGACGCCGGCGGTGTAGATCGTGCCCACCGTCACCAGCGCGAGGATCATGCCCAGCGGCAGATTGCGGTCGAGATCCCGGATCTCCTCGGCGGCGGAGGACACCTTCGTCAGCCCGGCGTAGGAGATGAACACCAGCCCGATGGTGGAGACGAACCCGTCGAAGCCGAACGGGGCGAAGGGTCGGAAGCGCTCGATGGCGACCTCGTCGCCCACGACGCCCCAGATGCCGTGGACGATGAAGAAGACCATGACCGCGACGAGCACGGCGACCAACCACACCTGCAGGCGCGCGGTCTCCTTGGCACCCAGCACGTTGAGCACCCCGAAGGCCACCGTGAGGGCGACGGCGACCGGCACGATCGGGACGTCGATGAAGATCGTCAGGTAGGCCCCCATGCCGACCAGGGCGAACGCGCTCTTGGCGATGAGGACGGCCCAGGCGCCCAGGCCGCCGACGGTCCCGGCCAGCGGACCCATGCTGCGGTGGATGAAGAAGTAGGTGCCGGCCGCCCGTGGCATCGCGCTGGACAGCTCGGCGATGGAGTACATCGCCGGCACCATCAGCAGGCTCGAGACGAAGTATGCGAGCACCACCGACGGGCCGGCGTTGGCGGCGGCGATGCCGGGCAGCAGGAAGAATCCCGAGGCGAACATCGCACCGGTGCAGATCGCGTAGACGTCGAGCAGACCGAGTTGCTTCTCGAGGCGGTCCGACCCCTCGGCGTTCGCGGGCATGGGGCTCCTTGGTGCGGCCGTGGTCGGCGTAACGCTAGAGCCTCCGGCGCGGCGGTGGACCGACCAGTGGGCGAGGTGGCCGCTCGGGTGGTCGCGCTCACGCCGCGGCGAGCTCGCGTGCGCGGACGAACACCGCGTCGAGCATGTCCTCGGTCAGCCGGCCCGTGAACGTGTTCTGCTGCGAGACGTGATAGCTGCCGAGCAGGATCCGCCCGTCGGGGAGCGCGGCCTCGGCACCGTGCCCGAAGCGCGGTTTGCGTCCTTCCCAGCCCCGGTGGCCGAGCACCACGTCCCAGGCGAAGCCGCCGAGCGCGATCACCACCCGCCAGGGGAGCAACGCGAACTCGGCCGCGAGGTAGGGCCGGCACCGGTCGCGTTCGGCCGGGGTGGGCTTGTTGGCCGGCGGCGCACATCGCACCGGTGCCGTCACCCACGCGCCGGTCAGGTGCAGGCCGTCGTCGCGGGACACCGAGGTGGCCTGGTTGGCGAACCCGGTCCGGTGCAGCGAGGCGTACAGCCAGTCGCCGGAACGGTCACCGGTGAAGATCCGTCCGGTGCGGTTGGCGCCGTGCGCAGCCGGTGCGAGCCCGACCACCAGCACCCGAGCGGCCGGATCACCGAAGCCCGGGACCGGACGGCCCCAGTAGTCCTGGTCGGCGAACGCCCGGCGCTTGTCGCGGGCGACCTGCTCGCGCCAGGCCACCAGCCGCGGACAGGCGCGACAGTCGACGACCGCCCGCTCGAGGCGGGACAGGTCCGGCAGGTCCGCGGGGGGAGGAACGGCGCGCATGACGGCGGCAGGCTACGGGCCGACGGGTCGGCGCGCCGACCGGAGCATCCCCCGCGCCGTCACCTCGGGCGCGGGTGTCTCGACGCGAGCGTGGACGTGGGCGGTCCCCACGTCGTAGGTTCCCGCCGAACCGAGGAAGCGAGCCGAAGCATGGGCAGCCTGGACGACGTCGCCGCGCGGCTGGTCGACGGCACGATCGAGGTCATCGACCTGACCGCGCCGCTGCACGCCGACACCCCGATCCTCGCGCTCCCGGAGCCCTTCGGACAGACCGAACCGTTCCGACTGCACGAGATCAGCCGGTACGACGAGCGCGGCCCGGCCTGGTACTGGAACAACATCACCACCGGCGAGCACACCGGGACCCACTTCGACGCCCCGGTGCACTGGGTGACCGGGCAGGACGGTGACGACGTCGCGACCGTGCCGCCGTCGCGGCTGGTCGGCCCGGCGGTCGTGCTCGACGTCACCGACCGGGTCGCCGAGGACCCCGACTTCCTGCTCGAGGTCGACGACGTCCACGCCTGGGAGGCCGAGCACGGGCCGCTGCCGGCCCGCGGGTGGCTGCTGTACCGCACCGGCTGGGACGCCCGCGGCGAGGACCCGGCCGCCTTCGCCAACGCCGACGACGACGGGCCGCACACGCCCGGCATCTCCGTTGCCTGTGCGCGCTACCTGGCCGAGGAGACCGAACTGCTCGGCCTCGGCGTGGAGACGGTCGGCACCGACGCCGGTGCGGCGGCCGGTTTCGACCCGCCGTTCCCGTGCCACGGCTTCCTGCTCGGTGCCGGCCGGTACGGCCTGACCCAGCTGCGCAACCTCGGTCGACTGCCCGCGCGCGGCGCCGTGGTCGTCGCGGCACCCCTGCCGATCGTGGGCGGATCGGGCAGCCCCGCCCGGGTGCTCGCGCTGGTCGAGCGCACGTCGTGACCCCCACGGTCGCCGAGGTCGTCGGACGCACCCTCGCCGACCTCGGCGTCCGGCGGGTCTTCGGGGTCGTCGGCAGCGGCAACTTCGCGGTCACCAACGCCCTGCTCGCCGCCGGCGCCGACTACGTCGCGGCCCGCCACGAGGGCGGCGCGGCCACCATGGCCGACGCCTGGGCCCGCACCAGCGGCGAGGTCGGGGCGGTCAGCCTGCACCAGGGCTGTGGCCTCACCAACGCGCTCACCGGTGTCACCGAAGCGGCCAAGAGCCGGACGCCGCTGGTGGTGCTGGCCGCCGAGACGGCGGCGGGCGCACGTCAGGCCAACTTCCGGGTGGACCAGCCCGCGCTCGCCGCGGCCGTCGGCGCCGTGTCCCTGCGGGTCACCGGCGCGGCCACGGCCGCCGAGGAGGCGGCACGGGCCGTCGCCACCGCCCGTGCCGAGCGCCGCACCGTCGTGCTCCAGTTGCCGCTGGACGTGCAGGCGATGCCGGCGGCCGAGGACGTCGCGCCAGCGGCCCACCCGGTGGCGCCGACGCCGCCCTCGCCCGCCCCCGAGGCGGTCGTGGCGCTGGCTCGCCGCCTCGCCGAGGCCCGCCGGCCCGTCCTGGTCGCCGGTCGCGGGGCCCGCCACGCCGCCGCCGAACTGCGGGCCCTGGCCCACGCCACGGGTGCGTTGCTGGCCACCTCGGCGGTCGCGAAGGGCCTGTTCGCCGCCGACCCGTGGAGCCTCGACGTCGCCGGAGGGTTCTCGACCCCGTTGGCCGCCGAGCTGCTGCGCAGCGCCGATCTCGTGGTCGCCTTCGGGTGCGCCCTCAACGGTTGGACCACCCGGCACGGCCGGCTGATCGGACCCGGCGCCACCATCGTCCAGGTCGACCTCGACGCGGCCGCGATCGGTACCCACCGCCGGGTCGACCTCGCCGTGATCGGCGACAGCCGCTCGACCGCCGCCGCCGTCACCCTCGCCGTCACGGCCGGGCCCGACCGGGGACGCGAGGCCGCCGACGGGTACCGCAGCGAGGCCGTGGCGGCCCGGCTGCGCGCCGGCCGACGGTGGCGTGACGTCGACTACGACGACTGGGGCGGCGGTGGCCGCATCGATCCGCGCACGTTGACGATCGCGCTCGACGACCTGCTGCCGGCCGAACGGGTGGTCGCGGTCGACTCCGGTAACTTCATGGGCTATCCGAGCATGTTCCTCGAGGTGCCCGACGAACGCGGGTTCTGTTTCACCCAGGCGTTCCAGTCGGTCGGGCTCGGGCTCGCGACCGCCATCGGCGCCGCGCTGGCACAGCCGGACCGGTTGCCCGTCGCGGCGGTCGGCGACGGCGGGCTGCTGATGGGCGCCAGCGAACTCGACACGGTGACCCGGCTGGGGCTGCCGATGGTGGTGGTCGTCTACGACGACGGCGGCTACGGCGCCGAGGTGCACCACTTCGGCGACACCGCCGACCTGCGCACCGTCACGTTCCCGCCCACCGACCACGCCGCCATCGCCCGCGGGTACGGCTACGCGGCCGTCACCGTCCGCGACGTCGACGACCTGGCACCGGTGCGCACGTGGCTCGACGGCCCACGGGAGCGTCCCCTGCTCGTCGACGCGAAGATCGCCGCGCCGCGCGGCTCGTGGTGGCTCGAGGAGGCGTTCCGTGGTCACTGACGCGGCGTCTTGCGCGCCGGGCGGACCGGTCCGTCTGACCGCCTACTCCCACGGTGCCGGCTGCGCCTGCAAGCTGTCACCGACCGAGTTGGGCCAGGTGATGGCCGGGTTGACCCCGGCGCGTTCGCCGGACCTGATCGTCGGACGCGAGCACGGTGACGACGCGCTCGTGTGGCGTCGCCCCGACGGTCGTGCGCTGGTCGCCACGATCGACGTGTTCACCCCGATCGTGGACGACGCGGCGACCTGGGGTCGTATCGCGGCCGTCAACGCGGGCAGCGACGTGTTCGCCATGGGGGGCCGGCCGCTGTTCGGGCTCGCGTTCGCGGCCTGGCCGCGGGAGCGACTGCCGTTGACGCTGCTGACCGAGGTGCTGGAGGCCGGTCAGGCCGCGGCGAACGACGGCGGCTGGGTCGTCGCCGGCGGCCACACGATCGACGGTGCCGAGCCGCTGTACGGGCAGGCGGTCGTCGGCGAACTCGACCCCGAGCGGATGCTGCGCAACACGCAGGGCCGCCCCGGCGACACGCTGGTGCTCACCAAGCCGCTGGGTACCGGGCTCGTGACCACGGCCGTCAAGCGCCGCCCGCCGGAGGCGCACGGCCCGGGCGGGGAGCTCGCCGGTGCGTACGCGGCCGCCGTCGCCGAGATGACCCGGTCCAACGGGGACGCGGCGCAGGCGGCGCTGGCGTGCGGCACGCGTGCCGGCACGGACGTGACCGGGTTCGGGCTGCTCAACCACCTGCGGGAGGTGCTGCTGGCCAGCGGGGTCGCCGCACGGCTCGACGCCGCCGCGGTGCCGAGGCTGCCCGGGGTCGCCGACCTGCTCGCCCGCGGCGAGGTCCCCGGTGGCACGCAGCGCAACCTCGCCCACGTGCGTGACCACCTCGAGCTCGCCGCCGGCGTCGACGAGGGCCAGCTCGTGGTGCTCGCCGACGCGCAGACCTCGGGTGGCCTGTTGCTGGCCGTCCCGGCCCGGGCCGCCGCGGTCGACCTGGTCGCGCAGCTCACGGACGGCGGTCACACCGCGGCGGTGATCGGCGAGCTGACCGACGGCCCGTCCGCCACCATCCAGATCGTGGCCTGACGGGCCCGGGTCAGGACGGCAGACCCGGACCGCGCGGGGTCGCCGCCGTGGCCGCCGACGGGGCCGCCGACGTCGCCAGCAGCGCGCCGGCCGTGCGTCGCGCCAGGGCCATGGTCGTCAGCATCGGGTTGGCGCCCACGGCGCTCGGGAACGCCGAGGTGTCCCCGATCCACACGCCGCGGACGTCGTGCAGCTGGCCGTCCGGGGTCGCCACGCTCGCCCGCGGATCGGTGCCCATCCGGGCCGAGCCCATCTGGTGGGCGCTGAACAGCACCCGGCCGCCGGCGCCCTCGCGTGCGTCCTGTCGCGCACGCACGAACGCGTCGAGGTCCTCGCCCCGCCGCCACATCGCCAGCCGGCGGTCGGTGTCGAACACGACGCGGGCACCCGCGGCCACGTGCAGTTCGACCAGGGTGCGCACAGCGTGGCGGCGCACCTCGCGGTCGAGCGGGTCGGTCAGCGGATAACGCACGACCGCCTCGCCGGCGGCATCGAGCGTCACGGTCCCGCCGCCGTGGTCGCGGGTCACGGCGATGAACACGCCGTTGTGCGCGAAGCGACCCATCAGCAGCTTGTGGTCCCGCCCGGAGCGCCACGGCACCGCCGCGGCCGAGACGGCCGGGTGCAGGTGCGGGGTCTCGACCAGGTAGCCGAAACCGTCGACGACGTCGGTGTGGGCGGTCACGATCGTGGCCTGCGGTGGCCCCCACCAGTGGCGCAGGTCCTCGTCGTAGAACCCGCCGACCATCGGCACCGGGTGCAGACGCAGGTAGCGGCCCACCGCGGGCCCACCGATGCCCGAGCGCAGCAGCAGTGCCGGCGTCTCGAGTGCCCCGGCGGCCACCACGACCTGCGGGGCCGCGACGACGAGATCGACGCTGCGGCCGTCGGGCCGCCGCACGGTGGCCTCGACCCCGGTGGCTGCACCGGCACGGGTCGTCACGCGGCGTACCCGGGCGCCGCAGACCAGGCGTGCCCCGTCGGCCTGGGCGTCACGCAGGTAGGTGGTCGCGGTCGACTGCTTGTTGCCACTGCGGTCGCCGAAGCCGGTGTGGCCGGCCAGTTCGGGGTCGTAGGTGGCCCGCTCGGCGTTGCGGGTGGCGACGGTCCAGTCGAGACCGAGCGCCGACGCGCCCTGCGCCAGCCGGCGGTTGACGCCGTTGAGGTCGCTGGCGTCGGCGTTGGCGCCGATCCGCCCGAGCACGGCATCGAGGTGGCGGTCGAACTCGGGGCCGTCCACGCCGAGGAGTCCGTGTTCGGAGGCCCACTGCCGGCGCACCTGCTCGGACGGTCGCACGCAGTTGAGCCAGTTGACGGTGGTGCCCCCGCCCAGCGCCGCACCCGCCAGCACGGCGACGTTGCCGTCGTCGGTCGGGGACAGCCCGCCGCGCCAGTACAGCTGCCGCAGGGCGGTGAGCTCGTCGGGCGGGAAGTCGGGGGCCTCGCGGTGGACCGCGGCCTCCAGGATCACCACCTCGAAGCCGGCTGCGGCCAGTTCGGCGGCGATGACGCCGCCGCCGGCGCCCGAGCCGACGACCACGGCGTCGGCCCGCAACCGGGGGGCGGGGTCGTCGGGCGGCGGTGACCAGCTCCGCAGGTGCCGCGGCGGGGCCTCGACCGCCGGCGGGCCGGGATAGCCCAGTTGCGGCCAGTTCGGGTTGCGGCCCGTGTCGTCGAGCTGTCCGTAGAAGCGCTGGGCGACCAGGGCACGCAGACCGTCCAGGCCGTCACGGGCCTCGGACGACGCCGCGGCCAGGCCGCGCAGCACCGTCTCGCGGCCCGACTGCGGCAGGTGAGCGAACCCGACGACCCGCAACAGGTCGAGCAACCGTCCCAGGGCGTCGAGCGCATCGTCGTCGAGCACGTCCCCGAGCTGCTCGACCAGGCCGTCGACGAGGTCGAGGTCGCTGGCCCGACGCCCCCAGAAGCCGTGCGGGTCGTCCGCCTCGACGGCCGGCGGACGCACCGCCGGCACGAACGTGTCGGCGAGGGCGCCCAACTGCCGCCGCCGTCGTCCGTCGAACACCGCCTGGCTCATCGCCGTGTCCTCTCGCCGGCGACCACCCTAGGCCCCGGGCGATCCGCGCTCACGCCCCGCGAACGAGCTCCCGGTCGGGAGCGATGCGCAGCAGCACGCGCTCCGAGGTGATCGCCTCCGGGTCGTAGTCCCGTCCGACGTAGCGGCGGGCGCAGGCATCGATGTGGTCGCGTGCCGGCTGACCGTGGACGACCTCGACGACCCGCCCACGGACCTCGACGTAGCGGTAGGGGTTCTCCGCGTCCCAGATCAGCACCGTCACCCGGGGATCGCGCGAGACGTTGCGGAACTTCTGCCGGTGCACCTCGGTGTTGATCAGCAGGTGGTCGGCGTCGGCGTCGACCCACATCACCTGGGTCTGCGGCGTGCCGTCCTCGAACAACGTCGTCAGGGCGGCGAAGTTCTTCGCGGTGGCGTAGGCATGGACCTTCGGGTGCAGCGGCATGGCGGACCTCCCGGACGGGCGCGCGGGCGCGGGCGCGTCCGGCGCAGTGGCGCGGTGTTGTGGGCGGGCGCGGGGACGCGGGCGGGCAGCACGTGTCGGCGCGGGTCTGGACGCTAGGCCACCGGAGGCGGTCGTGGCGGCTCGGGTACGGTCCCGACGGTGTGGCGTCGCAGAGCACGCCGCCACGAGGAGGCCGTCACGTGAACGCCGCCACGCCGTCGCTGCACACCGTCCCCGCCTTCGCGCTGGACCGCGCCACGTGGGACGCGCTGGTGGAGCACGCCTGGTCGGACTTCCCGTACGAGGTGTGTGGGCTGCTCGGGATCCGTCCGGACGGCAGCTGCGTCCACTTCCCGATCGACAACGCGGAGCGGTCCATGACGTACTACGTCATGGACGCCAAGCAGCTGCTGCGTGCGATGCGCGAGATCGAGGACGCGGGTTGGGGCCTGGCGATCTACCACTCGCACACCCACACGCAGGCCTATCCGTCGGCGACGGACATCCGGTTGGCGGCGTACCCGGAGGCGACCTACCTGATCGTCACCCTGCAGGACCGTGACCACCCCGACATCCGGGGGTTCTCGATCATCGACGGCGTGGTCACCGAGAAGCCGGTCGTCGTCCCGGACGAGGTGGTCTGATGCCGAGTTTGCTGCCCCTGATCCGACGTGGCTGGGCGTTCGCGCCGGTCGTGGTCGAGGTCGCCCGACAAGTGGAGAAGCAGGTCGGTCCGCACGTGCGCGCCTGGCAGCTCGCCAGCGCCGTCGACGGGCTGGTGGGTCGGTGGACCGACCGGCACGGCACGCACTGGGTCGTGTTCGCCGACGCCGACGCGGCACCGCTCGAAGCCTTCCCGCCGTTGCGCGACGCCGATCTGCGCCGCGCCGGTGAGGAGCTCGACCGCAGCGGACTGCGGCGCCACGACGAGCTTCCCGAGGCCACGGCGCTGCACCAGCTCCAGCGGGTGCGCGAGCTGCCGGAGCTGCTGGCCAGGCGTCGCGGCGACGCCTGACCGCGCCCTCCCTCGCGTCCGGACTCGCGTGCCCTCGGGGCGCCCGTCGACGGCGTCCGGCACGGCGTCCGTCCCAGGGGCGTCCGTCCCAGGGGCGTCCGTTCGGCGGCGTCCGGGCGGACAGGGGACGGCGGTGGCCGGATCCACGCGTGCCGCCCACGGTGGTTGGGACGCCGAGGGGAGCCTTCGCATGCAGGTCCGGGTCCGACGATCGTTCGCGCTGCTCGTGACGGCGACGCTGGGAACGCTCGCCGCATCCGCACTGCCGGCGGCCGCCTCACCGGACCTCGGCCCGACCTACGACCCCGGGGACCTCGCCGCCGTCGCGGCCGAGCCGCACACGGTCACCTACACGGTCGAGTCGCGCGGAGCGGTCGCCACCGACGTCACGGCCTTCGCCGGTGACGCGGCCGCCGTGCTCGGTGACGCACGCGGGTGGACGCTGGGCGGCAGTGTCGAGTTCGTCCCGGTCGCCTCGGGCGGGGACTTCCGGCTGATCCTGGCCTCGCCGGCCGAGGTCGACGCCGCGGCGCCGGGATGCAGCCCCGACTACAGCTGCCGTGTCGGTGAGCAGGTGCTGATCAACGACCGCAACTGGCGCGAGACCACCCCGGCGTGGCAGGACGCCGGCGCACCCCGCTGGCTGTACCGGCAGTACCTGGTCAACCACGAGGTCGGCCACTTCCTGGGCTTCGGCCACCACGGCTGCCCGTCCCCCGGCGCCCCGGCCCCGGTCATGCAGCAGCAGTCGATCTCGCTCGAGGGCTGCGCGCCGTCCGGATGGCCCAACGACGCCGAGCGCGACCGGTTGGCGGGCCGGCTCGGCGTGCCCGTCCACGGGTGGGTGTTCCCCGACGTGCTCTTCGGCGACACCCACCGCGACGCCGTCCACGCCGCTGCCGAGGCCGACATCGTCTCCGGCTTCGCCGACGGGTACTTCCGGCCCGGCCACGACGTCCGTCGCGACCAGATGACGGCGATGTTGACCCGGGTCCTGCAACTCACCTCTGACGCTACGCCGCCCTTCGCCGACGTGCCGGCGGGCGCCACGCACGCCGAGGCGATCGCCGCGGCTGCCGACCGCGGCCTCGTGACCGGCTACCCCGACGGCACGTTCCGGCCCGGCACGTCGGTCAACCGGGCGCAGATGGCGACGCTGCTCGCGCGGGCGTTCGCACTCGAGGCCGACGGTCCACCGCCGTTCGACGACGTGCCGGCCGACGCGACCCATGCCGCAGCGATCGCGGCCGTCGCCGAGCACGACGTCGCCGAGGGCTACGGCGACGGCACGTTCCGTCCCGCCGAGCCGGTGACCCGTGCCCAACTCGCGAGCTTCCTCGACCGCGCCGGCGCCTGGTGACGCGTCGGGTCAGTCGATCGCCCGCTGCAGCGCCTCCGCCAGGTCCCCGCGGTCGTCGACGACGATCCCGGGGACCTCGAGCCAGGCCGCGAGTTCGGTGAGCTCGGCGGCCAGCTCGCGGGCGACGTGCGTCCGGTCGACGTCGGGTTCGGCGAACGCGCCACGGACCAGCAGCCGGCCCGTCCGGCGGTCGGCCTTGAGGTCGACGCGTGCGGCCAGCCGTTCGCCGAGCAGGAACGGCAGCACGTAGTAGCCGTGGACCCGTTGCGCCTCCGGGACGTAGATCTCGATGCGGTAGCGGAAGTCGTACAGGCGCTCGGCGCGTTCGCGCCGCCAGACCAGCGGGTCGAACGGGGACAGCAGGGTCCGCGCCGGGAACCGGCGGGCCGACGTCGCCTCCGGGTGGCGGTAGACCGGCTCGGCCCCCCAGCCGCGCACCCGTACCTCCTCGAGTCGGTCCGCCTCCGCGAGCGCGGCCAGCCGGGGGCGGACCTCGGAGACCTGCAGACGGTGGTGGTCGGCGAGGTCGGCGGCGGTCCCGATGCCGTGGGCCCGGGCGGCCCGCAGGAGCAGACGGTCGATCGCCTCGCGACGCGGGGGCGGCTCGACGGCGAGCACGTCGGCGGGCAGCACCCGTTCGGTGAGGTCGAACACCGTCAGGAACGACGGCGTGCGATGGTCGATGGCGAGCTCCCCGCGGAAGAACAGCCGCTCGAGCGCGGCCCGGCCCTTCGGGATGCCCCACCACGGCCCGGTGCGGCGCCCCGGGTCCGACAGGTCGCGCACACTCGTCGGCCCGCGACGGGTGACCTCGTCACGGACCCGGGCCACGTACGCGGGATCCTCGGGCGGTCGGGCGGCCGCCCGCCGGAAGTGCAGCAGTGGCCACACCTCGACCGCGGTCAGCGACGCGACGTGGATCCAGCCGTCGAACAACTCGCGGGAGTGCCACAGCCACCGGTCGCGACCGGCGCGGTCGTGCGGGCCGAGCCGGGACCAGAACGGCAACTCGTGGGCCCGCGCGAGCACGTTGACGCTGTCGAGCTGCACGATGTCGACCGTGTCGAGCACGCGCCGCAGGTGACGCACGTCGCGGCGCTGGCCGGCCGGGGGGCGTGGCCGGCCGAAACCCATCGCCGTCAGGGCGATGCGCCGCGCGTGGTCGGGGGAGAGGGTCCGCATGGTGACGTCGGACGCTACTCGCCCGACCCGGACGCCACCGGTCCGGGGGCGCGTCCGGGTCGGCCTACTCGGTGACCTCGGCGGTCAGCGAGCGGTTCGCTTCCGCCTCGGCCTCGGCCTGGCGACGGACCGCGTCGGCGACCACCGGCACGACCCGGTCGCTGAACACGCTCGGGATGATGTGCGAGGGGTGCAGTTCGTCCTCGGTGACGACCTCGGCCAGGGCGCGGGCCGCCGCCGCCTTCATGTCCTCGGTGATGTAGCGGGCGCGGGCGTCGAGCGCGCCCCGGAAGATGCCGGGGAACGCGAGCACGTTGTTGATCTGGTTGGGCTGGTCGCTGCGGCCGGTGGCGACCACGGCGGCGTGCTGACGCGCACCGACGGGGTCGATCTCCGGGTCGGGGTTGGCCAGGGCGAACACGACCGGGTCGGGGCGCATGGTGCGCAGGTCCTCGGGACGCAGCAGGTTCGGGGCGCTGACCCCGATGAAGACGTCGGCGCCGGCGATCGCGTCGGTGATCGTGCCCGAGCGCCGCTCGTGGTTGGTGCGCTCACGCAGCCACACGTGGCTCTCGTGGACACACGGGTGACTGTCCCCGCCGATGATGCCGTCGGCGTCCGCGACCAGCAGCTCGCCCACGCCCTCGCGCAGCAGCAGTCGCGCGATCGCCATGCCGGCGGCACCGGCTCCCGACAGCGCCACGGTGACGTCGTCGAGGCGCTTGTCGACCAGGCGCAGCGCGTTGATCAACGCCGCCATGACGACGATGGCGGTGCCGTGCTGGTCGTCGTGGAACACCGGGATGTCCAACGACGCCCGCAGCCGGTCCTCGATCTCGAAGCACCGGGGGGCGGAGATGTCCTCGAGGTTGATGCCGCCGTACACCGGGGCGATCGCCTCGACCGTGCGCACGATCTGGTCGGGGTCCTTGGTGTCGAGGCACACCGGCCAGGCGTCGATGCCGGCGAACCGCTTGAACAGCGCGGCCTTGCCCTCCATGACCGGCAACGCCGCGGCGGGACCGATGTCGCCGAGCCCGAGCACGGCGCTGCCGTCGGTCACGATCGCGACGGTGTTGCCCTTGATCGTCAGCCGCCGGGCGTCGTCGGGCGTGTCGGCGATGGCGCGACAGACCCGCGCCACCCCCGGCGTGTAGGCCATCGACAGGTCGTCACGGGTGGCCAGGGGCACCCGCGAGCGCACCTCGAGCTTGCCACGCAGGTGCAGCAGGAAGGTCCGGTCGGACACCCGGTGGACCTCGACGCCGTCGAGTGCGTCGACGGCGTCCGTGATGCCCTCGGCGTGGGCGGCGTCGCCGGCGTTGACCGTCACGTCGATCACCACGACATCGCGCTGGGTCTCGACGAAGTCGAGCGCGGTCACCGCGCCGGCGGCCTCACCGATCGCGGTGGTCGTGCGGCCGATCGCGCTCGGGTCGTCGGCGCTCATGCGCAGGCGCAGGGTGATCGAGTAGCTGGCGTTGGGCATGGCGGCGGACATGGGGCGGGCCTCGGGCGGGACGGACGTCGGACGGGCGGCGACGTCGCGACGGTCGGTCCGCCGTGTCGACGGCCGGCGTGTTGACGTGGACGTCAACCTACCGGGTGGGGGCCGGGTGCAGCGGCGGCCTAGTCGTCGGTGGACGCCAGGTCCTGCGACGGCGGCAGTTCGAGGTCGACCAGTCGCTGCACGGCCCGCTCGGCGGGGGAGAGCCCGTCGACCTCGTCGGGGTCGTCGTCCCAGGCGGCGTCGAAGTGCCCGAAGCGGTAGGCCTTGGGCACCCGCGGGTCGAGGTAGCTGGCCCGGCACACGGCCCGGGTGTTGCCGAGCCGTTCGGCTGCCGCGTCGACGGCGGCGAGCACGTTGGCGTCGGCCTCCCGCTCGTCGGCCGGGGCACCGAGCCGGCGCAGGGTGTCGGCGGCCACGACGGTGCCGCCCCACGTGCGGAAGTCCTTGGCGGTCAACTCGTCGCCGGCGATCTCCCGCAGGTAGTCGTTGACCTCGCCCGAGTCGACGTGCCGCCACTCGTCGGCGTCCTGCCAGGCGAACAGCCGCTGTCCGGGGATCTCCTCGCAACGCAGCAACTGCCGCGCGAGACGGGGGTGACGGACCTCGAGGTCCTGTTCCTGCCCGGACTTGCCCGGAAAGGTGAAGTGGACCCGGTCGCCGTGGACGTCGACGTGGTCACACGCCAGGGTGGTCAACCCGATCGCGCCGCCCTCGTCGTCCGGTTCCCGGCTGCCGATGCGGATCAGGGTCTCGTCGAGCAAGGCCACGACCAGCGCCAGTACCCGCTCCCGGCACAGGCGGCGTTTGCGCAGGTCGCGATCGACCGCGGCGCGGATGCGGGGCAACGCCTCGGAGAAGGCCTGCATGCGGTGGAACTTGGTCGCGTCGCGCACGGCCCGCCAGCGGGGGTGGTAGCGGTGCTGCTTGCGGCCGGCGTCGTCCACGCCGGTGGCCTGCAGGTGGCCGCGTTCGTCCTCGCAGATCCACACGTCGGTCCAGGCCGGCGGGATCGCCAGCGCCTGGCAACGTTCGCGCCCCTCGCCCTCGAGCACGGTCCCGTCGTCGCGGACGTAGGAGAACCCGCGACCCCGCTTGACCCGGCGGATCCCGGGTTCGTCGTCGGAGACGTAGACGAGTCCGGCGGCCTCGGCGTGGGCCTCCGGTGGGGCGTCGGCCGGCAGGTCGGCCACCACCGGCAGGATGCCGGTGACGGTCGGGTCGCTGGACTCGGGTGCGCTCACGACCGTACGGGTACCGCACCGGTGGGGCGTCGCGGTCGGCGCCGCAGCGGCCCGGCGACGGTGACCGCGCCCGACCCGTCGTCACCGTCGGCCGGCCGGAACGGTGCCACCTCCACGCTTTCGCCCTCCGGTCGCGCCATACTGCCCGCCTCGTCACGCGGAGGTGGGGATGATGACCGATCGAGCGGCGCCCGGGGGTTTGCTGACCGGTGGCCACGTGCGGGTGGTGACACTCGACCAGGCGGCGGCGGAGGCCCGGGAGCGCCTCGACGAGTACGAGTCGCGCTACGACCTGCCCTCGGAACGGCGGGCCGAGGCCTTCACCGATGCGCAGGGGCACCTGCACCAGACCGGTGACTACCTGCTGTGGACCGACACCTGGCAGCGCTGGCGTGCGCTCACGGCCCGGCTGTCGTCCTGAGGGACGGAACGGGAAGGTCGACCGGGTTCGCCGCGTTGTCCCCTGCGGGGCCGGTCCCGTCGTGCTGGACGGCTAGGCTGCGGCCCCCTCGAACCCCGGTCCGAGGCGCCTCGCGCCCGGTGACCGCGGTCGCCAACACCGCACCCGTTCCTCCCGACCGTGAGGTAGCCGCTCCCATGCCTGTCGTCCGCATCCCCACCGTGCTGCGCAAGCACACCGACAACCAGGCCAAGGTCGAGGCCGAGGGCGGGACGGTCCGTGAGGTGTTCCACGACCTGACCGGCTCGCACCCCGGCCTGCAGGAGCAGCTGTTCGACGGCGAGGACGTGCGCGGCTTCATCAACGTCTACGTCGACGACGAGGACATCCGCTACGTCGAGGGTCTCGACACCCCCGTCGAGGACGACACCGAGATCGCCATCATGCCGGCGGTCGCTGGCGGCGCTCGCTGACGCACCCGGCGATCGCGGCCGACTCCCCTGGGTTGCCGCATGCGCTTCGACGACGTCTCGCAGGCCATCGGCAACACGCCGCTGGTCGGACTGCCGCGTCTGTCGCCCGACGGCTACCGCATCTACCTCAAGCTCGAGGGCCACAACCCGACCGGATCGGTCAAGGACCGGGTCGCCAAGTACCTGATCGAGCAGGCCGAGCGTGCCGGTGAGCTGGTGCCGGGTCAGCGGGTGCTCGAGCCGACCTCCGGCAACACCGGTATCGCGCTGGCGGCCGTCTGCAAGGTCAAGGGCTATCCGCTGACGTGTGTGATGCCGGAGAACACCTCGGAGGAGCGCCGACAGCTGCTGACCATGTTCGGCGTCGAGCTGGTGTTCTCGCCCGCGAGCGAGGGATCGAACGGCTCGGTGCGGTTGGCCCGCGAGCTCGCCGCCGCCGACCCCGCGCTGTTCATGCCGTTCCAGTACGGCAACCCGGCCAACGCCCTGGCGCACTACGAGACGACCGCCCCGGAGATCCTGGCCGACCTGCCCGAGGTCACCGCGTTCGTGGCCGGACTCGGCACCGGCGGCACGGTGACCGGCGTCGGGAGGCGGCTCAAGCGCCACGACCCCGACATCAAGGTGTTCGCGGCCGAGCCCGAGTACGGCGACCTCGTCTACGGTCTGCGCAACCTCGACGAGGGCTACGTGCCCGAGGTCCTCGACCAGTCGGTGCTCGACAGCCGCATCAAGGTCGACTCCCTCAAGGCGCTGCAGTACACCCGCGAGCTCGCCGAGGTGGAGGGCATCTTCGCCGGGGTGTCCACCGGTGCCTCGCTGGCCGTGGCGGTCCGGGTGTGCAAGCGGCTGCCGGCGGGCTCGACGGTCGTCGCCCTCTCGCCCGACGGCGGCTGGAAGTACCTCTCCACGGGCGCCTACGCGCCCGGCGACGTCCGGGAGATCGCCACCCGCATCTCCGGCACCCTGTGGGCCTGAGCCCGGCCGGCGCACGACGACGGGCACCGGCGTCGCGGCGGGGCCCGTGTCGCGTGGTCCGCGTAGGCTGGCGAGCGATCCGACGGAGGGAGGCGGCGTGGAGTTGACGGTGCTCGGCTGTGCCGGGTCGCACACCGGCCCGGGTCGGGTCTGCTCCGGCTACCTCGTTGAGGCCGACGGCACCCGGGTGCTGGTCGACTGCGGCAACGGCTCGACCGCCAACCTGCAGCGGCTGTGTCGGGTCGAGGAGCTCGACGCGATCGTCGTCACGCACCGGCATCCCGACCACTGCATCGACCTCGTCGGCATATACCACGCGCTGCGCCACGCCGAACCCCGGCCGGCGCGTGTGCCGCTGCACGCCGCCCCCGAGGTCGTCGACACCATCGCCGGGCTCCTCTCCGACGGGCACGCGGGACTGGCCCAGGTGTTCGACGTCACGGAGGTGCGCAGTGGTGACGTGCGCGACGTCGGACCGATGCGGCTGACCTTCGCCGACAGCGTCCACTCGGTGCCGACGCTGGCCGTCGCGGTCGAGCACGACGGGCGACGCCTGGTGTACTCCTCGGACTCCGCCGGCGGTCCGGGGCTGGTCGACTTCGCCAGGGGCGCCGACCTGTTGCTGTGCGAGGCCACCTGGCAGGGGGACGCGGCCGACTTCCCGCCCGACCTGCACCTGACGGCCCGAGGTGCCGGTGAGGTGGCCCGTGCGGCCGGCGTCGCCCGGCTCGTGCTGACCCACGTGGCCGGTTCCCTGGACCCCGTACGGTCGGTCGCCGAGGCCGCGGAGGTCTTCGACGGGCCCCTCGGCGCGGCCGTCGACCTGCGCTCCTGGGTGCTGTGACCGTTGACCCGGGCCGGCCGGGGTGTCGCGGGAACGCACTAGCGTGTCGACCCCCGAGCCAGGAGCCCGACGTGTCCGCTGCCACCCGTCCCGACGGTCGCGCCGCCGACCAGTTGCGCCCCGTCGACCTGCGGGTCGGCGTCCAGCGCAACCCGGCCGGATCGGCCGCCATCGAGATCGGTGGGACCTCGGTGCTGTGTGCGGCGTCGGTCGAGGACGGTGCGCCCCGCTTCCGGGAGCGGCGCGGCTGGGTCACCGCCGAGTACGCGATGTTGCCGGGCGCGACGACCGACCGCTCGCGGCGCGAGCGGACCGGCCCCGGCGGCCGTTCGAAGGAGATCGAGCGCCTGATCGGGCGCAGCCTGCGCAGCGTCGTGGCGCTCGACCGGCTGCCGGACGTGACCGTGACGGTGGACTGTGACGTGCTCGAGGCCGACGGCGGGACCCGCACCGCCGCCATCACCGGCGGCTGGGTCGCGCTCGCGCAGGCACTGCGGGCCCGTGGCTGGGAGCGTCACCTCGCCGGGCAGGTCGCGGCCGTGTCGGTCGGGATCGTCGACGGGCAGCCGGTCCTCGACCTGCCCTACGTCGAGGACGTGCGCGCGGAGGTCGACATGAACGTCGTCGCGACCGCCGACGGCCGGCTCGTCGAGGTGCAGGGCACGGCGGAGGGGGCGCCGTTCGACCGGGCGCAACTCGATCGCATGCTCGACCTGGCGTTGGCCGGCTGCGAGCAGTTGTTCGCCCGGCAGCTGGCCGCGCTCGAAGGGGGCGCGGCGTGACCCGACGCCTCGTGGTCGCGACCGGCAACGCCAAGAAGCTCGCTGAACTGCAGGCGTTGCTCGCTCACCTCGACGTCGCGGTGGTGCCGATGACCGACCTCGGGGTGCCCTCGCCGCCCGAGGACGGCGACACCTTCGAGGCGAACGCCCTGCTCAAGGCGCGGGCCTGCGCCGCGGCGACGGGTGCACCCGCCATCGCCGACGACTCGGGCCTGGAGGTCGACGCGCTCGGCGGTGCTCCGGGGGTGCACTCGGCCCGCTACGCCGGCGTCCACGGCGACGACGCGGCCAACAACGCCAAGCTGGTCGCGGCGCTGGCCGACGTGCCACCGCGGGAGCGGACCGCCCGGTTCGTGGCCGCCGTCGCGCTGGTCACGCCCGACGGGACGGAACACGTCGTGCGGGGCACGATGGAGGGACGTGTCGTCGAGGAAGCGCGCGGGGCCAACGGCTTCGGCTACGACCCGCACTTCGTCAGCGACCCCGCCGGTGACGGCCGCACCAACGCGGAGCTGTCGCCGGAGGAGAAGAACACGATCAGCCACCGCGGTGCGGCGCTGCGGGCGATCCTCCCGCGGGTCGAGGCACTCTTCGGCGGCTGATCGCTCGGCTCGGAAGGCGCGTCTCAGCGCAGGACGTCCTCGAGGTCGCGGATCGCGCGGTTGGCCAGCTCCAGCTGGTCGCGGTCGGTGCGGTCACCGAGGGCCCGCAACGAGGCGACGGCGCGGTCGGTGGTGTCCAGCTCGACCGGGAAGCTGGATCGCTCGAGCCGGTCCATGCCGGCCGCGGGACGCGTCGCGGGTTCGCCGCCGTCGACCCCGAGCCGGTCGAGGATGCGATCGATGCGGCCGCCGAGCTCACGCCAGGCGGAGTCGCCGTCGTCCTCGAAGGCACCGTTCGCGGCGGCCATGTTGCGGGACTCGTGGAGGACCTGCACGAGCTGGAAGTCCTGCGTCCCCTGGCTCGAGTCCTGCGGCAGGTGCTTGCGGTCATCGGCCATGTGGTGGCTCTTTCGGTCGCGTGGTCTCGATGCCCACCGTGCCAGGGACACCGGTCGCTGCAAGTGCCCACCGCCGTCGGTCGGGCACCGGCCCGCTGCCGACCGACCGGCGTCGACGCACCGCCTCACGGAGGTCGGGTGCCGCCGTCACCGGTCGCGGACGCCGCGCGCCGGCGGGCCATCGACCGTCGACGCCGGACCGGCCGGTCCGGAGTCGAGGTGAGGTTGCCCTACGCTGCCGAACCTGCCCCGTCGTCGTGCCCTCCGGTAGCCGCCCGTGCCCGCATCCGCCCCCGCTGTGCCCGAACGCGGCTCCGCGCCGTTGCTCCGGCTGTGGCGCTACGCCCGCCACCGCCGGCGGCAGGCGCTGCTGGCGACCTTCGCCTCCGTGCTCAACACCCTGTTCGACATCGCGCCGCCGTACCTGATCGCGATGGCCGTCGACGTCGTGGCCGCCGGCGAGGGGGAGTCGCTGATCGGGCGGGTGTTCGGTCTCACCTCGCAACGGGACGAACTGGTCGTGCTCGGCGTGCTCACCGTCGCGGTCTGGGTGCTGGAGTCGGCGACCGACTATTGGGCCGAGGTCCTGTGGCGGAACCTGGCCCAGACGGTCGAGCACGAGCTGCGCGTCGACGCCTACGAACACGTGCAGTCGCTCGACCTGGCCGCCTTCGAGGACCGCAGCACCGGCGGCTTGCTGGCCGTGCTCAACGACGACGTCAACCAGCTCGAGCGCTTCCTCGACCAGGGGCTGATGCTGATCATCCACATCGCCACGTCGGTCGTGGTGATCGGCGGCACCTACCTGTGGTACGCGCCGGGCATCGGCGTCCTCGCCGTCCTGCCGGTCCCGCTGATCGTGTGGGGCTCGATCCGGTTCCAGCGCCTGCTCGAACCCCGCTATGCCGACATCCGTGCCCGGGTCGGCATCCTGAGCGGGTCGCTGGCCAACGCGCTCGGGGGCATCGCGACCATCAAGGCCTTCGGTGCCGAACGTCGGGAACTGGGCCGGGTCACGGCGGAGTCGGAGGACTACCGCCAGGCCAACCGCCGGGCGATCTGGCTCTCCTCGGCGTTCGTGCCGCTGATCCGGATGCCGATCCTCGCCGGCTTCACCGCCATCCTGATCTTCGGCGGGCTGATGACCCTCGACGGTCGGCTGGCGGTCGGGGTCTACACGTTGATGGTGTTCATGGTGCAGCGGCTGCTGTGGCCGCTCACGCAGCTGGGTCAGGTGCTCGACCAGTACCAGCGGGCGATGGCCTCGACGCACCGGGTGCTCGACCTGTTGGCGACGCCACGGGCCATCGAGGGCGGGAACCGTCCACTGCCGCAGGTCGCCGGTGAGGTCGCCTTCGAGCACGTGCGCTTCGCCTACGCCACCGGCGGTGACGTGCTGCACGGCATCGACCTGCGCATCCCCGCCGGCCAGACCCACGCCATCGTTGGTGCGACGGGCGCCGGGAAGTCGACCGTCGTCAAGCTGCTGCTGCGGCTGTACGACCCGACCGGCGGGGCCGTGCGCCTCGACGGGCACGACCTCCGCGAGCTGCGGCTCGACGACCTCCGGGCGGCGATCGGACTGGTCAGCCAGGACGTGTTCCTGTTCCACGGCACGGTGCGGGAGAACCTCGTCTACGGACGCCCCGACGCGTCCGACGAGCAGGTCCGCGCGGCCGCCGCGCTGGCCGAGGCGGCCGACTTCGTCGAGGCCCTGCCCGACGGCTACGACACGGTGGTCGGCGAACGCGGGCAGAAGCTGTCGGGTGGGCAGCGCCAGCGCCTGTCGATCGCCCGGGCGATCCTGCGCGACCCGCCGGTGCTGGTGCTCGACGAGGCCACGTCAGCGGTCGACAACGAGACGGAGGCCGCGATCCAGCGCTCGCTGGCCCGGGTCGCGCGCGACCGCACCACCATCGTGATCGCGCACCGGCTGTCGACCATCCGGCACGCCGACCGCATCCACGTCCTGGACGCCGGGCGTGTCGTCGAGGCGGGCACGCACGACGAGCTGGTGGCCGCCGACGGCCGCTATGCCGCGCTGTGGAAGGTCCAGACCGGGGAGATCGCGCCCGACCCCGCGCACCGCTGACGTCTGCTCCGCCACCACGTCACCCGCGCGCATCACGGCCACGGGCGACCCAGCCACCGCTGCGACTGCTCGGTCACGACCTCGCGGACCAGGGCGAGGAAGTCCGGCCACCCGTCGTCGAGGTCCTCGATGCTGGCCTGCACGACCCGCCAGCCGTCGGGAAGCCGCGCCAGTTGGTTGGCGCGGCGGACGTCCCCACGCAACTGCTCGCGGGTGGCGTGGGCACGCATCGACTGGAGTTCGACGAGGAACCCGATCCGCGCGATGCCGAGGTCGAAGTGGAGCGGCACGCCGTCGCGGCAGACCACCCGGACCTGTCCCGGGTCGAGCGGCACCCCGGCGGCGGTGAGCCGGTCCCGCATCGCCAGTTCGCTGCCCGCGTCGACCCGACCGGTCGCCTCGAGGCGGTCGAGCACCGCGGCGATCCTCGGCCGGCCGGGGAAGCGCGGATGCTCGTCGAGCAGGCGGGCGAGATCGTCGAGGCGGAGGTGGCGTTGCTGTACCAGGTCGATGACGAGGATGGTGAGGCGCGGCACCGTCGTGACCGGGGCGAGATCGCGCACGAGCCGCGTGGGCAGCACGACGGGGAGTCCGATGCCACCGACCTGGCGTTCGCGGACGTCGAACGGCGCCCGGGCCGCAAGGGGGCCATGCGTGGGCCGTCGGCGAGTCGCCGGTCGGCACGTATCGTCACCTCGACGGCCGTGGGCCAGGCCTTGCCGACGCCGTAGGCGGCCACCGCCGACCACCTCGTCAGCGCTGCCGGGTGCGGAGCGTCCGGTCGAGGTCCGCGGGCCCGTGCGACGGCCGCCAGCGCCCAGGTCTCGGGTCGAACAGGCGTCCCGGGAGGTGCCACCACGTCGCGGAAGGGGAACCACCAGTTCTCGCGATGCGCGCGGGCGCGTAGGCGCGCAACGGGGACCGCAGTCGTGGCCGCCGCGGCGTGCACGTGCACCGGTCCGCCCGCCGCCCGGCAGTGTGCGAAGAAGTCGTTCCACATGTCCGCAGCATCGCCGGACGATGCGGTCACGGTCAGGGGCGTCACCTTCGGCCTGTGGACGATCCCTTGGGCCGGCACCTCGTGGGCGGCCGGCACCTCGTGGCGCCCGGCACGCATCCGTGGAGTCGTGGATGGGATGCGTTCTTCCCCGACTCCACGCGTCCGGGGAGGCTGGTGGTGTCGTGTGCACCCGTGGAGTGGTGGATGGGGTGGGTTCTTCCACGACTCCACGGAGGGCGGCAGACACGCCGGGGGAGCCGGGCGGCCGCGCGCGAGGGCAACGGTGTGCGCGGCGGGAACGGCGTGATCGCGCGCGGGGGCACCGGCGGTGGCGCGGGCCACGGCGCCGCGCGTGGTCGGAGGTCAGGGGTGGCGGGTGCCCTGGCCGGCGAGGACGGCCGCGTAGCCCTCGCGGTAGGTGGGGTAGGTGAAGGCGAACCCCGTCCCGAGCAGGCGGTCGTTGCGGCAGCGCTTGTCCCCGCCGCGCGAGCGTCGATCGGGCCCCGGCTCCGGCGCGGGCACCCCGAGCCGCTCGGCCAGCCAGCGCACCACCTCACCGCGGTCGACGGGGGCGTGATCGACGCCGAGGTAGACCTCGCCGAGCGGCGCCGTGCCGGTGAGCAGGTGCACGATCGCGGCAGCGGCGTCGTCGCGGTGGATGCGGTTGGCGTGCACCGGCGGCTCGGGGACGCTGGCCCGGCCCTCCCGGACCTGGTCGACGAGCCGGGTGCGCCCCGGACCGTAGATCCCGGCGAGGCGGAACGTGGTCCCCGGGAAGGGCCCCGTCAGCAGACGGCGTTCGGTCTCGACCAGCACGCGGCCGGTGTCGGAGGCCGGCTCGGTCGGCGTCGTCTCGTCGACCCAACCGCCGTCGGTCACGCCGTACACGGCCGTGCTGGAGACGAACAGCACTCGGCGCGGGGTCGCGCCCGCGTCCACGAGACCGTCGAGGACCCGCGTGAGCCCGTCGGCGTAGACCCGCCGGTAGGCGTCGGCGGACCGTTCGTCCGGTGCGGCGGCGAACACCACCGCGTCGACGTCGGCGGGCAGGGGTGGCAGGCTGGCCCCGAGGTCCCCGGCCAGACCGGTCACCTGTGGCGGCAGCACCGACGGATCGCGGCGCAGCCCGACGACCTGGTGGCCGGCGCGCTGCAGGCGCAGCGCCGTCTCCGTACCGAGGTCGCCGCAGCCGGCGATCAGCACCTTCACCGGCCGTACGCCGCGACGGCGGCGTCCTGCACCGTCGGCCAGGCCTCGCGACACCAGTCACCGAAGGGGCGGTCGGCCAGCGACGCCAGCCCGACGCCCGCCTCGGGGTCGACGATCACGAACGATCCACTCTGACCGAAGTGACCGAACGAGGCCGCGGAGAGCTGCGCCCCGGTCCAGTGCGGCTGCTTGCCGTCCTTGATCTCGAAGCCGAGCCCCCAGTCGTTGGGCTGCTGGCGGCCGTGACCGGGCAGGACGCCGTCGAGACCGGGGAACGCGACCGTGGTCGCCTCGCGGGCCAGTTCGCTGTCGAGCAGGGTCGGCGCGAGCAGCTCACGGCAGAACGCGAGCAGGTCGACCACGGTGCCCCGCCCGTCCTTGGCCGGCGACCCGTCGAGCACGGTGTCGTGCATGCCCAGGGGATCGAGCACCTCGTGGGCGAGGTGCTCGGCGAACGGGGTCCCGACCCGTTCGGCCACCAGGTCGCCGAGCAGGTCGTACCCGACGTTGGAGTACATGCGGCGCCTCCCTGGGGCGCCGGTCGGTCCGGTGCCGTCGAAGGACAGCCCGGCGGCGTGGGCCAGCAGGTGCCGCACGGTCGCGCCCTCGGGGCCGGCCGGTTCGTCGAGGTGGACCACCCCGTCCTGCACGGCGACCAACACGGCATAGGCGGCCAGCGGTTTGGTCACCGAGGCGAAGGGCAGCACCGTGTCGACGGCGCCACGGAGCTCGAGGGTGGCCTCGGCGTCGGTGACGCCGACGCCGGCGGTGTCGACCGGCCAGTCGTCGGCAGGGGCGAGGATGTCAGCCACGAACGAGGTCCTTCGCGCGGCGTGCGGACAGGGGCTCGGCGGCGGAGGCTACAGCTGGCCGACGAGCTGCCGCGGAGCGTCCACCACGCGCTGGGCCCCCGCGCCGGTCAGGGCGTCGTCACCGAACCCGCCGCAACGCACGGCCACGGCGCTCATGCCGGCGCGCAACGCCGCCAGTGCGTCCCAGGGCGCGTCTCCGACCATGATGGCCCGGGCCGGGTCGATGCCGGCCTGCACGCAGGAGGACAGCAGCAGGTCGGGGGCCGGCTTGGAGCTGTCGACCGCGTCGGCGTCGGTGTAGGGCAGGTCGTCGCGGCCGAGCACCTCGAACAGCGCCTCGCGCTCGGTCGTGCTGGCCGAGGTCGAGATGATGTAGGACACGCCGCGACGATCGAGGTCGTCGAGCAGGTCGCGCGCACCCTCGGTGGGCTCGAGCGTGTCGACGGTGTCGAGGAAGCGGCGGGTGTGGTCGTCGGCGAGTGCGTCGGCATCGTCGACGTGGCGACCGAGCAACCACGGCACGATGCGGTCGCTGCCCATGCCGATACCGGCGTGGATGCGCCACTGCGGAACCGTGTAGCCCGCCGCGTGGAAGGCTTCGTGCCAGGCGACCACGTGCTGGTGGACCGAGTCCACCAGCGTGCCGTCGAGGTCGAGCAGGATGCCGGAGGTCAGGTGGGGAGTCGTCGTCATGTGCGACAGCCTTGCGTCGCGGACGCCGGGTTGCGCGGCCGAGGCTCGGCCGGCCGACGGAGGTCGGCCGGTGAGCACGAAAGATCCACGACCGGTGGCCGACAGGCGGAGCCGGACGGAGACGGGGAACGGTCCATCCGGCCGTCGATCTGACCCGGTCGGGTGACAACACGCCGTGACCGCCGGGCCACCTAAGGTGTCGGAGGTGGCGCCCCTCCGCGGCCGATCCGCGACGTGTTCCGGGACGTCCACCCACCGTCCGCTCGAACGCCCCGAACCCGCCCGCACCGCCCGGGCAGCCGCCCGGCCACGAAGGAGGAGTCGACGCATGCACGATCTCCTGGGGGAGGTGCTGATCTCGAGGCAGCCGATCCTCGACGCCGAGCTCGCGGTCGTGGGCTACGAGCTGCTCTACCACGAGGCCGGTGCCGATGGGCGGTCGTCGACCGGTGCCGATGGGCGGTCGTCGACCGGTGCCGATGGGCGGTCGTCGACCGGTGCCGATGGGCGGTCGTCGACCGACACCGACGGCGGCGATGCGCACGCGACCGCGCGGGTGCTCGTCGACGGCGTGCTCGCGATGGGACTGCACGAGCTGACCGGTGGTGAGGACGCCTGGATCGAGGTGCCCCGGTCGCTGCTGACGTCGGGGGCGCTGCTCGACGTGCCGACCCTCGGGTTGGTCTTCGAGGTGCCCGACGGCCACGACGAGGTCGAGGAACTCGGGACGGCACTGCGTCGACACCGTGACGCCGGGTTCCGGGTGGTCCTCGCCGGCGCCGGACCGGACGATCCGCGCCGTGGGCTGTACGGCATCGTCGACGCGGTCAAGGTCGTCGCCGTGGGCGGGGACTGGCGTGCGGTGGTCGGTGTCGTGCGGGAACTGGCTGCCGACCGGCACCGGGTGGTCGTCGCCGGCGTGGAGGACCCGGACGGCTTCGACGCGCTCGTCGCCGCGGGTGCCGAGCTGGTCCAGGGGTTCTTCTTCACCCGGCCCCGGGCGGTGCGTGGGATACGGCCACTGGGGCTCGCGCCCGGACACCTGGCGCTGTTGCGGGCGCTGGCCAGCGACGAGGTCGACCTCGCCGAGGTGGAGCGTCTGATCCGTGCCGACCTGACGCTCTCGGACCGGTTCCTGCGACTGGTCCATGCGGCGTGCGGTTGGCGGGAGATCGAGTCGATCCACCACGGGCTCGTGCTGCTGGGCGTCCGGGCCGTGCAGCGCTGGGTCGGGCTGTTGCTGCTGTCGTCCACGGCACGCGAGGCACCCCGTGAGCTCGTCGCGGTCGCCAGCGCCCGGGCCCGCGGATGTGAGCTGCTCGAGGAGCTGCGCGGCGGCCACCGGCGTCTCGAGGCGTTCGTCCTCGGGATGTTCTCCGTCCTCGGCCCGGACGGCTTCCTCGATGCGCAGGCGCTGGACGCGCTGCCCGTCGAGGGTGACGTCCGCGAGGCCCTCGAACACGGCAGCGGCCCGCTGCGCGAACTGCTCGAGCTGCAACTGGCCAGCGAGAAGGCCGAGTGGGAGCGGCTGGTGCGGGGCGGGCGTCTGCTGGGCCTGGGGCCACGGCAGCTGGCCCGCGCCCACACCGACGCCCTGACGTGGTCGGCGACGGTCAAGGCCGCGACCACCTGACCGCCGCTGCGTCAGCCGAAGTCGAGCAACAGCTTGCCGCGCTTGCCGGCGGCGGCGAGGTGGTCGAATGCCTCACGGACGGCGTCCGCCGGGTAGGTGGTGTCGACCAGCGGGCGTACCGCACCGGAGGCGAGCAGCGGCACGACCTCCCGCTCGAACGCCCGCATGGCCGCGGCCTTCTCCGGCACGTCACGGGCCCGCAGCACCGTGCCGATCAGCCGGGCACGGCGCCCCATCAGGGCCAGCAGGTTCACCTCGACCTTCGCGCCGGCACCGACGCCGACGACCACGACACGGCCGCCCGTCGCCAGCACCTCGAGGTCGGCGGGGACCTGCGGCGCCCCCACGAGCTCGAGCACGACGTCGATCGCGCCGGCGTGTTCGCGGACGCCGGCCACCACGTCGTCGTCGGCGATGGGCGTGGCACCCAACGAAGCCACGAGCTCCCGTCCGGCCTCCGACCGGCTGACGCCGTAGGCACGAGCGCCCATGGCGGTGACGAGCTGCAGGGCGGCCGTCCCGACCCCACCGGTTGCGCCCTGGACCAGGACCCGTTCACCGGGGGTCAGCCCGGCCTGCGTGCGCAGCGCGTCGTGGGCCGTCACGAACGCCTCGGGGACGGCGGCCGCCTCCGCCTCGTCGAGCGAGGACGGAACCGGAGCGAGGTTGGACTCGTCGACCACGACCCGCTCGGCGAGTCCACCGCCGCCGACGAGGCCGAACACCCGGTCACCGGGTCGCCAGCGGCGGGCACGGTCACCCGTGAGCACGACCTCACCCGCGACCTCGAGCCCGGGGACGTCGTCGGGGGCCCCCGGCGGGGCGGGGTAGTGGCCGCGTCGCTGGAGCAGGTCGGCGGGGTTGATCCCGGCGTGCCGCACGGCGACCACGACCTCGCTGCCGCGGGGGATCGGATCGGGTCGCTCACGCACGTGCACGACCTCGTTGCCACCCGTCCCCTCGAACACCACCGCACGCATCGTCTGCCCCTCTCGGCGTCGGCACCGGCGCGAGCCTACGAGCCGCTGCGTGCCCGTGGACCCCACGAAGGTCGGCGGTGCGGCGTCCCCGGGTGGCCGCGGCGGGACGTGGAGGCAGACGTCGGTCGAGGGACCGTCGGGCGGGCCGGGTGCGACGGCGGCCGAGCGTCAGCGGCAGGGGAGCCTACCTTTCGTTGCGCCGAGCGGCGGGAGGCGTTTCACTGGACACGCGGGCCCGGAATCGTGGACGAAGCTTCGCCTTCCCTTCCTCCCGGGCACGCGCGGACCACCGCCGTTCGCGCACGAAGGCCCGCTCATGAGCACCTCGTCGGTTCCCCGGTCCCCTGCCGCGCGTGACTACCCGCTCGAGCAGATCGCCGCCTCCATCCAGGACGAACGCCGACGCGTGTCGGTGCTCGGCGAGGTGCGCGAACTGGTCTTCGGGGCCCAGGACGGTCTCGTGTCGACGTTGGCGGTCGTGGCGGCCGTGGTGGGCGCCAGCAGCGACAACCGGGCGGTGCTCGTCGCGGGTCTCGCGGCCGCGGTGGCCGGCATCTTCTCCATGGCCGTCGGCGAGTACATGGGCTCGAAGAGCCAGGACGAGATCTTCGACTGGCACCTCGACGACGAGCGTCGCGAGGTCGTCGAGCGGCCGGCGGAGGCCGAGGCCGAGGTGGCCTGGCTGTTCATGGAGGAGGGCATGCCGGCCGACGACGCCCGGGAGGTCGCCCGCCTGGTCGCGCGCCACCCCGACTCGCTGCTGGCGACGATGGTGGCCAAGGAGCTCGGTCTGACCTCCGCGCTCGGACGCGAGACGGTCGGCTCGCCCCTGCGCGGTGCGTTGGTCATGGGTGGCGCGTTCGCCGGCGGCGCGCTCGTGCCGGTCCTGCCGTTCCTGTTCGCCGAGGGGGAGGGTGCGCTGGTGCTCGCCACACTGTCGACCGGTGGCGTGCTGTTCGCGATCGGCGCCGTCAAGGCCCGTTGGACGGCCCGCTCGTGGTGGGCGTCGGGCCTGGAGATCCTGTCGCTGGCCGGGTTCGCCGGCATCCTCGGCTACCTGTTCGGCACCGTCCTCCCGACCCTGCTCGGCGTCGGCGGCTGGTGAGCCGTCGCCCGGCTTGGCAGGTGCCCACCGGCGCGGCAGGATGCGCCCTCGCCCGTCCGGGGGCGGGAGCGAGAGGACGCGGGATGACGGCACCGATCGGTGTGTCCGAGGTCAACCGGCTGGAAGCCGAGACCGAACGGCTGTTGGCCTTCGGCCGCCGCGGCCGCCATCCCGCCGGCGGGTTCGCGTGGCTCCAGGACGACGGCACGCCGGATCTCGATCGCGACGTCGAGCTGTGGATCACCTGCCGGATGACGCACGTCTACGCCCTCGGGCACCTGCTCGGCGTCGACGGCGCGGCCGAGCTGGTCGACCACGGGATCGCCGCCCTCGCCGGTCGACTGCACGACGACGAGCACGGCGGCTGGTACGCGGCCGTGGGCGCCGACGGTCCGACCACCCCGACCAAGGGCGCCTACGAGCACGCCTTCGTCGTGTTGGCCGCGACCTCGGCCGTCGTCGCGCAACGTCCCGGCGCCGAGGCCGTCCTCGACGAGGCACTGGCCGTGCAGGAGCGCCACTTCTTCCACGAGGGCGACGGCGCGGTCGTCGACGTCTACCTCGACCGGGGGTTCGCTGACCTCGAGGACTACCGCGGCGCCAACGCCAACATGCACACCGTCGAGGCCTACCTGGCGGCCGCGGACGTGACCGGCGACGAGGTCTGGCTCCAACGGGCCGACCGGATCGTGCACCGCTTCGTGCACGGCGCAGCCGGTGGCCACGGCTGGCGCCTGCCGGAGCACTTCGATCCCGACTGGCGGCCACGCCTCGACTACCACCACGACCAGCCGGCGCACCCGTTCCGCCCCTTCGGCGCCACGGTGGGGCACGGCTTCGAGTGGGCCCGCCTCGCGCTGCACCTCGAGGCCGCCCGGCATCCGGAGGTGTCGCAGGCGGGCGCGGGCACGCAGCTGCGCAGCGACGCGGCGGCGCAGTTCCGACGCGCCGTCGAGGACGGGTGGTCCGTGGACGGTGCGCCCGGGTTCGTCTACACGACCGACTTCGACGGGACGCCGGTCGTCCGCAACCGGCTGCACTGGGTGGTCAACGAGGCGACCAACGCGGCGGCGGCGCTGTACCTGGCCAGCGGTGAGGCGGTCTACGCCGACTGGTACCGCACCTGGTGGACGTACGCCGAGGACGTCTTCGTCGACCGGGAGGCCGGGTCGTGGCGGCACGAGCTCGACCCGGACAACCGTCCCGCGGCGAGCGTCTGGGCCGGCAAGCCGGACCTGTACCACGCGGTGCAGGCCACGCTGATCCCGCGACTGCCGCTGGCGCCCTCGCTCGCGACGGCGCTGGCCGAGGGGCGCCTGGACACCTCCGGGGCCTCGGCGCGGACCTGATCTCGGACCGGCGGTCTCCCGGGCCGGCGGTCTCCCGGGCCGGCGGTCTCCCGTGCCTCCAGGCCACGGACGGGGCGAGGGAGCTCGACACGCCGTGCTCGCTCACGGGACACCGGTGTGTGGTTCGCTCAGCCGACCGGTGCGATCCGGCCGGCCGACGGCACGTCGGCGACCAGGCGACGCCCGGCATCGACCGGTGACGCCTCACCGGTGTCCACCGCGAGCGACGAGCGGTCGATCACCGGCGGCGGCTGCGTGCCCGGGACCCGGCGGTAGAGCTGGGCGGGGATCCGGTCGCTGCCGGCGGCGAGGTGGGCGGCGAGCACGTGGCGGCCACGCAGGACGTACAGCCGACGCTCGTGCAGCAGCGACACGTACGAGGCCTCGAGCGGGTGCACGGTCCGCCCGGCGTGCCAGCGGACACGCTCGGGGTCGATCTCGGGATCGAGGGTGAAGACCTCGAGTCCGTAGCGGGGGACCAGGACGCGCACGCCGTTGGTGACCCACTCGCCGGCGGGCCATCGGGACTCCTCCAGGACGTGGATGCGTCCGGGCAGGTAGTCGGGCAGCTGCCGGGGCAGCTGCGGCGGTACACGCAGGTTCACAGCGTTCCTCGCGAACGGACGGTGAGGGAGGGAGGGTGGGGCGGTCGGCGGCGGGAACGCAGGACCCGACGGGTCCGACTCATCGGACGCACCGGACCGGATGTCCCAGCGTACGGGATGCCAGCGCCTCGACCAGGGGAACGACCTCCGCGGTCGGCCGGCTCTCGTCGTCGCCGTAGCACTCCAGCAGCCAGCGGGTGCCGGCGGCATCCGTCTGGGTCACGGCGACGACCCACCGGAACCCCTCGGCATCGAGGATGGCGCGTTCGTCGGGGTCCGCGGCGGGGTCGTCGACCTCGACGGCGAAGCCCTGCCCGTCGTCGAACGCCGCGGCCGTCACCGGATAGTCCTCGATGCGGAACTCGTCGTCGTCCTGGGGCGGGTCGAACGAGGCGAGCGGACGACGACGGCGCAGGTGACGGGCGGCCGTCGAGAGCACCGAGCTGCCGGGCAGCGCCCGGCTCAACGTCCAGCGGTTGCCGTCGACCAGGCTCAGCACGGCCTCACCGAGACTGCTCAGGGCCTCGCGGGGGTCGGGTGCACCGTCGACGCCACGACTCCAGCGGGCGAGCGAGGTCTCGACGGCCCGGCCGGGCCGCTCCCGGCCGGGCCGTACGGAGCGGGCGGGGAACGGTTCGGTCCGGCGGGCCGTCGGCGCGGGGCGCCCGTCGTCGAGCACGACCGCCACCCCGGACGTCTTCGCGCGGTACTGCGCGGTGTCGGCGCGGGCGAGCAGCGCGCTCAGCGACCGGTCCTCGGGCGTGGAGGTGGCCACGCCGATCGCGGCGCGCGGCTGACCCGGGGCGTCGGCGAGCATGGTCAGCAGGCGCGACACGAGTTCGAGCGCGAGCTCGGCGTTCCCGGGGAGCACCAGGCAGAACTCGTCCCCGCCGAGTCGCGCCGCCAGCGCGTCCGCATGGGGGATCGCCACCCGGCTGAGGACCTCACCGACGGTGATGAGCAGTTCGTCGCCGGCCGCGTGACCGAAGACGTCGTTGACCTCCTTGAGGCCGTTGACGTCCAGCATGACGACCGTGACCGGGGTGGTGTCCGTGCTCGCCGCCAACAGCTCGCCGGCGTGGGCCTCGAACCGGCGCCGGTTGGCGAGCCGGGTCATGGCGTCCTCGCCGGCGAGCCGGGCGAGGTGGTCGAGGTGGTCGGTCCGGCTGATCGCCAGGCCGACGAAACCGGCGACCGCATCGGCATAGCCGACGTCGGCGGCGGTGAAGGGCGCCTCGGCGAGCGCGGTGGTGGCCAGCAGTGCGCCCCACACCGCGCCGTCGACGACGATGGGCACCCCGATGGCGGAACCGCGTCCCCAGTGCCGCAGCAGGGCGCTCGCCCGGTCACTGGTGCTGGGGTCGTCGGTCGCGATCAGCAGCACGCCGCGCTCCAACAACATCCGACGGGTTCCCGGGACGTCGTCGAGGTCGTGGACGGCACCGGCGGGGCGACGCTCGATGCCGGCCGCGATCTCGCCGGCGTTGACCAGCAGGCGGAGCTGACCGGCGTCGCGCTCCCAGCGCGAGACCGTGACCGTCGCGGCCCCCAGCGTCGCGCGGGCCGCGTCCGCGGCCACTTCGAGGACGTCGAGCAGGTCGCCGGGGGTGCCGATGGCCTGGGCGACGCCGACCAGGCCGCGCAGGCGTGCCGCCGCGTCGTCGCGCCCGCGCAGGCGTTGCGCGAGCTCGGCCAGCGCCGGGGCGGGAGGTGCCGAGACGGCGCCGCCGTGCCACCAGGCGGAGAGCCGGTCCACCAGGCGCTGCCGTTCGCCGCGATCCGCGTCGCCGAGCAGGTCGTCGAGCGTGTCGTCGAGGGCGCGGTCGATCCGGCGGGCGACGACCAGGCGTGCGACGGCGGCGGCAACGGCTCCCGGGTGGGCGCCGGGATCCAGCGCCGGGGCGTGTGCCAGCCCGGCCTCGAGTTCCAGCCACGCCGGCGCGGCGTGCACCGTCCGCAACACCTGGAGCAGGTCACCAGTACCGATCAGGGGTGCGAGCAGGGCCACGCGGTCGATCCGGTCCTGCGGCAACGACAGTGCCGAGCCCACCACCCGGGCCGCCTCGAGCGCGTCGGCGCGCAGGGAGCCGGGACGTGGGTCCCCGGCCACGACCACGGTCGCCGCCGCCGTGGCCAGATCGAGTGCGGGGCCGCTCAACCGGGGAGGTGCCGGGGGGAGCGGTCGCTCGGCGGCCGCGCGCGAGAACGCGCGCACGGTCTCGCCGTCGCCGGCGTCGGCGTAGTGGAAACCCTGCCCCAGCTCGCAGCCCCACTCGCGCAGGCGGACCACCTGCTCGTGGCGTTCGATGCCCTCGGCGACGACCTGCAGGCCCAGCGAGGTGCCGAGTCCGATCGCCGCCTGCACGACCAGCGCCCGTCCGCGGGCGGGGCCGGCCTGCGTCCCCACGGCCGCGACGAAGGAGTGGTCGAGCTTCAGCATCGTGAACGGTGCCGACGCGAGCAGGTCGAGCGTGGCGAAGCCCGTGCCGAAGTCGTCGAGCGCGATGCCCACGCCGAGTCCGGCCAGCGTGTGCAGGTCCTGGTGGCCGGCGTCGAGCGGCGAGAACGCCGCCGTCTCGGTCACCTCGACGACCAGCGCGTCGGCCGGCAGCGCGGTGGCCGCCAGGGCGCGGCGCACCAGGTCGACGACCTCGCCGCCGCCGAGCTGCAGCGGCGAGACGTTGACGTGCAGGCGCAGGGAGGCGAGCGCGGACTCCCGTCGCCAGGCGGCCAGTTGGCAGCAGGCCTGCACGAGCACGTGGGCACCGAGGGCGGGCACGAGCCCGCTGCGCTCGGCCACCGCGACGATGCCGGTGGCGTCGGCCAGCGCCGGGCTCGGTGGGTCGTCGAGGCGGACCAGGGCCTCGACCGCCACCGGTCGGCCCGTGGCCAGCTCGACCACCGGTTGGTAGCCGACCGACACCAGCCCGTCGGCGAGCGCGTCGGCCAACGACGACGCGTCGGGCTCGACGTCCGTGCCGGTGCTCTCGCGCCAGCGTCGCAGCGTCGCGGCGACCGCGCCACGCAACGCGCGCGGTACCGGCACGGCTGCCGGGTCCGCCGTCGTCGCAGCTCTCACGTCGCCCACCCCAGGTGTCCGAGTGCCCCGTCGGCTCCCGCCGACGGCACCCGAGGGTCCCCGCGCCGGCCGGTCGCCGAGCGCGCACCGTAGCGGGGGCGGACGGCTAGGGTCCGGGTCGGCGACCGGCCCGCGTACGACAGCCGTGCGGCCGAGGCGGTCACCTGCGACGAGGTGCCCCATGCCGATCACGCCGGTACAGAAGGTGCCGACGGGGATCCCGGGCTTCGACACGATGGCGCACGGGGGGCTGCCGGTCGGTCGGACGACGATCGTGGCCGGCTCCGCCGGCTCGGCCAAGACGCTGTTCGCCTCGCAGTTCCTCGCCGGCGGCATCCTCGAGCACGACGAAACGGGCGTCTTCGTCACGTTCGAGGAGACACCCGTCGACCTGCGCCGCAACCTCGTCTCGCTCGGTTGGGACGTCCAGGCCTGGGAAGAGGCCGGGCGCTGGCGCTTCGTCGACGCCTCGCCGGATCCGGCCAACGACCTGGCCCTGGACGGCTCGTGGGACTTCGACGCACTGATGATCCGCATCGAGCGGGCGGTCGAGGCGGTCGGGGCCAAGCGGGTGGTGGTGGACTCGCTGGGTGCGGTCTTCAGCGAGTTCTCCGACAGCGGGCGGGTGCGTCGGGAGCTGCGCCGCCTGGCCCGGGGCCTGCGTGAGCTCGACGTGACCGCGGTCATGACGGTCGAGCGCACCAGCGAGTACGGCGACATCAGTCGCTGGAACGTCGAGGAGTTCGTGGCCGAGGACGTGGTGATCCTGCGCAACATCCTCGAGGACGAGGCGGCGCGCCGGACCATGCAGATCCTCAAGTTCCGCGGGACGACCCACCGCAAGGGCGAGTTCCCGTTCGCGGTCATCAACGACCGCGGCATCGTCGCGTTGCCGCTGGCGGACGCGGCCCTGACCACCCTGCAGTCGCGCTCGGAGCGGATCCGCTCCGGAAACGACGAGCTGGACCGGATGTGTGGTGGTGGACCGTTCCGCGACTCGATCAGCCTGGTCTCGGGAGCGACGGGCACGGGCAAGACGCTGACGGTCACCGAGTTCCTCGCGGGTGGGGCGCGCAACCAGGAACGGTGCCTGCTGTTCGCCTTCGAGGAGAGTCGGGCACAGCTGGTCCGCAACGCGCTGGGGTGGGGGGTGGACTACGAGCAGATGGAACGCGACGGGCTGTTGCGCATCGTCGCGGCCTATCCGGAGACCGCGTCCCTCGAGGAGCACCTGGTCAAGGTCACCGACGAGGTGCGGACCTTCGCCCCACGCCGCTTCGCGTTGGACTCGCTGTCGGCGCTGGAGCGCGCCTCGACCCTGCGCGGCTTCCGGCACTTCGTCATCGGGATCACGTCCATGCTCAAGGAGCAGGAGGTGACCGGGATGTACACGGCCACGACCCCGAGCCTCATGGGCGGGGAGTCGGTGACGGAGTCGCACATCTCGACCCTGACCGACGCCATCGTCCTGCTGCGCTACGTCGAGGTGCAGGGCGAGGTCAAGCGGGCCATCTCCGTGCTCAAGATGCGCGGGTCGGTCCACGACCGCGACATCCGACAGATCACGATCGACGGGTCCGGTATGCGCATCGGCGAGCCGTTCCGCAACATCTCGGGGGTCCTCTCCGGCGCGCCACGGCAGCTGGGTCCCGACGAGTTCGAGACCGTCGGTAGCGGCGGATAGCGCGGGAGCTCCCACCCGACGGCCGGGGTGCGTCCCTGTGCGCGAAGTAGGCTCCGCCGCGATGCAGGTCGAAGCGAGCGAGAGGGAACGTCGTGGCACACGCGGTCAGAGCGGTCGTGGCGAAGGCGAAGAACGAGCCGGTGACGGTGGAGACCATCCTGGTGCCGGACCCGGGACCCGGCGAGGCGCTGGTGCAGGTGCAGACCTGCGGCGTGTGCCACACCGACCTGCACTACCGCGAGGGCGGGATCAACGACGAGTTCCCGTTCCTGCTCGGTCACGAGGCCGCCGGTGTCGTCGAGGCCGTCGGGGACGGTGTGGAGGACCTCGAACCGGGCGACTTCGTGGTCCTCAACTGGCGGGCGGTGTGCGGGACCTGTCGGGCCTGCAAGCGCGGTGAGCTGCAGTACTGCTTCGCCACGTACAACGCGGCCCAACCGATGACCCTGGAGGACGGGACGCCGCTCTCGCCGGCGCTGGGCATCGGCGCGTTCGCCGAGAAGACGCTGGTGCACGCCGGGCAGTGCACCAAGGTCGACCCGGAGGCCGACCCGGCCGCGGTCGGCCTGCTCGGCTGCGGCGTCATGGCCGGCATCGGTGCGGCGATCAACACCGGCGGCATCACGCGCGGCCAGTCGATCGCGGTGATCGGCTGCGGTGGCGTCGGCGACGCCGCCATCGCCGGCGCGCAGCTCGCCGGCGCGTCGACGATCATCGCCGTCGACGTCGACGACAAGAAGCTCGAGTGGGCCGAGGGCTTCGGTGCGACCCACACCGTCAACGCCCGCGAGGTCGACGTCGTCGAGGCCGTGCAGGAGCTCACCGGCGGCCACGGTGCCGACGTCGTCGTCGACGCGGTCGGCCGCCCGGAGACGTTCCGGCAGGCCTTCTACGCGCGTGACCTGGCGGGCACGGTCGTCCTCGTCGGCGTGCCCACGCCCGACATGACGTTCGAACTGCCGCTGATCGACGTCTTCTCCCGTGGGGGAGCGGTCAAGTCGTCCTGGTACGGCGACTGCCTGCCCTCACGCGACTTCCCGATGCTGGTCGACCTCTACCGGCAGGGCCGGCTCGACCTCGACGCGTTCGTGACCGAACGGATCACCCTCGACGACGTCGAGTCGGCCTTCGAGAAGATGCACCACGGCGAGGTGCTGCGCTCGGTGGTGGTCCTGTGACGGCGCGTATCGAGCACCTGGTCACGTCGGGCACCTTCAGCCTCGACGGCGGCACCTGGGACGTCGACAACAACGTCTGGATCGTCGGTGACGACCAGGAGGTCGTCGTCCTCGACGCCCCGCACGACGCCGCTGCCATCGCCGCCGCCGTCGGCGACCGTCGAGTGGTCGCGATCGCCTGCACCCATGCCCACGACGACCACGTCCGCGTGGCGCCGGAGCTCGGGGCGTTGGTCGACGCCCCGGTGCTGCTGCACCCCGACGACCGGGTCGTGTGGGACCTGACCCACCCCGATCGGGCTCCCGACGGCGAACTCGCCGACGGACAGTTGCTCGAGGTGGCGGGGATCAGCCTCGAGGTGCTGCACACCCCGGGGCACGCGCCCGGGGCGGTGTGCTTCCACGCGCCGGCGCTCGGGGCGGTGTTCTCCGGCGACACGTTGTTCGAGGGGGGCCCCGGCGCGACCGGCCGGTCGTACTCGGACCACGACACCATCGTCGCCTCGATCCGCGACCGACTGCTGACGCTGCCGGGAGACACGGTCGTGCACACCGGGCACGGGCCGACCACGACCATCGACGCCGAGCGGGCGAACGTGCCGGGGGCCTGACCGCCCCGGCACGTCGGCCGGCGCGCGCGACCTCACCGACGGTGCTCAGCCGGTGAGGTCGCGCGCGGCGGCGTCGAGCACGTCGACGATCCGGGCGCCGAAGCGCACGTCGCACGGATGCGCCTCACCGGTGGCGGCCGCCTGTTGCAGGGCACGGATCGCCTCGGCGAAGGCGTCGCGGGCCTCGAAGGCCAGTCCGGTCGGCAGCTCGCGCCAACCGGGCTCCCCGTAGAAGGCCACGCGCTGCCCGGCCGCGGTCTCCGGCATGGTGAGGCTGAGCACGAGCTGGCTCGACGCACCGCCGGTGTGCCGCAGTGCGAGATGGACGGTGTCGCGGGGGCCACGTGCGGCGCGGACCGCCTCGACCTCGCCGAGCACCGGCAGCAGCAGCGAGAGCACGTGCGGACCGACGTCCCACAGTGCCCCGTGCTCGCGACGCCAGGGCGAGTCGCCGAAGGGGTTGCCCGGCGTGTCGAGTGCCGCCAGCAGCGTCGCTTGTCCGCCGAGCCAGCCCGACTCCGCGGCGGTCTCCTCGAGCCAGCGCGCGATGCCCGGGTCGAACCGGGAGGTGAGGAACACGATCGAGGCGACACCCGCCGCCGCGCAGGCCTCGACGACCGCGGCGGCGGCGCCGGCGTCGAGCGCGACCGGCTTCTCGAGCAACAGGTGGCACCCGGCCTCGGCGGCGCGGACGGCCAGCGAGGCCTGCACGTCGGGTGGCACCGCGAACGACACGGCGTCCACGTCCGCGAACAGCGCGTCGACGTCGTCGTAGGCACGGGCGTCGTGCGGCGCCACCACGTCCGCGGCCTTGGCGGCATCCCGGCCCCACACGCCGACGAGCTCGACGTCCGGCGCGCCGGCGAGCGCCGGCGCATGCACCTCGGCGGCCCAGTACCCGGTGCCGACCAGTCCGAATCTCACGTCACCTCGCCCGTCGCGGTCCGTCGAACGGCGACAGCCAAGCAGGTGGCGCAGGTGCGCATCCCCGTCGATGCCCGGCCACCCGACGGCGACCACCCGCAGTCGCCCGGTGAGGATCGACTCGGCGAGATCCGGGGCCGGGATCGGGAGATTCGCGCGGACCGCTCGAAACGACCGGGTGGCGGCCGACCTCGGCGATGTCCGCCCGCCGTCGCCGAGGGCGTGGAACGACCCGGTGAGCTGCGCGAGCTCGCGCGCCTCGGGTGGAGTTGGCGCAGGGATTCCTGCTCGGCCGTCCCTCGCCGTGGCCGTGGCTGGACGCCGGCCGCGGCTGAGCGCGTCGCGTCCCGGTGCGCGTTCGCACCGGGCGCTCAGCAGGCCCAGGGCAGCTCCCGGTCGAGCAGTTGGCGCAGCCGGTCGGTGTCGTCGGCCAACGCCTCGCGCAGCTGTCCGTGCAGACGGGGCGACACGGCGGGGGCGCCCTCGCCGACGTGCCACTCCCGGGCCAGCCCGTCGTCCCAGTGGTCGGGGTCGAGGCCGACCGCCGCGTACACCCGACGCAGGGTCTCGCGTCGCCGGGTGCGCAGCTCCTCCTGCACGACCACGACGAGGCGGTCCGCGCCGAACGCGTCGAGCCACGGCCGCAGGCAGGCGTGGTACCGGCTGCGCTGCAGGTACTGGCTGCCGGGGTCGAGCAGTGCCTGCGCGAGGGGACGAGGTTCCGCGCCCTCGCGGTGATGGTGGGCGTACTGGGACACGGCGCGCGCGACCGGGTCGCGTACGAGCATCACCAGGGTGACCGCCCTGCCGAGCAGGGCGGCGGCGCGGGCGGCCGCGGCCGGGTGGTCGGGCGAGGTGTAGCCGGGGGAGGACTCGCCGCGCACCGGTGCCGCGGGGTCGAAGTGCGACCGGTACCAGTCGAGCCCCCGGAACCAGTTGCCCCCGAGCGACCAGCCCTCGGCCGTCTCCGGCCGCGTGGTCGGCGGCGTCAGCTCGTCGGGATCCGACCGCTCGTCGAAGAAGAACCCGAGTTCCTTCGGCGCGGACATCGCCGCGTCGGGATGGGCGTCGAGGTAGCGGTGCAGCGCACTCGTCCCCGCCTTCATCGCTCCGATCACCAGGACGTTGGGCAACGCCCCGGGCCCTCGAGCCTCCACCGCCGTCGTCCTCGTGCGTCGACCTCGTCGTCGCGTCGGACGCTACTGCCCCCGACCGACGCCGCGCGGGCCGGCGGGTGACCGTGCGCCCGCGGTGCCGACGCCGCGCGGACCGCGGCACCGGCCCACGGTCCGTACGGTGACGACCGCTTCCACGGACGTGGCGCACGGCGCGACTAGCCTGCGCCGCTCGTCGCCTCTTCGTCCGGCAGGACCCGCGTGACCGAGCCGTTGCCGTTCGACCCGATCGCCGAGGCGCATCGGCTGTGGGTCGAGCACGGATGGGATGGCGCGGCCGACGGCATGGCCGTGGTCACCTCGGTCGTGCGTTCGCAGCAGATCCTGCTCGCCCGGATCGACGAGCAGCTGCGTGACCTCGAGCTCAGTCTGGCCCGCTACGAGGTCCTGATGCTGCTGCACTTCAGTCGCAGCGGCTCGTTGCCGCTGGTGGTGATCGGTTCGCGCCTGCAGGTCCATGCCACCAGCGTCACCAGCGCCGTGCAACGGCTGGTCAAGCAGGGCCTGGTGACCCGGCGGCGCCACCCGACCGACCGTCGTACGACCCTGGCCGGGCTCACCGACGCGGGCCGGGAGCGGGCACTGGAGGCCACGCGCCGGCTCAACGCCACCGTCTTCGCCGACCCGGGACTCGACCCCGACCAGGCCCGGACGCTCGTGGACGTGCTGCGCTCGATGCGGCGCCGCGCCGGCGACTTCTGAGGCGACGCCCACCGCCCCGTCGACCGGGGCCGGGGCGGGCGAAAATGCTAGGATGTCCTAGTACCTCGACGGGAGAGGGAGCCCCGTGTCCGAGCCGTCTTCGCTGCACGTGCCCAGCAACCCGGTCCGGTTCGTGACCTCCGGGAGCCTGTTCGACGGGCACGACGCCGCCATCAACATCATGCGACGCCTGCTGCAGTCCCAGGGCGCCGAGGTCATCCACCTCGGGCACGACCGCAGTGTCGAGGAGGTCGTGACCGCGGCGGTGCAGGAGGACGTCCAGGGCGTCGCCGTCAGCTCCTACCAGGGCGGCCACGTCGAATACTTCAGCTACCTCGTCGAGCGGTTGCGCGAGCGCGGCGTCGGGCACGTCCAGGTGTACGGCGGTGGCGGCGGCGTGATCGTCCCCGAGGAGATCGAGCTGCTCCACGAGCGCGGGGTCGCCCGCATCTTCTCGCCCGGCGACGGCCAGCAGCTCGGTCTGCCCGGGATGATCAACACCATGATCGCTGCCTGCGACGTCGACCTGGCGGTGCAGGCGCCCGAGGTCGATGACCTCCTGCTCGGGGACGAGGCGGCGCTGGCCCGTGCCATCACCCGCTTCGAGGCCGGCCGGACCGACGGGCTGCTCGACGCGGTGCGCGAGGCGGCGGCCACCCGCCGGGTCCCCGTGCTCGGCATCACGGGTACGGGTGGGGCGGGCAAGTCCTCGCTCACCGACGAGCTGGTGCGACGTTTCCGCCGCGACCAGCAGGACAAGCTGCGGATCGCGGTGCTCGCCATCGACCCGTCCCGTCGCCGGGGTGGCGGCGCGCTGCTGGGCGACCGCATCCGCATGAACGCGATCACGCCGGGCCGGGTGTTCTTCCGCTCGATCGCGACCCGCAGTCACGACTCGGAGATCCCGGGGCACCTCGAGGACACCATCGCGGCCTGCAAGGCGGCCGGTTTCGACCTGGTCATCGTCGAGACGCCCGGCATCGGGCAGGGCGACGCCGGCATCGTGCCGTTCGTGGACACGTCGCTGTACGTCATGACCCCGGAGTTCGGTGCGGCGTCGCAGCTCGAGAAGATCGACATGCTCGACTTCGCCGACGCCGTCGCCGTCAACAAGTTCGAGCGCCGCGGAGCCGACGACGCCCGCCGGGACGTGGCCCGGCAGCTGGTGCGCAACCGGGAGGCCTTCGGGACCCGGTGGGAGCAGATGCCGGTCTTCGGGACCTCCGCCGCCCGTTTCGACGACGACGGGGTCACCGCGCTGTACCAGGAGCTGACACGGGTGCTCCGTCCGCACGGGCTGATCGGGGACGACGGCGTGCTGCCGCAGGTGGACACCCGCGTCTCGACCGGACTCTCCGGTGTCCTGCCCACCGGTCGGGAGCGCTACCTGTCCGAGATCGCCGACGCCGTGCGCGACTACCACGCCACGACCGCCCGGCAGGCCGAGCTCGTGCGGCGTCGTCAGCACCTGCGCGGTGCACTGGCCGAACTCGACGACGCCGCAGGCGAGATCCGTGACGTCCTGCAGCAGCGCCTGGACGCACTCGCCTCGGGGATCGCGCCGGAGGTCGACCGGCTGCTGGAGGACTGGCCCGCGACCGTGGAGGCCTACTCGGGTGACGAGTTCGCCTACACCGTGCGCGACCGTGAGTTCCGGGTGCCGTTGACCCGCGAGACGCTGTCGGGATCGAAGGTGCCGCGCGTGGCGCTGCCGCGCCTGCACGACGACGGTGACCTGTTGCACTTCCTGCGTGGCGAGAACCTGCCGGGGCGCTTCCCGTACACCGGCGGGGTGTTCCCCTTCAAGCGCGACGGTGAGGCCCCGGCGCGGATGTTCGCCGGTGAGGGCGATCCCTTCCGCACCAACCGGCGGTTCCACTACCTCGCCAAGGGCAATCCGGCGACGCGGCTGTCGACGGCGTTCGACTCGGTCACCCTCTACGGCCGCGACCCCGCCGAGCGTCCCGACGTCTACGGCAAGGTCGGCACGTCGGGCGTCTCGATCGCCACACTCGACGACATGAAGGCCCTCTACGACGGCTTCGACCTGTGCTCGCCGACGACCTCGGTGTCGATGACGATCAACGGGCCGGCGCCGACGATCCTGGCGATGTTCCTCAACACCGCGATCGACCAGCAGCTCGAGGCGTTCTGCGAGGAGCACGGCCGCGAACCCGACGCCGCGGAGGCCGACCAGGTCCGGGCGCGGGCGCTGCGCGAGGTGCGCGGCACCGTGCAGGCCGACATCCTCAAGGAAGACCAGGGCCAGAACACCTGCATCTTCTCGACCGAGTTCGCCCTGCGGTGCATGGCGGACGTGCAGGAATGGTTCATCGATCACCAGGTCCGCAACTTCTACTCGGTGTCGATCTCCGGCTACCACATCGCCGAGGCGGGAGCGAACCCGATCTCGCAGCTCGCGTTCACGCTGGCCAACGGGTTCACCTACGTGGAGGCCTACCTCGCCCGCGGCATGGACGTCGACGACTTCGCGCCCAACTTCTCGTTCTTCTTCTCCAACGGCATGGACGCCGAGTACACCGTGATGGGGCGCGTCGCCCGCCGCATCTGGGCCATCGCGATGCGCGACCGCTACGGCGCCGACGACCGCGCACAGAGGCTCAAGTACCACGTCCAGACCTCGGGGCGGTCCCTGCACGCCCAGGAGATGGACTTCAACGACATCCGCACCACCCTGCAGGCGCTGTGCGCGATCTACGACAACACCAACTCGCTGCACACCAACGCCTACGACGAGGCGGTCACCACGCCGACCGAGTCGTCGGTCCGCCGGGCGCTCGCGATCCAGATGATCATCGACCAGGAGTGGGGGCTGTCGAAGAACGAGAACCCGCTGCAGGGCGCCGCGATCGTCGACGAGCTGACCGACCTGGTGGAGCAGGCCGTGCTCGCCGAGTTCGACCGCATCGCCAACCGTGGCGGCGTGCTCGGCGCGATGGAGACCGGCTACCAGCGCGGCAGGATCCAGGACGAGTCGCTGCTCTACGAGCACCGCAAGCACGACGGCAGCCTGCCGATCGTCGGCGTCAACACGTTCCTGCGCGAGGACGCCGACGGCGAACCGGAGGCCGAGGTGGAGCTGATGCGCGCCACCGAGGACGAGAAGCGCTCCCAGCTCGAGCGGGTGCAGTCGTTCCGGGACCGGCACGCCGACGAGGGAGCCCGGCAGCTGGCCAGGCTGCAGGACGCGGCGACCTCCGGCGGCAACGTCTTCGACGTGCTGATGGACGCCGTGCGTTCCTGCAGCCTCGGCCAGATCACCGACGCGCTGTTCGAGGTCGGCGGCCAGTACCGACGCAACGTCTGAGCCGCCGACGCGGGATCTCGCGCCACGTCGCCGGCTGATCGGCCGACGGCGCCGTGGGGTGCTGGGGTCGTGGGGCCGTCGGTTCGTCGGGTCGTTGGGGTGTGGCGATTTGGTGGCCGTGCGCGCGACCGTCGAGGATGCGACCGATCCGTTCCGAGGGAGCGACGCATGAGCGGACCGTTGCAGGGCGTACGGGTCGTGGAGCTCGGCGGGATCGGGCCGGGCCCCCACGCGGCGATGGTGCTGGCCGATCTCGGCGCCGACGTGGTGCGCGTCGAGCGCCCCGGTGGCGGGTTGGCCGTGCTGACCGATCCCTCGCGTGACCCGGTGCTGCGCGGCCGTCGGTCGGTCGCGGCGGACCTGCGCGACGCCGACGACCTCGACGCCGTCCTGGCCCTGCTCGACCGTGCCGACGTGCTCGTCGACGGGTTCCGGCCGGGGGTCACCGACCGGCTCGGCATCGGCCCCGACGTGCTCACGGCCCGCAACCCGCGACTCGTGTACGCCCGCATGACCGGCTGGGGTGCCGACGGGCCGTGGGCCCAGCGCGCCGGTCATGACCTCAACTACCTGTCGGTGACCGGCGTGCTGCACGCGATCGGGCCGCAGGACGGGCCGCCGGCGGTGCCGCTCAACCTGGTCGGCGACTACGGCGGCGGCTCGCTCTACCTGCTGGTCGGCGTCCTGGCGGCGCTGTTCGAGCGGGAGCGCTCGGGCCGGGGGCAGGTCGTCGACGCGGCCATCGTCGACGGGGTCGTCAACCTCGCGCAGCTGGTGTGGGGACTGCGCGGGCAGGGCGCCTGGCAGGACCGGCCCGGATCGAACCTGCTCGACGGCGGCGCGCCGTTCTACACCACCTACCGCTGTGCCGACGACCGCCACGTCGCCGTCGGTGCCCTCGAGCCGGCCTTCTACGCCCAGCTGCTGGCCGGGCTCGAGCTGGATCCCGACGGCCTGCCGGCGCAGTACGACCCGGCGGGTTGGCCGCAGCTGCGCGACACCTTCACGGCCGTCTTCGCCACCCGCGCCCGGGACGACTGGGCGGCGCTGTTCGATGGCACCGACGCGTGCGTGACCCCGGTGCTGACCTTCGCCGAGGCACCCGGCCACCCGCAGCTGGCCGCGCGCGGCAGCCTCGTCGAACGCGACGGGCAGGTGCAGGCCGCCGCGGCGCCACGCCTCTCGCGGACCGCCACCGGCGGGACGGCGCCCGCGCCCCGTCCCGGCAGCACCCCGATCGACGAGGTGGCGCGCGACTGGTCGTGAGGGCGGCCGGCCGTCACCGTCGGCCGCGGTGGTGGTCACCCGTTCGGGTCACGTACCCTCCGCCATCCGGCCCGAACGGGCCAGGGAAGAACCCAGGGAGGGGACCATGTGGCGTGACCCGCCGTCCGACGACGTCGGCTCCACGCCCGCACCGTCGTCGGTCGTCGCCGACAGCCCGCTGGCACTGGCGGCCAGCGGGGCGTCGCTGACCGCCGTGCTGACGGCGGTCGTCACCCGCATCGAGACCGAGCTGCCCGGCGCGTGCGGCTCGGTGCTGCTGCTCGAGCCCGACGGTCGCCTGTCCCTGGCGTGCGCCCCGTCACTCCCCGCTGCCTGGCACGACGCCATGACCGACGGGTCCGCGACCGCAGCCGACGGAACGCCGCTGGCGCGTGCCGCCGCCACGGGAGCAGTGGCGGTGAGTCGCGACCTCGCCGCCGACCCGTGCCGGTCCGAGGTCATCGACGTCGCCGTCACGTCCGGCTTGCGGGCCTGTTGGTCGGCGCCGCTCGTCGGCCCGCGTGGGCCGCTCGGCGTCGTCGGGGTCCATCATCGGCAGGCCCGGGCGCCGACGGACGACGAGCGTGAGCGCCTGGTCGCCCACGCCCACATGGCCGCGGTCGCCGTGCTGTTGGCGCACTCGTCGCAAGCGCTCGACACCGCCCGGTCGCTGGACCCGGTCACCGGTCTGCCCGTCAACGACCGGCTGCCGGCGGTGCTCGAGGAGGTCCGGGAGACCGTCGTGGGGCTCCCCGCGGTCGCGGCGGTCGAGGTCGGCCGCCTCCGGGACTGCAACGACGCCTTCGGGTTCGAGGCCGGTGACCAACTGCTGCGCGACGCCGCCGCACGGCTCGCGGACCGGGCGGGTGGGGACCGACGGCTCCTGCGTGGTGTCGGCAACGTCTTCCTCGTGGTCCTCGACGGCCCCGACGAGGCGGCGCTGCGTGAGGCCGCCACGGGGTTCGCCGAGGCGTTGCGGGCCCCGTTCGTGATCGCCGGACGCGACTTCCACGTCGCGTCGGCGGTGGGGCTGGTCCTGGCGGAGAGCCCGGACCGGGACCCGGCGGAGCTGGCGCGGCTCGCGATCGACGCGATGGAGCGCGGCCGGAGCGAGCGTGGCACGGTGGTGGTCGCCGGGGGAGCACCGCGCCCGGCCACCACCGACCGTCTCGAGCTCGAGCAGGACCTGCGCCGGGCACTGGACGTCGGCGAGGTGACGGTCCACTACCAGCCGCAGTACGACCTGCACACCGGGATGCTCGTCGGCGCCGAGGCGCTGGTGCGCTGGCGGCATCCCGACCGTGGCGTGCTCCTCCCGGGCCGGTTCCTGCCGGTCCTCGAGGCCGCCGGTCTGGAGCGTGAGCTCAGCCAACTCGTGATCGACCGGGTCTGTCGCGACCTCGCCGACTGGCGCATGACCCGGCCGGGGTTGCTGCTGCCGGTGTCGTTCAACGTCTCCGCCGCCCAGCTGCAGGACGCCCAGCTCTACGACCGGGTGGCCGACGCGCTGGCGGCGACCGGGCTGCCCGGGTCGGCGCTGGTGGTGGAGGTGACCGAGCAGGCGGCGTTCGTCGACGAGGCCGGTGCCGCGGCGACGCTGCGACGGCTGACGTCGCTGGGCGTGCGCATCGCCATCGACGACTTCGGTACCGGGTACTCCTCGCTCAGCCACGCCCGACGGCTGCCGACCAGCACGCTCAAGATCGATCGCAGCTTCGTGACCCACATCGCCAGCCAGCCCCCCGACGCGGCGGTCGTCGCGGCCATCTGCGGGCTGGCGGACGGGCTCGGTCTGACGGTCGTCGCCGAGGGCATCGAGGACCCCGAGCAGTTGCGGGTCGTGCGCGAGCTCGGCTGCCACGTCGGGCAGGGCTTCCACTGGAGCCGCGCGCTGCCGCCCGAGGAGTTCCGCGACCTGCTGCCGGAGATCGGCCCGGGACCGGACGCGAAGGCCGGCCCGGACGGTGGCTGGCGGATCGACGTCGACCGGGTCGTGGCCGATCTCGCCCACCAGACCCGCACCCCGCTGACGATCGTGTCGATGTACGCCGACCTGCTCGCGGCCGCGGACGCCGACCCGGAGGTCGTCGCGGGCCTGCGCCGCCAGGTGACCCGCCTGACGGGGGTGCTCTCGCAGACCGCCGACGCCGCCGCGCTCGACCGGGGCGGCCTGCTGCTCGCCCGACAGCCGGTCGCGCTGCATGCGGTCCTCCACGAGCTCGTGACCGAGGGCCCGCCGGAGCTGCGCGAACGCATCGATCTGCGCCACACCGACGCCGACGTCGTCGGGGACCCGGACCGTTTGCGTCAGCTGCTCGGACACCTGCTCGACAACGTGCGCGTGCACGCGCCGGCGTCCGGCCCGGTCAGGGTCGCGGTCACCCGACACGACACGCGGGTGTGCGTCACGGTCGAGGACCGCGGTCCGGGGATCCCGATGAGCAAGGCCGAGCACGTGTTCCGGAAGTACACCCGCCTCGATCCGGGCGCGGTCGGGCTCGGTCTCGGGCTGTTCATCGCCCGGCAGCTCGCCCGCCACCACGGCGGCGAGCTCAGCTACCGGCCGGCGACGCCCACCGGGGCGTGCTTCGTCCTCGAACTGCCTGCCGCCGACTGAACGCGCTCGCTGGTCGGCTCCCGGTCGGCCCCGGGGGACGCGGTCGACGTCAGCCGACGCGGGCGCGCACGCGCGCGTCGAGGTCGTCGAGGTCGGTGCGGCGTCCGCCGAGCACGGACACGCCGAGCGCCGCGAGCCCACTGCCGAGCACCGCCCCGAGGAACGGTGGCAGGGTCGGCACCGCGTCGGGGAACGTCACGGCCGCGGCGGCACCGGCCAACGAGCCGGTCGCGAGCCAGGCAGCGCCCAGCGCGCCGACCACCCCGCCGAGCACGCCGGCGCGCAATCCGGCCGTGGTCGCCCGCGGCCACAGCCCCAGCAGGGCCGGGAGGAGCAGCACGGCCGCCAGCAGGTCGGCGACGAGGAACAGCTGCAGGACCGAGGTGGCGACCAGCCCGACGATCGCGGCGGGCAGCACCACCACGACGGTGAGCAGGCGGGCCTGGTCGAGCCGCAGGCCGGGCCGTTCGGCGACCAGCAGGGCCGCCAGCCCGTTCTCCAGCGTGTCGACCGAGGAGGCGACCAGCGCCACGCCCAGCACCAGCACGAGGGCGACGACCACGTCGGGGAGACGGCCGACGAGCGCGAACACCGACAGGGCGGGTACCTCGACCACGCCGGCGGCCGCCGCCAGCACCCCGAGCCCGCCGGCGAGCAGCATCAAGGGCACGGTCACCGCCGCGCCGAGCAGCGCGCCGTGCCGCAGTGCCCGGTCGTCGCGGGCGGACCACACGCGCTGCCAGTAGCCGTGGTGGAACAGGTTGGCGGCGGTGACCGCGAGCACGAGCGTGAACGCGCTCTCGAGCCCCGGACGGGCGACCTCGAGCAGGCCGAGCTGGCGAGCGGCGGGGACGGGCGCGTCGACCCACCGCAGCGCGACGGTGCCCGCCACCAGCAGTAGGGCCAGCACCAGCCACGCCTGCCAGCGGTCGGTCCGCAGGGAGGCCCGCAGGCCCCCGGTGGCCGTGTAGGCCAGGGTGGCGACCACCACGGCCGGCACGGTCACCTCGCGGGGCACGCCGCCGAGCAGCTCGACCATGCCGCCGATGGCGACCAGCTCCGCGGCGACGAACACGCCCATGTAGAGCAGCGACACGCCGGCGACCAGGCGTCCACCCGTCGGCCCGAACCGGACACGCACGAACTCGGCCAGGCCCTGGCCCGATGGCACGATCCGACGCAGGCGGGGGCCGACGGCCGCCAGGACGAGGAAGGGACCCGCCGCCGCCAGCGCGTAGCCGACCACCGGGACGATGCCGAGCACCGCACCGAGCTCCGGTGGGGCGAACAGGATCCACGCCCCGAGGCCGGAGGCCACGAACGACAACCCGAGCACACCTGGGCCCTGCGTGCCCCGGGCGACGGTGAAGTCCGCCACCGGATCGGTCCCCGGCTCGGCGGGGGAGCGGCCCCGCAGACCGATGCCGACGAACGCCGCGAGCGTGATCGCGAGCAGGGCAAGACTGACGGACGTGGCCAGCATGACGCGCTTCCTCCGCCGGTGTGAACCGGATCAGGTTCCGAGGTACCGCGCCCGCCTGGCGCACTCTCAGCCCCCGGTGCGGGGGACTCCCTCGGCGTCGATGCGCGGGACGTTAGCCGCCGGAGGACGGCGCATGCCACCACGGCGGTGACCGTCACAGCCCCGGCGCGTCGTGAGCCGGTTCACGTCGGCACGCCGGCGGCGGGATGGGCAAGGTCGCTCCCGGGTCGGGCCCGCTCGATCGTGAGGCGCTGCACGACCTCGTCGGCGGCCCGCTCCCCGGCCTCCACCGCGCCGTCGAGATAGCCGAACCAACGCTCGGCGGTCTCCGTGCCGGCCCAGTGGATCCGTCCGACCGGCGTGCGTAGGACGTGGCCGACCTGCGACCACATGCCCGGCCCCGGCACTCCGAAGTATCCGCCACGGGTCCACGGGTCACCGGTCCAGTCGTGTTCGACGTAGTCGCGCGGCCGCCGGGCCGCCGGACCGGCCGCCCGGGCGAAGCTGCCGAGGGCCGCTGCCCGACGGTGCGCCGGGTCGAGCGTGAGGAAGCGCAGCGCCGGGCGGCCGGTGACGAAGCCCATCAGCACGCCGGGTCCGCTCCCCGGGGGCGTGTTGTCGAACACCGCGCTGCACGGCCCGATGTCACTCAACAGCTGGCCCGAGCGACCGTCGGCGCGCCAGAACGGCGTCGGATACGTCGCCTGCACCTTCACCGCCTGCCCCATCGGCAGGCGTTGCAGCAGTTGCTGGCGGGCCGACGGGAGTGCCGGGGTGACGTCGAGACGTGCGGCCAGCGCCGGGGGGACGGCGACGATCACCGCATCGGCGCTGCAGGTGCCGTGCCCGGTCGTGAGCACCACCCGGTCAGCCGTCTGCTCGAGGCGTCGGACGGGCTCACCGAGCCGGATGTGACCCTCGAGTCCGTCGGCCAGCCGCTGGGGCAGCCGACCGGAACCGCCAACGAAGCGGCGCTCGTGCGCACCTCCCTCACCGGCCACCAGCGGCACGACCCCGTCGGCGAACCGGACGAAGAACAGCACGTGCAGCAGCGACACCTGCTCCGGCTCTGCGGAGAACACCACTCGGCAACCGGCACGGAACACCCCACGCGGAACCCGGCCGTGCAGGTGTCGGTCGATCCAGGTCGCGAACGTCTCGCCGTCCAGGAGCCGGGCGTCGGGACCGTCCCACGGTCGCCCGCCGGGCAGCCGCTGCGCGGTGCGCACCAGCCAGCGGGCCGCCAGCACCACCTCCGTGGCGGCCAGTGGTCCGAGCGGTGGCAGAGGGCCGCGCATGTGTGCGGTGCGGCCGCCGACCTCGAGGACCGGATCGCCGCGGTCGTACGCCGGGTAGGTGTCGACGCCCAGCTCCTCGGCGAGTCGCGCGACGCGATCCTGTCCGGGGCCGACGAATTGCGCGCCCGCCTCGAGGGTGATGCCGTCGACCTCGACGTTGCTGATGCGACCGCCCACCCGGTCGCGGGCTTCGAACACCACCACGTCGCGTCCGGTGCTGGCCAGCCGACGGGCGGCGACCAACCCGGAGAGCCCGGCACCGACGACGGCGACCTCGACGTGGTCCGTGTTGGACGGGGCTGTGGATGGCGGGGTCATCAGACGGCGCCGGCGCTGCCCTGGTAGTCGAAGCCGCCGAGGGGGTCGATCCGTGTCGGCAGCATCTCCACCTCCGGTATCAGCTCCTCGGCGAAGGTCTCCTTCTGCTGCCGAAGCAGCGTGAGGGGGTCGTCGGTGTCGTCGATGCGCAGGTCCCACAGCGGATAGAGCTCGGTCCCCATGATCACGACGGTCGCCGACCGGTGCCCCTTGGTGTCACCGCCCTGCTCCTCGCCGGCGGCCAGCGCGGCGAGCAGCCGGTCGATCAGCTCCTCGCCATCGTGCGCGGAGTAGGCCTCGACGGCGGCGTCGAGCACCTCCGGGCCGGCGAGGCGGTTGCCCTGGCAGGCGTAGTGCGGGCCGGTGCGGTGCCCCTTGAAGTCCTCGGGCAGCGAACCGGTGTGGCTGGCCGAGCGTCCCTGGAAGTCGACCAGGCCGAACTGGCGTCCCTCGCGGCCGGGATCCTGCGCGACGAGGTAGTCGAGCGCCTGGTCAGCGGGGATGCCCTGGCCGACCAGCGCGAGACCGTCGAAGGCGAGGTAGGGGTTCATCATCGCCTGGGACGCGGCGGCGCCGGAGCGGGCCCGGGCATGGGCGACGAGCTTGCCCACGCCGGGCATGGCGGTCATGGCGGCCACACCGACGTGGCCGGTGGTCGGGTCGGTGACGACGAGCGAGAACGTCATGCGGGGTCCTTCGGGCTTCGAAACATGGCTTCGGACGTTCTGCGGGAGGCTGGATCGGGGTCGGGTCCGCGCTCGTGTTCACCTTGCGGGCACCGTCGCCGGACGGGCCGTTGGCGTCGGGCCGAGCGCTCAACGTCGGACCGGCTCCCGGTCCGGTGTGGTGAGCGCGAGACGGTCGGCGACCAGGCCGGTCACGACGCTGTAGACGACCTTGTGGAGCACGTCGACGACCTGCTCGTCGCGCGGCCAGGTCCAGGGCGGTGCCCCGACGCCGGTCGCGTTCTCAAGCACCTGGTCGGTGGTCAACCGCACCGGCAGGTGATGCAGCAGCGAGCCGCGGATGCCGTCCAGCCCTGCGCGGGCCATCACCCCGCGAAACGCGCCGACGACAGCGCCGGTGCCCCAGTGCATCGCGTGGTTGAGCACGACCCGCTCCCGGTCGGGCCGCTCCTCGAGCGTCAACAGTCGTTCGAGGGCGTGCGCCGGGACGAACGAGTCCGGCCGGCCGGTCAGCCGTTGCTCGAGTTTCTCGCCGGCGGTCATCACCGCAGTGCCGACCAGTCCGGCGACCACGCCGGTGATGGCGGCCGCTACCCAGCCGTCCGTTCCCGCGCCTCGGCTGTTCCGGCTCTGCGTCGGTCCAGATGTCCGCAACCACAGCCTCCCCGCTCGTCGTAGGCAACGTACGGAGTCGACAGACCCGTCCCGGTGCCGTGTCGGTACGGACGACGGCCGTCCTCGCCGGCTGGACCGACCGGTGAGCCGTCGGGCGAGCCGGCGTAACGGTGGTCAGCGCGTCAACTGCCCCGCTCGACGCTCACGACGACGGTCGGGTTCGTGGAGGGGAACTCCTCGCGCAGCCGTTCGTCGAGCGCGGCGGTCAACTCGTCGCCGCTCGCGGCATCGGCGGAGAGCGCCACGGCCTGGGCCCGCAGGGCGAACACCTCGATCGGGAGGTTGTCGGCCAGGGGGAAGCGGGCGACCGCGTCCGTGGCGACGATGCCGGGTTGCTCGTCGAGGAACGACAGGGTGATCGCCTCGGCCCGGGTCATCACCGTCTCGCGGGTGAGGTCGGGCGCGGTCTGCCACTGCAGCACGAGCAGGCCCACCAACGCCACGGCGGTCGCCGCCGCCGCGCCGAGGGACGCCACCAGGCTGCCGTCCCGCACCCGTGGCACCTGCCGACGGACGCCGAGCAGGTGGAACACCAGGCTCGCGGCCACGTTGATCCCGACCAGCTGCAGGGTCGCCACGAAGGCGGCCGAGCCCACGATGCGCGCCTCGCCGAGCGCGAGACCGATGCCGAGCAGCCCCGCCTGGGGCGCCAGCGCCAGGGCGACGAGCATCCCGATGCCGGCGCCGGACACGATGCCGGTCCGATCGGCACGGCTGAAGCCCAGCGCGCCGGCGACGCCGGCCGCCATCGGCAGCAGCACCGACATCGCGGAGACGTCGGCGACCTGGAGCATCAACTCCGTGGGTGCCGACTCGCCGGTGACGAGGGTGAGCAGTGCGGCCGTGACGGCCGTGGTGGCGACCGCTGCCAGGTAGCGGCCGACGCTGCGCCGCAGGAGCAGCCCGTCGCCGCGCGCGGTCGCCAGCGCCGTCGTCATGGCCGGTGCCGCGTAGGGGGCGATCAGCATGGCCGCGGTCAACAGGAACACCGTCTCGGAGACGAGCCCGGCCCACACCACCGCACCGGCGGTCGCGGAGTAGACCAGGAACGGCGGCCAGGCCCCCAGGCTCTGGAGGCCTTCGACGAGCATCTCGAGCGGTCCGCGGGAGGTGACGTCGCTGACCTGGTCGGGCAACTCCTCCGCCGGCGGGGACAGGGCGACCACGCTGTCGCGCTGGAACGTCAGCCGCAGGTCGTCGACGTCCTCGAGCACCTCCAGCACGTCGTCGAAGCGGTCGTTGGGCAGGTACAGCAGCAGGAGCTCCTGCGGCGTGTCGTCGGCGTCGCGACCGTCGAGACGGACGCCGTCGGTGGCGCCCGCCGCGGCGGCGCGGGCGAGGACCTCGGCACCCGAACCGGTCGGGACGTAGCACTGCAACCTGCGCACGGCGGCCTCCTGTGACTCGCCGAGTCAAGCCGCTGGACCGCCCGGTCCGGACCGCATGGGGGTGTCCGACCGACGCCTGTGTGCGAGCCCGGTGTGCCGTCCCGCAGGCGCATCGATCGCGCGCAGCGTGGTCCGGGCAGCCGTCGTCCCGGGCGGGCGAGCCACGACACCAGCGGGGGACGGGTGCGAGCGGGGGGACTCGAACCCCCACAGGCTGGTGAGCCCACTGGGACCTAAACCCAGCGCGTCTGCCGGTTCCGCCACGCTCGCCGTACGGGCAGCGTACGACGGCCGATGCCGCCCCGTGGCCTCAACGGGTGGCGATCACGAGGAAGATCCCGGCGATCACCAGTGAGATCAGCAGGCCGACGATCCCCGCGATCCAGGTGCCGATCACGGTCAGACCGATCGCCACGCCGAACACCCAGCTCCGGCGGGCGAACCAGGAGTCGCCGGTGCGCTCGGCACCGGGCCGCTGCGGTTGCGGGGACGGTTCGGACATCGGTCGCACTCCTCGACGGCTCGCCCCCGACCGTAGGGGGCATCGCGGCGCAGCAGACCACCCCCGGCAGGGCCGCCCGAGGGGCGACCCTGCCGGGTCGGGCACGGTCAGGTCTCGGTCGCCGTGTTCATCCCGGGCATTCCGTCAGCCGTCGACTCGCCCGCCAGGTCCTCGTCCGGTGCGTCGTCGTCCACCGTCCCGTCGTCGTCCGCCGCCGCGTTCTCGCGATCGGTGGACACGCCCACGAGACGGCCGACGTAGAGGACCTGCGCGGTGAGCGCGACGAAGCCGGCGACCGCCAGGTAGAAGCCGGTCGGCAACGGGATCGCGGTCGGGATCACGGCGCCGACCACCCAGGCGATCGCGAACATGGTCTCCGAGCGGGTGAAGGCGACACCGCGGCGTTCGGCCTCCACGCTGCCCTGCAACAGTCCGTCGAAGGCGAGCTTCGCGGTTCCCCAGGCGAACCCCGCCGCGAGCGCGAGCACCGCACCGGTGAGCAGGCCGAACGCCTGCCCGGCGAGGAACGCGGCCGCCGCCTCGACCGCCAGCGCGGCGACCACCATCGGCTCCTCGCGCAGCCGACGCTCCAGCACCGGAGCGGTCAGCGAGGCCAGCGCGAAGCCGGCCCCGCCGGCGGCCAGCAACGCGCCGAAGTCCAGCCAGGCGTCCTGCTGCTGGTGGAAGGCGAACGCCAGCAGCAGCAGCAGGAATCCGTTGAGGCCGCGGACGACCGCCGTGGACAGCTGCGCGGCCCGCACCGACGGGGGCAGGTGGCGCTTGTGGCGGGGGACCTCACCCGCCTCCGGTGGGAGCGCCACGAGGTCGGGCTCGGGATCCGGTAGACGACGTCCGAGCCAGGCGGCGACGAACGCCGCGAGCGACGCCAGCCCGAGCGCCGCCCACGCGCCGGCCAGCCACAGCACCAGCGCCCCGAGCGCCCCGGCCACCCCGCCCGCGAGCGTGCCGATCCAGGCCAGCCGCCCGTTGGCGGCGACCAGGGCGTGCCGCGAGTCGAGCGCGATCGGCAGCAGGGCGTGACGGGTGATCGCGTGCACGCGGGAGAGCAGCAGCAGGCCGAACGCGGCCGGGAACAACCACCAGCCGGTCGGATCGAGGGCCACCAGCGCGGCCAGCACCCCTCGGCCGGCGGCCGCGACGACCAGTGCGGTGCGCACCGCCAGCGGGCTGCGGCGCAGGGTCCGGCCGAGCACCGGCCCGATGACCGCGAACGGTGCCACGGTCAACAGCAGGTACAGCGCCACGTTGGTGCGTGCCTCGGTCGAGGGCACACCGAAGAAGAGCGTGCCCGCGAGGCCCACCGCGACCAGGGTGTCGTGCATGGTGCTGGCGACCTGCACGAAGGCGAGGTCGCGGAACCCCTCGCCGCCGGTCTCGAACAGCCGGCGGACACGGCGGGTCACGGGTCCGGGGGCACTGCTTCGTCCGCCACGGTGCACCGTGACCGGTCGGGTCGGATCGTCGCTGGAGGGTCCCACGGCCCGAACGCTAGCGACCGGGTGCGGCCGCACCCCGCCCGACCGGCCGCGTCGCCGGGCGACGGCCCGTGCCCGGCGACGACCGTTCCCCTCCTGGAGGATCGTCCCCTGCTGGGCGGTCGGTAGGGTGCCGGCGCCCGACGAGCGACGAGGTGGCGGTGACGCCAGCGCAGGACGCGCCCCGACCCGAGGTGGCCGTCGTCCTCGGTGGCGGCGGCATCCACGGGGCGGTGCAGATCGGGATGCTGCAGGCGCTGCAGGAGCACGGCGTCCGACCGGACCTCGTCGTGGGCACCTCCGTCGGCGCCATCAACGGCGCCATGCTGGCCGCCCGCCCCGACGACGCGGTCGAGCGTCTGCGCAGCCTGTGGACCAATCTCGCCGAGTACAGCCCGTTCGAGGCGTCGCTGCTGGAGCGGGCGACCACCTTCACGCGCAGCCGGATCCACCTGCACGGCAACCACCGCCTGCGCCGGCTGCTGCTCTCGCACCTGCCGGCGCGCACGTTCGGTGCCCTCGAACTGCCGTTCCAGTGCGTGGCCGCCAGCATCGAGCGTGCCGCGGCCCAGTGGTTCGACGACGGACCGTTGATCGAGGCCCTGCTGGCCACCACGGCGGTCCCCGGGCTGCTGCCGCCGGTGGTCATCGGCAGCGACCACTACCTCGACGGCGGACTCGTGGACTCGATCCCGGTCGGGCGGGCGCTCGAGCTCGGAGCGCGGCGCATCTACGTCCTGCAGGTCGGCCGGGTCGAGCAGCCGTTGACCGTGCCGACGCGCGCCTGGGAGGTCGGCCTGGTCGCCTTCGAGATCGCCCGCCGCCACCGGTTCGTCGAGGCGATGTCGCGGGTCCCCGACGACGTCGAGGTCCACGTGCTGCCGACCGGGATCACCGAGGGCATGGACTACAACGACCCGGCGCAGTTCCGCTACCGCGACACCACCCGGGCGGCCGAGCGGCTGCAGAGCGCCTACCTCGCGTCGTCGGTCTACCTCACCGACCTCGTCGGCGCCCCGGAGGGCTGAACGTGCTGCCGCCCCGCTGGGTCCGCCGGCTCGTGCTCGCGCCGGCCGTACCGCTGCTGACGCTGCTGCTGATCACGTCCCTGCCGTTGACCCTGCTGGTCGCCGCCTTCGCGTCGCCGGTGCTGCCCGGTCGTCTGCGGCCGCTGCGGATCCTGCTGTTCCTCGTCGTGTTCCTGCTCGCCGAGTCCGTGGCGCTGCTGGCACTGCTGGTGCTGTGGCTCGCGAGCGGGTTCGGGCGCCACCTCGGACGCGAACGCTGGCAGGCGGCCCACTACGCCGTCATGCGGACCTACCTGGCGGCGCTGTTCGTCACGGCCCGTCGCACCTTCCGGCTCGCGGTGTCACTCGACGACGAGCAGGCCCTGCCGGTCGAGCCCGGCGAGCTCGACGGGCTCGACGGGCCCGACCCGGACGGCGGCCGGCCCGGCCCGGTCGTCGTGCTCAGCCGTCACGCCGGCCCGGGGGACTCCTTCCTGCTCGTCCACGGGCTGCTGCAGCGGCGGCTGCGACCGCGCATCGTGCTGCGTGAGGACCTGCAGTGGGCGCCGGCCCTCGACGTCGGCCTGAACCGGATCCCCACGTACTTCGTGGCCTCGGGCGCGCCGTCGGGGACCGGCACGGCGGCCGTCGCCGCACTCGCTGCAGGTCTGGGACCGCTGGACGCGCTGGTGCTGTTCCCCGAGGGGCGCAACTTCACCCCGGCACGCCGGCTGCACTCGATCGCCAGGCTCGAGGAACTCGACCGGCACGCGGACGCCGAACGCGCCCGCGAGATGCGCCACGTGCTCGCCCCCCGGACCGGCGGAGCGCTGGCGGCGTTGTCCGCCGCCCCGCACGCGGACGTGGTGTTCGTCGCGCACACGGGTCTCGAGGATCTCTCGAGCGCGGTCGACCTGTGGCGTGGCCTGCCGATGGACAGCCAGGTCGAGGTCCAGGCCTGGCGGGTACCGGCCGCCGAGGTCCCCGGCGACCGGGTCGGCGCCGAGTCGTGGCTGTTCGGTTGGTGGCGACGCATCGACGCCTGGCTCCTCGACCGGCACGGCCCCGGCGCCATCCCCGACGCCGTGGTCGACGCCGTGGTCGAGACCGGCGGCGTGGAGCCGGGCGACGAGCCGCCCGCGGACGGCCCTTCCGCGGACTCCTGACCACGGGCGGCCGGACCGGGCCGGTGACCCGGACTCGTCAGCCGCCGTCCTCCGCCACCAGCCGCACGATCGGCACCTCGGCCTCGTCGAGGGCGAGGTACAGCGCCCCGTCGTGCGGTCCCGCCTCGACGTCGCGGATGCGCCAGCCCTCGTCGCCCAGCAGCCGCTCGACCTCCTCGGCGGTGTCGCCGTCGACGGCGAAGCGGGCCAGCTCCTGTGTGGCCAGGCCCGCGACGAACAGGTCGCCCTGCCAGGCCGGGAACTGGTCGCCGTCGTAGAACGTCATGCCACCCGGGGCGAACCCACCGGTGCCGCACTCCCAGTACCGCACCGGTGGCACCGTGTCGTCGCGCTCGTCGGGATGCTCGCCGACCGGGACGTCGGTGCCGTACTCGCAGGCGGTCGTGGCGACGGGCCAACCGTAGTTGCCGCCGGCCCGGAGGACGTTGAGCTCGTCACCGTCCTCCTCGCCGTGCTCGCTCTGCCACAGCTTGCCGGTGTCGGGATGCACCGCCATGCCCTGGACGTTGCGGTGGCCGAAGGTGAAGATCTCGTCGCGGACGTCGGGGTCGTCGACGAAGGGGTTGTCCTGGGGGACCGATCCGTCGGGCGCGAGCCGGATCGTGGTGCCGAGATGGTTGGACGGGTCCTGCGACGGGTGGTCGTCGAAGTCCTTGGAGCCGCGATCGCCGACCGTGACGTACAGGTGCTCGTCGGGACCGACGACGACGCGCGAGCCGAAGTGGACCGGTGGCTCGGGCAGGAACGGGTCCACCGCGAACAGCACCTCGACGTCGTCGAGCCGGGCCGCGTCGAGGTCGAGCCGGGCACGTGACAGGTGGGTGCTCGTCGCCCCGTCGTCGGCGGAGACGTGGGTGAGGTAGATCCAGTCGTCGTCCGGGTCGACGGCGACGTCGAGCAGTCCGCCCTGTCCCTCGACGACGACCTCCGGGACGCCGGCGAGGTCGGTGACCTCGCCCGTGTCGGTGTCGACGACCGACAGGGTCCCGGGCAGCTGGGTGACCAGCAGCAGCGGTCCACCGTCGAGGAAGGCCAGCCCCCAGGGCTGGTCGAGGCCCTCGGTCACCGCCTCGATGATCGGCTGCGGCTCCTCGTCCGCCTCCTGCGGGGCCGCGGCACCCGTGTCCTCGGCATCCGCATCCTCCGCGTCCGGCGCGCCGGCGGTCCCGTCGGCATCGGTGCCGGTCGTCGACGACGCGGTGTCATCGGGCGTGTCGTCGCACCCCGTCAGCGCGAGCGCGAGGATCGCGGTTCCACCGAGCATCGTTCGTAGCCGGGACGCCATCGATTCCCCCGTCGCGTCGGTCGTTCCGGGCGACCGTACGAGGCGTCGGCCTGGGGGAGCGTGCGTCGGACTCGGCCCTTCGGACCTCCTGACGGCCGGACTCCGCGACCCGTGCCGTCCCGCGCCGCCGCAGGGCGCTGGGGTCCCCTGGCCCGACCCGGCGCCCGGGACACCTGCTCGCCGGCGTCAGCCGATGCCGGTGAGCAGCTCGTCGAGGCCGGCCACCAGCGTCGCGCTGGTCTTCCGCGAGATAGCACGTTCGTTCTGCTCCACTGTGCCGGACCTCGCCCTCGCCCTCGAACTCGAAACTCGACATCGACGGTCCGGCGACGCGACGCTCGGACGACGAGTGAGAACGGAATCCACCCATGGACGCGCTCTACACCGCGCAGGCAACCTCGACCGGCGGTGGCCGCGACGGTCACGTGCGCTCCACCGACGGCTTCGTCGACCTCGACGTGGCCACACCGAAGGAACTCGGGGGCGCCGGGGGCGCCACCAATCCCGAGCAGCTGTTCGCGGCCGGCTACGCGGCCTGCTTCCACTCGGCGTTGCAGTCCGTGGCCCGCCGCGAGGGGACCGAGATCGCCGGTTCGTCGGTACGGGCCGAGGTCGGGATCGGCCCCGACGGTGACGGGGGCTTCGGCCTGACCGTCGCGTTGCACGTCGAGCTCGAGCGCGTCGACCGGGCGGTGGCCGACGCGCTCGTCGCCGGCGCCCACCAGGTGTGCCCCTACTCGAACGCGACGCGCGGCAACCTCGACGTCGACATCACCTCCAGCGTGCGCTGACGGCGGTGCCCGATGCCGGCGGGTCCCCGACTCGTCGGCCCGGCGGCGGCCCTGGCCGGCGTCGTCAACGCGCGCTGGTTCCGGCGTGCGGCGGAGACGATGGCACGCGAGCAAGGGCTCGAGTGATGCCCGAGCTCGATCTCGTCATCCACGCGCCGAAACGGTTGCGGATCATGGCCGTCCTGGGCGCCTTCGAGTCCGTCACCTTCGCCGTGCTGCAGCAGCGGCTGGGGCTCACGGCGCCGGACCTCTCCAAGCAGCTCAGGGCGCTGCAGGACGCGGGGTACGTCAAGAGCCGCAAGACCGGGCGGGGACCCGGCAGTGAGACGTGGGTGGCCATGACCCGGGCGGGCACCAAGGCCTACGACGCCCACGTCGCCGCGCTGCGGGCGCTGCTCGACGGCGGCGACACGGCGCCCTCCGGCTGCGTGTCGCGGTTCCTCGGGTGGGTGCCGCCGCGCGGGTACGTCACCAAGCACGTCGCCGGTCGCGGCGCCGGACGACGTCGTCCCGCGCGCACGGCCTTGACACCGGCGCACGCACCGTCTGTGGTGCCACGTGGGTGAGGGTGGTGTGAGCGCAGTGGGGCGCTCGCACCGGCCGGGAGCCGACTCACCCGTTCGGACCGGTGAGCGCCGGTCCTCAGACAGAGAGGGATGCCGGTGACAACCGCCGGACATCTGCGAAGGTGGCGCGCCACATCTGCGCTGCTTTCCGCAGTACTTGCCATCGGGCTGACGACCGCCGTGACCGGCGGTGCGGAAGCCGACCCGACCGCACCGGACGACGAGGAACTCGTCTTCCCCGGGCTGCCGACGACCAAGCTCGCCCTCATCGAGGTCGAGAGCTACACGGCACTGTCGAACCTGGAGACCTTCCACCAGATCGACCTCGCGCACTGGCACGACCAGGTCGACGACGGCCGGGTGCGCTCGGCCGCCTTCGTCACCGACGAGGAGATCGAGATCCTCGAGGGACTCGGCGTCCACATCGAGGACGTCAGCGACCTGCCGACACCGGAGGAGGCCGAGGACGAGTTCCTCGGGTCCATCGAGCAGACGGAGATCGAGGACCTGATCTCGCGCCAGCAGGCCGAGCAGCGTGAACTCGAACTGAAGATGCAGGCGCTGCAGACGACGTCGGCGACCTCCTACTCGACGGCGTTCCTGCGCTCGGCGGCCGCTGCCGACCTCGAGCTCGCCGCGGTTCCGCCGCCGGTGGACGACACCGAGTTCCTGCGCGTGCTGCGGGCCGACACGTTCACGAACTACTCGGGCAACTTCCTGTCGATCGAGGTGCGCTCGCTGTTCGACGACACGACCAGCGCGAACGCCCGCGACGACCGCATGGAGATCTCCTACGAGGAGGACGGGGAGACCACCACCCGGACGCTCAACGTGTTCTCGGACGCCGGGCAGTACATCTACCACCGGGTGAGCCGCCCGGTGCTCGTCCGGGGCGGGACCCTGCCCGACACGGTCGAGGTGCGGCTCTTCGAGCGTCTGCGCGACGCCGAGGGCGAGCTGACCGGTGAGGAGGAGCTGCTCGAGGAACTCGTCGTCCCGACCAGCACCTGGGCGCCCTACGACGAGATCGGCTACCCGGAGGGCTTCCAGTACGGCTTCGTGCCCGGCTACCTGGACTCGGTCGACTCGACCAACGCCATCACGCTGCTGCACGAGCAGTACCCGGAGCTGACCGACCTGGTCGAGCTGCCCAACCAGACCAACGGCTACCAGCGCAAGGCGATGCTGGCGTACGTGGCGACCAACGGCACCCCCGGCGAATCGACCGTCAACGTCGAGTCGCTGGACTGGGGCCACGAGGGCGGCAACCAGATCACGTTCGAGATCCTGGACACCGGCGTCGCCGGCCAGGACCTGGGCGTCGTCCGCGACACGGCCGGCAGCGGCAACAACCAGCGGCAGATCGTGCGGGTCACCCCGGCGACCGACGGTGACGGCGTCGTGACGTCGACCGCCGCCGAGGTCATCGCGGCCATCAACGCCTCGGACGAGGTCAACGACCTCGTGCGGGCCTTCACCTACCGGGGCAGCGAGGGCGGCGGTGTCGTGCCGACGCTCGGCCAGCAGAACCTGTCCGACCACCTCAACGCGCCGACCCACAAGATCGACCGTGGGCCGCGTGACGTGTACATGCTGCGCATCGGCGCGCACCGCGACGGGTCGAAGACCGGTGTCTTCGCCTACTCGCAGGAGCACGCCCGTGAGTGGGTCACCCCCGTCGTCGCCGTCGAGACCGCGACCCGGCTGCTGCGCAACTACGGCACCGACCCGCTGACGACCGAGCTGGTCGACAACCTCGACATCTTCATCATCCCGACCGTCAACCGCGACGGCACCGACTACTCGCGCTACGACAACACCACGCAGCGGCGCAACCTGACGCGCTACTGCGACGAGCTCTACTCCGACGTCAACGCCCGCAACGCCTGGGGCGTGGACCTCAACCGCAACTTCGCGCGGTACAGCCTGTTCGACGGCTACTCGGGTGCGAGCACGTCGTGTGTCAGCGACGTCTTCGCCGGGCCGAACGAGCTGTCCGAGCCGGAGGCGCAGAACTCGGTCTGGGTCGTCGAGCAGAACCCGAACATCCGGTTCTCGATGAACATCCACACGCACGGTGGCTACTTCATGTGGGCGCCGGGCACCTACCGGACCCCGGGCCGCATCCCGGCCCCGCGTCCCGACCTCGGCGTCGAGGAGTTTTTCTTCGAGGCGTCGGAGACCATCCTGGGTCGCATCGCCGAGCACCGTGGCACGGTCATCGAGCCGGGTCGTACCGGCCCGATCATCGACGTGCTGTACTCGGCGGCCGGCAACTCGGCCGACCACTTCTGGTACGACGGGCTCGAAGAGGGTCGTCCCGTGTTCGGCTGGAGCTTCGAGGCCGGCGCGAACGTCTACACCGGCCAGGGCAACACCGGCTGGGTGTCGCCGGGTGGCTTCTTCCCCACGTTCATGGACGAGGGGTGGAACCAGTCGATGGAGTTCGCCAACGGCATCTACGGGATGCTCGAGGTGGCCCTGGAGTTCGAGCAGGACGACCAGGCGCCGACCACGCGTCCCAACGTCCGCGGTGACGTGAACTACGACGGTGCGGCCGACGTGTTCTTCGCCTCGGATGAGCCGGCGACCGTCCACTACACCACGGACGGGACCACGCCGACCACCGACTCGCCGACCGTGCAGCGTTGGGGTCACGACACGCACCCGACGGGCGGCGCCCGTGACAGTGCGGAGCCGATCTCGCTGGACGAGACGACCACGCTGAAGTGGTTCGGTGTCGACGTTGCCGGCAACGAGGAGGCCGTGCGCGAGCTGACGGTCTACATCGACGAGGAGCCGCCGTTCGTGGCGGACGCCTGCACCGACGTGGCGCCGCTGCAGTTCCCGGACGTGACCGGAGGCCGTCACGCGGACAACATCCGCTGCATCGGTGGTCTGGGGATCTCGCAGGGCAACACCGACGGTGAGTACATGCCGGGCAGCGACGTCCGTCGTGACCAGATGGCGACCTTCATCGCCAACATGCTCCGCGTCGCAGGTGTGCAGCTGCCGGCCTCGCCGGACGACGCCTTCGGCGACGACGGTGGCCACCACGAGCTGGCGATCAACCAGTTGGCGGAGCTCGGCATCGTGCAGGGTCGTTCCGAGGGCGTGTACGCGCCGGGTCGGGCGGTCACGCGCGAGCAGATGACCTCCTTCCTGGTGAACTCGCTCGAGTACATCCTGGACGAGGAGCTGGCGGCGGAGGCGAGCGCCTTCACCGACATCGCTGCGAGCCGTCACTTCGAGAACATCGAGATCGCGGCGCACCTGGGCATCACCCAGGGCACCACACCGACCACGTTCGGCCCCGGCCAGAACGTGCGTCGTGACCAGATGGGCTCGTTCATCAAGCGGTCGCTCGACGTCCTGGCGGCGGACGGTTACGTCCTGACCCCGGTGCGTTGATCCGCTGAACCGGTAGCACGACGGAGCCCGGGCCTTGCGGCCCGGGCTCCGTCGGTTCCTGAGCACGTGCGACCGTGGGAAAGCGTGCCGGGGACGGGTAATGCAGATCGTCGGCAAAAGTCGGCACGATGTGATCGGTAACTTCGAAGTTTTGCTTGTTCTCCGTCGGAAGTCCGTCTAGCGTTCGCCGCCGCGGGAGAAAGGCCGGGTGCGGGACCCGGCCGCCCGGGAGTGTGCGTATGTTCACGTCGACGGCTCGAACCGCAGCCGTACCAACCACGCCCGACCGCAGCCGGAGCCGCATCGTCGGCCTGCTGCTGGTCCTCGCCATGGTCGCGACGGGCTTCGGCGCGACGCCGCCGGTGCTCGCCCAGGAGCAGGCGCCGTGCGGACTCGACGTCCGCTGCGAGGCGGAGTCGGCCGTGCTCTCCGGCGGTGCGGGTGTCGCCAGCAACCACCCCGGTCACACCGGCAGTGGCTTCGTCGACAGCATGGGCGCCGGGGCCGGGATCCGCTTCGACGTGGACGCGCCCGCGGCGGGCGACTACGTCGTCACGATCCGCTACGCGAACGGCGAGGGCGCGATCGGGCTCGACTTCCGTACCGCGACGCTTCGTGCCGGTGAGACCGACACCCGGGTGCGCTTCCCGGTCAGCGGGGAGTGGTCGTCCTGGCAGCAGGTGTCGGTTCCCGTCACGCTGCCGGCCGGTTCCTCCTCGCTCGACCTCCTCGTCGGCGACGGTGACGACGGCAACATCAACGTCGACCACGTCGTACTGCGCGATCGGCCTGCCGGCTCCGCCGAGGGGACCGACGAGCAGGGCGTCACGCTGCGGGTGTACGACGTCGGCATCGGCCTGCAGCAGATCTGCACGTTGCGGACCGGACAGACCCCGAACGTCGACGTGCTGCGTCCGGAGATCAACTGGCTGACGCCTGCCGACTTCGGTGGCCACGACGTCAACTACGTCGCCCAGGTCGTCGCCGACCTCGAGGTCCCCGAGACCGGCTCCTACGACTTCCGCCTGGTGAGCGACGACGGCTCGCGACTGTCGATCGACGGCACCGAGGTCATCGACCACGACGGGCTGCACGGCGCCACCCCGAAGGACGGCTCGATCGAGCTGACCGCCGGTACCCACGCCGTGGAGATCGACTACTTCCAGGCCGGTGGTGGTGCCGCCCTCGCGCTGCTGTGGCGCGCGCCGGGTCAGGACACCTTCGAGGTCGTGCCCAACTGGGTGCTCAGCACCGAGGGTGGCGGCGCCCGCGTCGTCAGCCCCGGCATCAAGTACTGCGAGGGTGTCGACGAGAGCCCCGGCGACGGCGCACCGCTCGCCGGCGTGCACCCGAGCTTCGACCTGACCGACCTGCGGCCGAACGACGATTTCCAGCCCGACGTGTCCGGCATGGCCTGGTTCGACGACGGCAGCCTCGCCCTGCTGACCTGGGGCGCCTCCCAGAGCTCGTCCAACGGCAAGCTCTACCGCGTCACCGACGTGCAGGGCGAGGTCGACCTCGACGAGGTGACCGTCACCGAGATCGCCTCCGGCCTCGAGGAGCCCCAGGGCGTCGCGGTCGTCGAGGGGATGGTGTACGTCGCCGACAAGACCGGTCTCGACCGGCTGGTGGACGGCAACGGCGACGGCTTCTACGAGGGGCGCGACCGCCTCGCGAGCTGGCCGCACGGCGGCAACTTCCACGAGTTCGCCTTCGGTCTGCCCTACCGCGACGGCAGCTTCTACGTCGCTCTCTCCGTCGCGCTGGAGCGCAGCGGTGACAGCACCGTCCCGCAGCCGGCCGCCGACCGGGGGACGGTCGTGAGGATCGACCGCGAGACCGGCGAGCTCGAGTACATCGCCGGCGGTCTGCGCACGCCCAACGGCATCCAGTTCGGTCCCGACGGTGCACTGCTGATCACCGACAACCAGGGCGGATGGGTCCCGTCGAGCAAGCTCGTCCGCATCGAGGAGGGTGGCTTCTACAACCACTACACCACCTTCGTGGACCCCGACACCGGCGAGACCGTCAGCGGCCGCTTCGACGACCAGCCGGTGACCCCGCCGGTCGTGTGGATGCCGCACAACGAGATCTCCAACTCGCCCTCGACCCCGGTCGTGATCGAGGAGGGGATGTTCGCCGGCCAGCTCGCCATCGGTGACGTGACCTACGGTGGCCTGCAGCGGGTCTCCCTCGACGAGGTGGAGGGCCAGCAGCAGGGCGCGCTGTACCGCATGACCCAGGGGCTCGAGGCCGGGGTCAACCAGGTCGACGTCGGACCCGACGGTGACATCTACATCGGTGGCATCGGTTACGACGGCAACTGGGCCCAGCCGGGCAAGCTGCGCTACGGGCTGCAGAAGCTGACCGCGAACGACACGGTCACGATGGACGTCCTGTCCACCGAGATCACCGAGACCGGCTTCGAGCTCACCTACACCAAGCCGCTGTCGTCGGAGACCCGCGAGGAACTCGCCTCCCGCTACCGCGTGTCGCAGTGGCGCTACAACGCCTCGGCGGCGTACGGCGGCCCGAAGATCGGCGAGGAGCAGCTGGCGGTGACCGCTGCCACCGTCGGTGAGGACGGCCGCACCGTCTCGCTGGAGATCCCGGGCATCCGTCCCGGCCACGTGGTGCACCTGCACTCGCCGCGTCCCTTCACCGCCGAGGACGGCGAGGAGCTGTGGAGCACGGAGGTCTGGTACACGGCCAACGTCGTGCCCGGCTACGTCGGCCCGGCCGACCTCGGGTACTACGAGGCCGAGGAAGCCGCGCTGACCGGCGGTGCGGGCGTCACCACCGAGCACAACGGCTTCTCCGGCTCCGGGTTCGTCGACGGCTTCAACAACCAGGGCGCCGGCGTGACCTTCACCGTGCAGGCCGACGAGGCCGGCAGCCAGCCCGTCCACCTGCGCTACGCCAACGGTCCGCACCCGGCGCCGGGCACCAAGACGGTGTCGCTGCACGTCAACGGCGAACGGGTCGGCCCCTGGGCGCTGCCGAGCACCGGCGACTGGCAGACGTGGGCGTTCGCCACCCGCGAGCTCGACCTGCGCGCCGGCGAGAACACCATCACCCTGCGCTACGAGGCGGGCGACGACGGCAACGTCAACCTCGACCTGCTGACGTTGCGCGACGACCGCGACCTGTGCGCGCCCTTCGAGCCGGAAGCCGGGTACACCAGCCTGTTCGACGGCACGCTCGAGAGCCTGACCGCCTGGCGGCTCGCCGGTGCCGGAGCGTTCGGTCGCGTCGCCGACTGCTCGCTGCGCACCCACGGTGGCATGGGGCTGCTGTGGTACACGGCCGAGGACTTCGGCGACTACTCGCTGAAGCTGGACTGGAAGATCCCCGGTGACCACAACGGCGGGGTGTTCCTCGGGTTCCCGAACCCGGGCGACGACCCGTGGGTGGCCGTCGACCACGGCTACGAGATCCAGATCGACCCGACCGATGCCCCCGATCGCACGACCGGTGCGATCTACACCTTCCAGGGGGCCGACCCCGACGCGGTCGCCGCGTCGATCAACCCGCCGGGCGCCTGGAACGAGTACGAGCTCGAGGTCACCGACGACCGGATCCGGGTCTTCCTCAACGGCACGTTGGTGAACGACTTCGTCAGCACCGACCCGGCACGCGACCTCTCGCAGGGCTTCATCGGGGTGCAGAACCACGGTGGCGGTGACACGGTCTTCTACCGCAACCTGCGACTGGCGCCGCTGGAGGAGCCGGACGTCACCCCGCCGGTCACCACCGTCGCGACGGCGCCGGGCGAGCCCGACGGCGACGACGGCTGGTTCACCTCGCCCGTGACGGTGACCCTCGAGGCGCAGGACGAGCAGAGCCCGGTCGCCTCGACCGAGTACCGGCTCGGCGACGGGGACTGGACCGCCTACGACGAGCCCATCGTCCTCGCCAGCGACGGCGTGCACGAGCTCGCGTACCGCTCGACCGACGCAGCGGGCAACGAGGAGGCGATCCGCACCATGACCGTGCGGATCGACACCACGGCGCCGACGAGCACGGTGGCGCTGGAGGGTCCGGTGGACCGGGGCGTGTACACCGGGACCGTCACGGTCACGCTGTCCGCGACCGACGCCACGTCCGGGATCGACCGGATCGAGTACCGCCGCGTCGGGGAGGACCGCCGCCACGTCCACGACGGTCCGTTCCGCCTCGAGGACGACGGCGACCACGTGGTCGAGTACCGCGCGATCGACGTCGCCGGCAACGTCGAGGCCTGGAACCGCGTCGACGTGCGCATCGACACCGGCCCGTGCCCGCACCCCGACCCGCGTGCGAACGTGGTCGTCGGCGGCGTGGACAGCGGCGTCGCCAACCACGCGGCCGCCGACGGTTGCACCGTCAACGACCTCGTCGACGACGAGGGCAGCTGGACCAACCACGGCGCCTTCGTCCGGCACGTCGACGAGGTGATCCGGGGTCTGCGGGCGGACGGCGTGCTGACGGCACGTGAAGCGGCCCAGATCCGCAACGCGGCCGCGCGCAGCGACGTCGGCAGGCCCTGACCCGGAAGGCGTCGCACGGGGGACCGCGCACCTCGTGCGGCGGCAACGGACGAACGGCTCGCCAGCACCGCCTGGCGGGCCGTTCGTCCGTGCGTGGCCGTCGCGCCGGACACCACCCGGAGGCGGTCGGACGGCCGCCGCGGCAGGCTGCTTCGGCGGCCCGTCGTGTCCCCACGGTGCGGCAGCGGGGAAGCCCCCGAAACGCCGAGAACCGGCCACGACGGGCCGGTTCTCGATGGTGCGCCGCCAGGGACTCGAACCCCGAACCTGCCGGTTAAGAGCCGGATGCTCTACCAATTGAGCTAGCGGCGCGTGCGCGGTGCGGAACGGTACCCCATCCCGACGAACCGCAGCACACAGGGTGGATGAGGGGACTTGAACCCCCGGCCTCTTGGATCACAACCAAGCGCTCTAACCAAGCTGAGCTACACCCACCAAGGCGTGCCGGTCGCCCGGCACGGCTGCGAAGCGTACGGCACGGGTCCGTGATCGGCAAAGCCGCCGCCGCCCCGTGTCAGCCCTCCGCCGCCCCCGTCCGACGCACGACCCGGTCGAGCTCCGCGAGGTCGAACGGCTTGGCCAGCGTCGGACGTCCCTCCAGCATCCCGTCCCGGGGCGGGTCGCCGGTCAGGTACACGACCGTCTCGAGCAGCCCCGGACGCAGCCGGTCGAGCCGCGCAGCGACCTCGGGACCCAACTCCCGTTCGAGGTGCACGTCGAGCAGCACCAGCTCGACCGGCTGGGCGGCGACGACGCGTTCGGCCTGCTCACCGTCGGCGGCGACGTGGACCCGCCAGCCGGTCCGCTCGAGAACCATGGCCAGCAGCGTGCACAGCGTCTCGTCGTCGTCGACGACCAACGCCCGGCGCCCGGTGGCCCCGGCCCCGTCGGCGGCCGTCTCCTCGGCCTCCCCAGCGGCTGCCGTGGACGCTCCCGCGCCGGTCACCACCTCCGGGATCCGCACGGTGAGCACGGTCTCACCCGCGTCGGTGTGTCGCAGGTCCACGGCGCCGCCGACGGCGACCAGGTGGGCGCGTGCGGCGGCGACGGCGAGACCCACGCCACGGCCGTGTTCGTCACCGTCGGGCCCGACCGGTACGAACGGCCGTCGCTGGACCGCCTCGGCCGGTGCCTCGCCGTCGTCGTGCAGGCGCACCAGCAGCGCGTCGTCGACGACGTCGAACGCGAGCGTGACCGGTCGCGAGCGGCCCGGCGCGTCGTGTGCGTCCGCAGCCAACGCGACCAGTGCCGCCGGGAGCAGCGCCGCGTCCATCCGGACGCCCACGGCAGCGGGCTCCCCGACACCCGGCCCGTTCCCGGCCGGGGCGGGCAGCGACACCGCCACCTCGAGCCCACGGTCGTCGCACCGACGCTGCACCTCGGTGGCCAGCGCGTGCAGCGTCCCGGCGGTCGCGGCCGCGTCCGTCGGGGCGTAGCGCAGTGCCGCGTCGTGGGCGACCGCACCGGCCCGCAGCGCCGCCTGCTCGGTGAGGTCGAGCAGTTCGCTGCGCTGCACCGGGTCGTCGATGGTGCGCAGGGCGGCGATGGCCATCGTGACGCTCGCCAAGGGGTTGTTGAGGTCGTGGACGATCCCGCGCAGGACCGCGTACGCCAGGGTCCGTCGCGCGCGCTCGTCGTCGTCCGGGATGTCGGGAATCGGCGCCTCCATGGTCCGGCCTCGGGGTGGCGGGGTGGGCTGACACCTCGACGGTCGGGTCAGGCATCCGCCTCGTCGGGGTCGACGCCGGGCGCGGTGTCGTCGGCACGGAAGTTGTCCGTGCCCGTCACGTTGTCCTCGCTCGCGCCCTCGCTGCGCTCGCGCAGCTCGGCCTGCTCGTCGGGATGGCGGGGCTCGTTGCTGGCCGGGTCGTCACCGAACGGCTGGTCGGACATCGTGCGCTCCCTCGTCGTGGATCCGTCACGTTACGACGCGGCGCCGCCGTCCGGTCCCGGTGCCGGGGTCGGAGGGGCATCGGCCGTCGGTATCCGTTCCTGGTGTTCGACGAGGACGTCCACGCTCGCCTGGTCGCCGACCTCACGGGCGGTCGCCTCGAGCAGTCCCAGGGTGCGCACCACGGCGCGTCGGGACACCGGGTCGGTGCTGGCACCCGCGTTCAGTCGGTCGAAGACCGACCGCAGGTGGTCGGCGGGTGCCCAGGCGGTGGGGGAGACGACCGTGCGCCCGTCCTCGCCGCGCAGGCAGCCCGAGGCGGTGCCGCGGCGCAGCAGCAGGTGCAGGACCGCGCGGAGATGGACCAGCGCCTCGTGCGCCGAGGACGTGTCCGCCGAATGTGGCGCCATGGCGTGCTGCGCGACGTCCACCAACTGCTGGACGGCGTAGGCCAGGTCTCGGCGGTTGGAACGGGTCCGCTCGAGACGGAAGGCCGCCAGCACCGCGTCGACGACCGGCGGCTCCACGTCGACGTCGAGATGTCCGATCGTCTCGCCCTCGGCGACGAACTCCCCGACGTCGGCGTGGAGCACCAGCGTCGCGCCGGCCGGCAGGGCGTCGATCAGCGCCCGATGATCGATCCGCTGGACCCAGCCGAGGTCGCGGCTGGTCACGGTGGTGCCCGGCGCGTCCGGATCGGGTACCTCCGCCGTTCCGGCCTCGTTCGGCCAGGGCGGGTCCGCGAGCAGCTCGAGCACCTGGTCGGTCAACGTGCGCACGACGCTGGGGACCGAGAGGCTGCCGACCGCGTGCCGCATGGCCAACAGCACCCCGATCAGCGCCGCGACCACGACCGCCGCACTGAGCGAGGACAGCAGCAGCGGCACGCCCTCGCCCGTGTCGGGGTAGACGACCACCGTCGCCACCAGATAGGCGAGCATGCCCACCATCACGCCGAGGACCTGCCGTTGGAAGCGGTCGTCGAGATAGGCGGCCAGCACCCGCGAGGAGACCTGGCTCGAGGCGAGCCCGACCACCACGGTGCGCATCCACAGGGCGAACACCGCGATCGTCAGGACGCCCCCGACGAAGGAGGCGAGCACGCCCTGCGCCGTCTCGGGTGCCACCGGGATCCGGACGCCGACGAGCCGGTCGAGCCAGGCGACGCCCAGCGCCACCAGTACCCCGGCCGTCATGCCGGCGAGGCTGCGCAGGCTCAGCAGCAGGGCGAACGTACGCAGTCGCCCGTCGTCGCGTACCAACTGCACGGCCGTCACTCCTCGTCGCCGGCCGCACCCAACCAGTCAGCCCGCCCGGCGTCGTGTCCGGTGCTCGTCCGTGCGGGCATCGGCGGCCCGCAGGGCGTCGGCGACGGAACCGCCGATCTCGACCGGCGCGTGCCCGACGGCGGCGCGCACGCCGGCGACGTGCAGGGCGTCGGCCACGGCGTCGGCCACCGCCGCGGTCGCCCGCGGTGGGCGGCGCAGCAGGACGGCGAAGCGCCTCCCGTCCAGTGCGGCGACCACCTCGGCCGCCGTGCGGTGTTCGGCCAGCACCCGCGCCACGGCCCGACGCTGGCCGTCGTGCTGGTCGGCAGCGGTCGACCCGAGGTGGACGACCAGGACGCTCGCGGGGTCACCGAGGACCGAGAACCGTTCCTCGAGCGCCGTCGTCCGCTGCTGCCAGCCCTCCGGGCCCTCGGGTACCGACGCCGGGGCGAGCTCGCGGCCCGTCTGCCGCTGCTGCCGGGTCGGCAGGTGGGTCGACGTCGCCGCCGTGGTCCGTTCCTCGCCGGCCAGCACGGACGAGAGCAGCTCACCGAGCAGTTCGAGCAGCGGCTGGTGGTCGTGCAGGCGTTCGGACTGCCGATCCGGGTCCACGCCGCAGAGGCTGCCGAACAGCTCGCCGTCGGCGTGCCAGAGTGGGACGCCGGCGTAGGCACCGATCTTCACCTGCCGGTTGATCCCGGCCGCCGCGTAACGGGGGACCGCCGCCGCGTCCGGGGCGATCGGCGGTGCTTCACCGGCGACCATGGCGGTGCAGTAGGCGTCTTCCCAGGCGTGGGCACCGCCACGCTGCAGGCCGTAGGCGCGATCGGCCACGTACAGGTAGCGCTGTCGTTCCCCGTCGTAGCGGGTGACGGCCCACAGACCGAACGGGACGTGGTCGGCGAGGTAGTGCACTACGGCCTCGGCGGCGGCCGCGAACGGCGGCGCGCCCATCGACGCGATCGCCGGCGCGATCGGGGGCGCGATCGAGGGCGCGCCCACCGACCTGATCGGGGGCGTGATCGGGGGCGGAGCCGTGGCGACCACCCGCGGGGGCGTCGACGTGGGAGCCGGGCGTGCGGTGAGCAGGCCGTGGAACTGCTCGGGTGGCACGGCGGGGCTCCACAGGAAGCCCTGTCCGAGGTCACAGCCGAGGCGGCGGACGGCCTCGAGCTGCGCCTCGGTCTCGACGCCCTCGGCGACGACGTCGACGCCGAGCCCCTCGGCCAGGCCCACGACCGAGGCGATCACGGAGGCGTCGTGGGGATCCTCGACGCAGCCGCGCACGAAGCTGCGGTCGATCTTGAGGGCGTCGACCGGCAGTTGCCGGGCGTGGTGCAGCGACGAGTACCCGGTGCCGAAGTCGTCGATGGACACCCGCACGTCGAGCGCCCGTAGCCCTTCGATCGTCCGACGCAGGCTGCTGAGGTCGGCGAAGACCACCTGTTCGGTGATCTCCACCTGCAACGCGGTGCCCGGCACCCCGTGGCGTCGCAACAGGGTCCGCACGCGGTCCACGAGGTCCGGATCGGTCAACTCGTCGGCAGAGACGTTGACGGCCACCGAGACCCCGTGCGTGTCGGCACCCCACGTCGCCAGGTCGCGGCAGGCCTGCTCGAGGACGACCTCGGTCAAGGCGCGTCGGAGGTGGCCCGTGGCGAGGACGTGGAGGAAGGCGCCGGGCAGCAGCAGCCCTTCCTCGGGGTGCTCCCAACGCACCAGTGCCTCGGCGGCCACGAGCGTGCCGGAGGTCAGGTCGTACTGGGGCTGGTAGTGCAGGACCACCTCGCCGGCGGCCAGGCCGTCGCGCAGCCGGTTCTCCCGTCCGATGTGGTCGGCGAGCCGGCCGTCGCGCGTCGTCGGCTCCGCGTGGACCTCGAGGTCGGTGCCGCTGCGGACGGCGGTGCGCAACGCCGCTCGTGCCCCGGCGAGCAGGCCCTCGGTGTCCGGCGTGCCGGGTCGTTCCTGGCTGACGAGGCCGACCCGGGGCGCGGCGGTGAAGCCGGTGCCGGCGACGGCGTACGGCGCCCGCAGCGCCTGCAGCGTGCGTTCCGCCGTCAACCGGCCGGTGGCAGCGTCGACCCCGGGCAGGACGAGCGCGAACTCGTCGCCGAAGAGGCGGAACGTGCGCGCGGCCGAGTTCAGGTTGCACAACCGCTGGGCAGCCTGCCGCAGCAGTTCGTCCCCGGCTGCCGGGCCGAACGCGGCGTTGCACTCGCGCAGGCGCCCGACCTCGACCATGAGCACGGTGACGAGGTCGCCGTCGGCGACCGCGTCGGTCACGAGTCGCTCCAGGGCGTTCGCGTCCCGCAGGCCGGTGAGCGGATCGGCGCCGTCCCGGCCGGTGTTCCGGGCGTCGGCGACGGCGTTCTGCACCGCCACCGCGGCGATCTGGGCGTAGCCGGCCAGTTGCTGCAGCTGCTGGCCGACGGGTCGGCGTGGGGTGGGGAAGTAGACCCCGAACGAACCGAGCGCGCCCTGCAGTCCGATGATCGGTGTCGACCAGCACGCCCGCAGGCCACTGGCGACGGCGTCGGCGGCGAAGTCGCGCCATGCCGGGTCGGTCGGGATGTTCGCACTCACCACCGGCTGCAGCAGGGCGGCCGCCCGACCGCACGAGCCGACCCGGGGGTCCGGTGGGACTCCCTCGGCGAGGCGCTCGATCCAGGCGGCGGGCAGGGACGGAGCGGCGGCCACCCGCAGTCGGTCGTCGTCCCCGAGCAGCATCACGGACCCGAGGCTGCCCGGCAGGTCGGCCTCGATCATCTCGACGATCGTCTGCAACACGGTGCCCAGCGGCGCACCGGTGGAGGTCATCGCGAGACAGGCGGCGTATCCCGCGGGCAGCGTGGGGTGACCCATGCCAGGAGGACCTTTCTCGAGTCGGCGACAGCGGACGGGAACCCTCCCCATCGGCCGGAGGCAGCACGGGGCAAGGACCAGGGACGGCGCGACGGGGCGCGACCCGCCGGGGGCGGGCGAGTTCGAGCGCGCCCGGCAGGATTCGAACCTGCGACCGTCGGATTAGAAGTCCGGTGCTCTGTCCAGCTGAGCTACGGGCGCCCGTGCGCCGCGGAGGGTAGCGGTGGCCCGGGCGGGCCCGTCCGCTGCCGGCCGTCTGCACCTGCCCGTCGGCGCGGTGCGGTCACTGGTCGAGGATCGCCGCCATGTAGTCGGCCCAGATGGGAGCCGGGACCGCACCGCCGGTCACCCGCTCGTGATAGGTCCCGCCGATGGTGAGGTCCGTCAGCGGTTGCGGCTGCTCGAAGCCGACCCACGCCGCGGTCGAGTAGGGGCCGGCGAAGCCGACGAACCACGCGTCGGCGAAGTTCTGCGTCGTCCCGGTCTTGCCGTACGCCTCGCCGACGGTCCGGCCGACCACCGGCGCGGTCCCGCCGGACCCGGTCGGTTGCGCGAGCAGGCTGCGCATCTCGCCGGCACGGTGCGAGGCGAGCACCCGCTCACAGCGCGGCTCGTGCTGATAGACGACCTCGCCCCAACGGTTCTCGATCCGCTCGATCAGGTACGGCGCGCAGTAGACGCCGTCGTTGGCCCACACCCCGTAGGCGGCAGCCACCTCGAGCGGGAACATCTCGGCCGTACCCAGCGCGATGGAGCACGACCGGGTGCCGAAGCCGTCGAGGCTGGGGGCGTTGCGGATGCCGTGTTCGCGCGCCGACTCGACGACCCGGTCGATGCCGAGGTCGCGGGCGAGCTTGACGAAGTAGACGTTGTTCGACGTGCGCATGGCTTCGACGAGATCCATCTCGCCGGTGTCGGCGCCGTCGAAGTTGCGGGGCTCGTAGTCCTCGCCGGGGTCACCGCAGCCCTCGACCGGTTCGCCCGACGGCGTGTCGTACTCGTCCTCGAACTGCACGCCGTCCTGCAGGGCGGCCGCCGCGACGATCGGCTTGAAGGCGGAGCCCGGCTGCCGACCGGAACCGCCGGCGTCCGGCATGGCCGGGTTGACCTGGGTGGTCACGCACGGCTCGTCGTCGTCGGCGTCCTCGGGGCAGGCCCCGAACTGGCGCGGGCCCAGCGCGAGCGCGCGCAGGGCACCGGACTCGTGTTCGATGGTGATCAGGGAGCCGAGCGGGTCCTCGACCGGGTCGTCGAGGTAGCTGGACAGGGTCTCGCTCGCCTGGGCGTGCATGGCGGGGTCGAGGGTGGTGTAGATCCGCAGGCCGCCCTCGAACAGCGCGTCGATGCGCTCGTCCCGGGTGGCCCCGACGGCCTCCTGCAGGCCGGGCTGCAGGGTCACGTTCTGGTCGTAGACCAGGCGCTTGACGTAGTCGATCCAGAACGGCTCGGCGACCTCACGGCTGCGGATGTCGAGCTCGATGCCCTCCGTGCGGGCCTGTTCGACCTGTTCGGCGTCGATCATGCCCTGGAACTGCATCCGCGACAGGACCACGTTGCGTCGACGTTCGGCGGCCTCGGCGTTGCTGACCGGGTTCGTCACCGACGGAGCCTGGATGGTGCCGGCCAGCGTCGCCGCCTCGGCCAGTGTCAGGTCCTCGACCGGCTTGTTGAAGTAGTGCTCGGCCGCGGTGCCGACGCCGTACACGCCCTGCCCCAGGTAGACCGCGTTGAGGTAGCGCTCGAGGATCTCGTCCTTGCTCAGGCGCTGCTCGAGCTCGACCGCCCACACCACCTCGTGCATCTTGCGGTCCAGCGTCTGCTGCGGATCGAGCAGCGTCATCTTGACGTACTGCTGGGTGATGGTCGAGGCACCCTCCTCGATCCCGCCGGCGGCGACGTTGCGTGCCAGGGCCCGCAGGACCGACTGGTGGTTGACGCCGTTGTGCTCGTAGAACTCGTCGTCCTCGATGGCCAGCACGGCGTCGATCATCACCTGGGGGATCTGCTCGAGCGCGACCACCTCGCGCCGCTCGACCCCCGACAGGTCGGCGATGCGCTCGCCACCCGCCTCGTGGACGGTGGAGATCTCGGCCGCGACCGGCAACTGCTCGGGCAACGGGGGACGGTCCACGACCTGGTCACGGGTCGCGTCGACCGTGTCGGCCGCCGCGATCACGAACGGCATGACCGGTGCGAGCGCCAGCAGGCCGAGGACGAAGACCACCACCAGGACCCCGGTGAGGCTGCGCAGACCGCGCCCGAACGTTTGGAAGGACATGGGACCAGTTTGGCGCGTCTGCGCCGGTCTCCCCGCCTGCGTCCCCGACCGGACGGTCGGGAAGTTCAGCCGATGCCGGCCTCGCGCTGCACCTCGCGCACCCAGGCCACGACGTCGTCGACGTCGTCGCGGTCGAGCCCGCCGATCGGCGGCATGTCGCCGGAGTTCCAGTGGTGGGCCGGCACACCCTCCTGCACCGCCCGGTGGAACGCCTCGTCGGGATGGTGGCCCGGCTCGTAGATTTCGTGGACCAGCGGCGGCCCGGCGGTCGTGCCCTGACCCTCCGGGCCGTGACAGGCGGCGCAGTTGGCGGCGAACAGCTGCTCGCCGCGGGCGAGGTCCACGTCCCCCGAGGCGCCCGCGTCCTCACCGCCGCCACCACCGCAGGCGGCGGCCAACGCGACGGCGACCAGCAGGTGGCGGGTACGGAACACGAACATCGCAGGAACCTCGACGACGACGGCGCGGACGGTACCGACCCACCGCCGTCCGCACGGCGGGCGAGAGGCCCGACCTGCCGGGCCCTCGGACCTCCCTCGCCGGGTCCGACCTCGTAGAGTCCGGGCCTCCTGCGTTGCCCTGAACCCACGAGGAGCCGACGTGGCCGGCCCTGCCCGCGACGACCGTTCCGACGACGGCCGCCCCAGTCCGCTCGAACGTGCCGTCGACCGGATCCCGTTCCTGGAGAAGGAGCTGTTCCTGCTGCGCCGGTTGGTGCGCCCCGGACAGGTGTGCCTCGACGTCGGCGCCGCCGGTGGTGCCCACCTGCTCGTGATGGCCGCCGGTGTGGGGCCCACGGGCCGGGTGCTCGGGTTCGAACCGCGGCCCGGTTCGCTGTCGATGCTGCGCCGCCTGGTCCGCATGACCCGTCTCGACGACCGGGTGCGCCTGTACCAGGTCGCCCTGTCGGACGCGGCCGGCACCCTGCCGCTGCGCATCCCGGTCGTACCGACACGCGCACACTTCCACGGCTCGGCGCCGGACCGGTCGGCGACCGCCGCCTTCGCCCGCCTGCCCCACCGGGAGATCGTGGTCCCCACCCGGCGGCTCGACGACGTCGTCACCGACGAGGGCCTCGAACGGGTCGACCTGCTCAAGTGCGACGTCGAAGGGGCGGAGCTCAAGGTGCTGGCGGGTGCCGCGCAGGTGCTCCAGGACCACCGTCCGCTGGTCGTGCTCGAGGCCGACGACCTGCACCAGGCGCGGGAGAACGCCACCGGCGCCGACGTGCTGGCGGCGGTCGCCGCCCACGGCTACCGCGTCTACCGCTATCGCCGCGGCGCGCTCGAGACGGTCGACGGTCCGGTGCCCGGCGAGGACGACTACCTGTTCGTGCCCGAGGAGCGTCCGGCACCGGTCGCCGTCCGGCGGTAGGCGCCGACCGGCTCGCGCCGCCCCCTCGTCACGGTGCCGAGCGGGCGCCGTGGACGTGCACGCGCGCCGCCGGATCGCTCGAGCGGCCGGATCGCTTGACCGGACGGGTGGCGCGCCGACGGGGCGCTCACGAGGCCGCCGACCGGGCGGCCGCAGCAACGAGGCCTGTCCGTGAGCGAGATCGACGAGATCGTCGGGGAGTTCCTGGTCGAGAGCTACGAGAACCTCGACCGCTACGACGAGGACCTGCTCGCACTCGAGCGCGCCCCGTCCGACGGCGAGGTGCTCGGCAGCATCTTCCGCACCATCCACACCATCAAGGGCACCTGCGGATTCTTCGGTTTCGAGCGGCTCGAGTCCGTCTCGCACGTCGCCGAGAACCTGCTCGGCAAGCTCCGCGACGGCGAGCTGGTGGTCACCAACGAGATCGCCAGCGCCCTGCTGGCCACCGGCGATGCCCTGCGCGGCATGCTCGGGGACATCGAGGCCACCGGTCAGGAGGGCGAGGCCGACCACGCCGAACTCGTCGCCACCCTCGAGCGGCTGCACGCGGGCGAGTCCGCCGTCGTCGCGCCGCCGGCCGCGGCCCCCCTCGCCGACGTGACGCCCGTCGGGACCGGCACGACCGCTGACCCGGTCGGGGACACCGAGCCGCCCAAGCGGCTCGGTGACCTGCTCGTGGAGCAGGGCGTGGCCAGCGCCGACGACGTCGCGCTCGCGCTGCACGCGCAGGAGCTCGGGGACAGCCGCCCGCTGGGCGAGATCCTGATGGAGCAGGCGAAGGTCCCGGTGGGGGAGGTCGACCAGACCCTCGCCAGCCAGGCATCCGCGCGGGGCCTGGCCGACAGCTCGATCCGGGTCGACGTCGGGCTGCTCGACGAGCTGATGAACCTCGTCGGTGAACTGGTGCTCGCCCGCAACCAGATCGTGCAGTTGGTCACCGAGGACCAGGACAGCTCCTTCGCCAGCGCCTCCCAGCGGCTGAACCTGATCACGACCGAGCTGCAGGAAGGCGTCATGAAGACGCGCATGCAGCCGATCGGCAACGTGTGGAACAAGCTGCCGCGCGTCGTCCGTGACCTGTCCCTCTCGGTCGGCAAGCAGGTCGACCTCGTCATGGAGGGCCAGGACACCGAGCTCGACAAGACCATCATCGAGGCCATCAAGGACCCGCTGACGCACCTCGTGCGCAACGCCGTCGACCACGGTATCGAGACGTCCGAGCAGCGCGTCGCGGCGGGCAAGTCCGCCACCGGTCACCTGGTGCTGCGCGCCTACCACGAAGGTGGGCAGGTCAACATCGAGATCGCCGACGACGGTGCCGGCATCGACGCCACCAAGCTCAAGGCCAAGGCGCTCGAGAAGGGACTGATCAGCGCCCAGCAGGCCGGGGCGATGAGTGAGCGCGAGGCGTTGCAGCTGATCTTCGGCGCCGGGTTCTCCACCGCGGCCAAGGTCACCAACGTCTCCGGCCGTGGCGTCGGTATGGACGTCGTGCGCACCAACATCGAGCGCATCGGCGGCACCGTCGACGTCAACACCGAGCTCGGGCAGGGCACCACCTTCAAGGTCAAGATCCCGCTGACCCTGGCCATCATCCCGGCCCTGGTCGTCAGCTCGCAGGGCGACCGCTACGCCATCCCGCAGCTCAACCTGCTCGAGCTGGTCCGGCTCGAGGGCGAGCAGGCCCGTACCGGCATCGAACTGCTGCACGGTGCGCCGGTCTACCGCCTGCGGGGCCGCCTGCTGCCGATCGTCCGCCTCGACGACGAACTCGGACACACCCGTCGGGACGACGCCCGCGACGTGATCAACATCGTCGTGCTGCAGGCCGACGGGCACCAGTTCGGCCTGGTCGTCGACGACATCACCGACACCCAGGAGATCGTCGTCAAGCCGCTCGGTGGGCACCTCAAGGACGCCACGCTGTTCGCCGGCGCGACGATCATGGGGGATGGGCGCATCGCGCTGATCCTCGACGTGCTCGGCATCGCCCAGCGCGCCCGGGTCGTGTCCGAGGCCCGTGAGCGGTCCGCGAGCCTGACCGACCGGGACGAGGCGGTCGCGGCCAACGACGCCCGCCGGACGCTGCTGCTCGTCGGCGTCGCCGACCGCCGCGCGGCCGTGGCGCTCTCGGAGGTCTCGCGCCTGGAGACCTTCGACCCGGCCACCGTGGAGTGGGCGTCGGGCAAGGAGGTCGTGCAGTACCGCGACGAGATCCTGCCGCTGGTCCGCCTCGGGGACGCGATCGGCGTCTACGGCGGCGGCAACGGCGAGGGGCCGCTCGAGGTGGTCGTGCACGAGGTCGCCGGCCGTGCCGTCGGCATCGTGGTCGACGCCATCCTCGACATCGTCGAGCAGGAGCTGCACCTCGACCAGGGCGACGGCCGTCCGGGGCTGCTCGGCTCGGCGGTCATCCAGGAGCGGGTCACCGACGTCCTCGACGTCGCGGCGATCGTCGCGACCGTCGATCCCGCCCGCTTCGCGTCCGACACCTTCCTGGGAGCGTGACCGACATGACGACCGACAACGAGTTCTGCACCTTCCGTCTCGACCACCTCACCTTCGGCATCGAGGTGCACCAGGTCCAGGAGGTCATCCGGCCCCAGGCGCTGACCGCGGTGCCGCGGTCGAACCCGGTGGTCCAGGGACTGATCAACCTCCGCGGGCAGATCGTCACCGCGATCGACCTGCGACGCCGCCTCGAGCTGCCCGAGCGTCCCGAGGGCCAGGAGGCCATGAACGTGGTCGTCCGCACACCGGAGGGCGAGGTGAGCTTCCTCGTCGACGAGATCGGTGACGTCGTCCACGTCGACGAGCACAGCTTCGAGACGCCGCCGGACACGGTCGAGGGCGTCGCCCGGGAACTCATCACCGGGGCCTACAAGCTCGACGACCGACTTCTGCTCATCCTCGACGTCCAGCGCACGGTGCAGCTGCCGACCGCGGCCTGACGTCACCCCACGTGCGCACCCCCACGGCGCACCGCGAGGGGCCCCGCCAACCGGCGGGGCCCCTCGTCGTCGTGGCCGGACGGACGCAGGGCATCGATACCCGTCGGAATCGTGCAGGTCTCGGGGAATGCAGCCGACACGGACGTCACTCGTTCCCGCAGACGCCCTTCCCCGCCGGAGACGGTGGCCGGCGACAGGAGATCACGACATGTTCCAGCGCATCGGCATCCAGGCTCGACTCCTCACCCTGAGCGGCGTCCTGCTCGTGGCCGCGACCGCGACGGCCGCCGTCGGCATCGTCTCGACGAGCGGCATGGCCGCACGCACCGACGACTTCGTCCGGCACGACGTCAACGCGTCGGAGCAGCTGCTCAACATCGACCGTGACGCCTACCAGGCCCAGAAGGCGCTCGGCGAGGTGCTGTTCGCCCAGCGTCCCGAGGACGGGCAGGCGGCCATGGTGACCTATCAGGAGAACCTGCAGCAGACCATCGACCGCTTCGCCGAGTACCAGGCCCTCAGCAACGGCTACCCCGGTGAGCAGGAGATCTGGGACCGCTACGCCCAGGACCACGCCGCCTGGGAGCGCGAGGGTGCGCGCCTGGTCGCGTTGGCCTCGAGCGGGGCCGACACCGCCGAGATCCTCGCCACCTACAGCGGCCTCAACGCGGCGTTCGACACCTTCCGTGCGAACATCGACACGCTCAGCAGCGACATCTACGAGCCACTGCTCGAGGCCTACCCGGCCGAACTGGCCGAGACCAGCCAGAAGGTCGCCTGGGGCATGTATCTCGCCATCGCGCTGGCACTGCTCGTCGGTGGCGGCCTGTCGTGGTACGTCTCGCGTCAGGTCGCCCGCCAGGTGGCGCAGACGGCGGGTCGCCTCGGTGCCTCGTCCGACGAACTCGCCGCGGTGTCCGGACAGGTCGCGGCGGCGTCGAGGGAGACCGCGGCGCAGTCGAACGTGGTGGCGGCCGCTGGTGAGCAGGTGAGCTCCAACGTGCAGACGGTGGCGACGGCGGTGGAGGAGATGTCGGCCAGCGTGCGGGAGATCGCGTCGTCGTCGGCGGAGGCGAGTCGGGTGGCGTCGGAGGCGGTGCGTTCGGCGGAGTTGTCCAACGAGAAGGTCGCGGCGTTGGGGGTGTCGAGTGCGGAGATCGGCAAGGTCATCGAGGTGATCACCTCGATCGCGGAGCAGACCAACCTGTTGGCCCTCAACGCCACCATCGAGGCGGCGCGTGCGGGTGAGGCGGGCAAGGGCTTCGCGGTGGTCGCCGGTGAGGTCAAGGAGCTCGCGAACCAGACCGCGAAGGCGACGGGGGAGATCTCGTCGCGGATCGCGGCCATCCAGAGCGACTCCGACGAGGCGGTCGTCGCGATCGGGCAGATCACCGAGGTCATCGCACGGATCGCGGACATGCAGAACACGATCGCGAGCGCGGTGGAGGAGCAGACCGCGACGACCAACGAGATCTCGCGCAGCGTCAACGAGGCGGCGCGAGGGTCCTCGGAGATCGCGGAGAACATCGTGTCGGTGGCGCAGGCGGCCGGTGACACGTCCCAGGGTGCGTCGCGCACCCAGCAGGCCGCGGCGGAGCTGCGGGAGGTGGCCGACGGGTTGCAGGCGCTGGTCGACGGTGCCGGCAAGGCCTCGACGTCGGACGCGACGACCCGTGGTGGCGACGGGGCGTCGGCCACGCTGTCGGCCGGGTCGCTGGCGCCGTTCGAGGTACCGGTGCCGCCGGTGACCAACGGCAACGGCAGCGGCAACGGCAACGGACACGGCGGCAACGGACACGGCGGCAACGGGTCGGCCGGGAGCTACCTCGGCTGACGCACGCCCGACCTCGCGGTGCATCCGGGCCGGCCGTTCCAGGCCGGCCCGGTGGCATGTCCGCGACCAGCCGAGCACCCGAGTCCCGCATCCGAGGGACGAAGGTCCCGAATCCACGCACATCCGTGGAGTGCGCCGGTACCTGGCCGACGGGTGCGGTGATCGGGAGTGAAGACGTCGCTCCCCAGCGGGCCCGGGCCCGCCTTCTCGGGAAAGGTCCTGCTCGTGCTCGCGCGCGTCTCGTTGCACAAGAAGATGTTGCTGCCGTCGGTCACCACGGTGGTGCTGTTCGGCCTGCTCACGGTCTGGTTGCTGGTCGGGCTCGGGCGTACCGCCGAGGACCTCAAGCAGCTCTACTACCGCGAGTACCTGCTGACGGAGGCGGCGCTCAGTGCCTCGGTCGTGCTCGGTGACCTCGATGGTGGGTTCTCGCGCGCGATCTACAGTGACGATCCCAACGTCCGGCGTGCCGCGGCGGAGGGCTTCGCCGGTGCGACGACGCAGATGCACGACGAGCTGCAGCGGCTCGACGACGGTGATCTGGACCCTGCGGAGCGGGCGCTGTTCGACCGCTTCGTCGCCGACTACACCGAAGCCGAGCAGGTCTGGGGCACCGGACTCGAGCTCGCGGCCGCAGGCGACCTCGCCGCTGCGCGCGACCAGGACGCCGCCGCGGTCGCGGCCTGGGAGCAGACGGCCGCCGTGGTCGGGGAACTGGTCGAGGAACTGGTCGCGGACGGCCAGGCGACCTATCGGGCGGCCGAGGCGAACTACGCCGAGCTGCGTTCGGCCGCCATCGCCGTGGCCGCCCTGACCGCGCTGTTGGCCCTGGGAACCGCACTCGTCGTCGCCCGATCGACCGTTCGCGGCGTGAGTGCGTCGTCGGGGAAGGTGGGAGCGTCGGCGGAGGAGTTGGCGGCGGTGTCGGCGCAGGTTGCGGCGGCGAGTGAGGAGACGGCGGCGCAGTCGAACGTGGTGGCGGCTGCTGGTGAGCAGGTGAGCTCCAACGTGCAGACGGTGGCGACGGCGGTGGAGGAGATGTCGGCGTCGGTGCGCGAGATCGCGTCGTCGTCGGCGGAGGCGAGTCGGGTGGCCGGCGAGGCGGTCCGCAGCGTCGAGCTGTCCAACGAGAAGGTCGCGGCGTTGGGGGTGTCGAGTGCGGAGATCGGCAAGGTCATCGAGGTGATCACCTCGATTGCGGAGCAGACCAACCTGTTGGCGCTGAATGCCACGATCGAGGCGGCGCGTGCCGGTGAGGCGGGCAAGGGCTTCGCGGTGGTCGCCAACGAGGTCAAGGAACTCGCCAAGGAGACCGCGAAGGCCACCGAGGAGATCGCGAGCCGCGTGCAGTCGATCCAGACCGACTCGGAGCTGGCGGTCGACACCATCGGACAGATCTCGGAGGTGATCGGGCGGATCGCGGACATGCAGAACACGATCGCGTCGGCGGTGGAGGAGCAGACGGCGACGACCAACGAGATCTCGCGCAACGTCAACGAGGCGGCGCGGGGGTCGTCGGAGATCGCGGAGAACATCGTGTCGGTGGCGCAGGCGGCGGGGGACACCTCGCAGGGTGCGGCGCGTACGCAGCAGGCCGCGGCGGAGCTCCGTGAGGTGGCCGAGGGACTGCAGGCGCTGGTCGAGGGTGCCAGGGCGTCGGCGGTGGGAAGCCGTCCGGTGTCGCGTGGTGGGGACGGTGCCTCCGCACCGGTCGCACCGGTCGCCCCGGCCGTGCCGGCCGCGCCGGTCTACGACCACCAGCCGGTCGGCAGCAGCTACCTCGGCTGACCGATCACCGCTCGAGACGACGACGCCCGCCGGCCTTCCGGCGGGCGTCGACGCGTTGTGAAGAAGTCGTGTGAGGGGGCCTCGACGGCCTCCCGGAACCCTGTAGCCGGTCTCAGCGGTGCCGACGGGCGGACGCGAAGGTGCGCCACCGGAAACACCGGGGCGTCCAAACGTCCCTCGTGTTCGGAAAGGAACTCGCCGTGATCGCTGCCCTGTCCCTGCAGCGCAAGCTGGTTGCCAGCTTCGCGCTCGTCATCGTCCTGTTCGGAGTGCTCAGCTTCTTCACCATCTCCCGCGTGACCTACATCTACGAAGCCGGCGTGGCAAAGGCGCAGGTCCAGACCGACACCCGCGAGGCGGTCGGGGTGCGCCGGCAGATCGTCCAGGCCAATCGCGACACCCTGCGCGGCGTTGTGGCCGCTGAGCGGAGCGAGGTTGATGAGGCTCGGCGCAACCAGCAGATGATGCGCGAAGGCCTCGCCGCAGTGGCCGAACGCCTCGAAGAGCTCAAGGCGAACTCGACCGACGCGCAGGTCGCGCAGATCGACGCGACCATTGCCCTGGCCCAGACCATCGAGCCCGTATGGACTCAGCAGATCGACACGGTGCTCGCCGATGACGAGGCGGGCTTCCAACAGCTGCGCAGCCAAGCGGCGCAACTCGGCGACGAGCTCGTCACCAGCATCGAAGACCTTGTCGCCCTGCAGGACGAACAGCTGTGGGTGGTCGCCGCCGACACGGCCGCGGAGTACCGCGAGACCAAGCTCGCCGTGTACGTCGCCATGGCGGTTGTCGCCGCGGTCGCGCTGGCGCTCGCGCTGTTTGTCGGTCGGAGCATCGCCATGGGGGTCCGTACGAGTTCGGAGCAGGTGGGGGCGTCGGCGGAGGAGTTGGCGGCGGTGTCGGCGCAGGTTGCGGCGGCGAGTGAGGAGACGGCGGCGCAGTCGAACGTGGTGGCGGCTGCTGGTGAGCAGGTCAGCTCCAACGTGCAGACGGTGGCGACGGCGGTGGAGGAGATGTCGGCCAGCGTGCGGGAGATCGCGTCGTCGTCGGCCGAGGCGAGTCGGGTGGCGTCGGAGGCGGTGCGTTCGGCGGAGTTGTCCAACGAGAAGGTGTCGGCGTTGGGGACCTCGTCGGCGGAGATCGGCAAGGTCATCGAGGTGATCACCTCGATCGCGGAGCAGACGAACCTGTTGGCGCTCAACGCCACGATCGAGGCGGCGCGTGCGGGTGAGGCGGGCAAGGGGTTCGCGGTGGTGGCTGGTGAGGTCAAGGAGCTCGCGAACCAGACCGCGAAGGCGACCGAGGAGATCGCGAGTCGGGTGCAGTCGATCCAGAGTGACACCGGGGAGGCGGTGGACGCGATCGGGCAGATCAGTGAGGTGATCGCGCGGATCGCGGACATGCAGAACACGATCGCGTCGGCGGTGGAGGAGCAGACGGCGACGACCAACGAGATCTCGCGCAACGTCAACGAGGCGGCGCGGGGGTCGTCGGAGATCGCGGAGAACATCGTGTCGGTGGCGCGGGCGGCGGGGGACACGTCCGAGGGTGCGGCGCGTACGCAGCAGTCGGCGGCGGAACTCCGCGAGGTGGCCGATGGACTGCAGGCGCTGGTCGAGGGTGCCAGGGCGTCGGCGGCGGGAAGCCGTCCGGTGTCGCGTGGTGGGGACGGTGCGTCGTCGCCGGCCACCGTCCCGGCTGCTCCGGCCGTCCCGGTCCACGACCACCAGCCGGTCGGCAGCAGCTACCTCGGCTGACCGATCACCGCTCGAGACGACGACGCCCGCCGGCCTTCCGGCGGGCGTCGACGCGTTGTGAAGAAGTCGTGTGAGGGGGCCTCGACGGCCTCCCGGAACCCTGTAGCCGGCTTCAGCGGTGCCGATGAGATCGCCAGACACGGGCCGGCCGAGACCGGTGGCCCTGTCGGCGACCGTCGTCCACGGAAAGGCATCCACGGTGCGCGCTCTCGTCATCGACGACTCCCGGGCCACCCGCGCCATCCTGTCGCGCATCCTCCAGTCGCTCGGGTTCTCCACCGCCGACGCCGCCGACGGCCAGCTCGCGCTGACGTGGCTGGCCGACCACGGTCCCGTGGACCTCGCGCTGGTCGACTGGAACATGCCGGTCCTCGACGGGCTGAGTTTCCTCAAGATCGTGCGAGCCAACCCGGCCTACGCGTCGATGAAGCTGCTCATGGTCACCACCGAGTCCGACCTGGACCGGATGATCGCCGCCCTCGAGGCCGGGGCGGACGAGTACGCCATGAAGCCGTTCACGGCCGGGGTGATCCGCGAGAAGCTCGAGCTGCTCGGCATGGAGATGCCCGGTGCGCTCACCGGGGGTGTCGCGTGACCCGTGTCCGCGTGCTCGTCGTCGACGACGCGGTGGTGGTCCGCAAGATCGTGACCGACGCGCTCGCCGAGGATCCCACCATCGAGGTCGTCGGCACCGCGCCCAACGGTCGGATCGCGCTGGCCAAGATCCCCCAGGTCAACCCCGACGTGGTGACCCTCGACGTCGAGATGCCCGAGATGGACGGGCTCGCCACGCTGTCGGCCATTCGCGCCCAGTACCCGCGCCTGCCGGTCATCATGTTCTCGACGCTCACCGAGCGCGGTGCGGCGACGACCATGGAGGCGCTGCTGCGCGGCGCCAACGACTACGTCACCAAGCCCGCCAACGTCGGCTCCGTGGCCGAGGCCCAGCAGCGGGTCAAGGCGGAACTGTTGCCCCGGGTGCACGCGCTGTCCGGCAAGCGACCGGTCGTCATCCCGCCCCCCGCCGCGGCACCCCGGGCACGGCTCTCGCCCGCGCTGCGCGCGACCGGACGGACCACCACCCCGACGCGGGTCGACGCCGTGGTCGTCGGCGTGTCGACCGGGGGACCCAACGCGTTGGCAGCGCTGCTCCCGCAGCTGCCCGCCGACCTGCCGGTTCCCGTCCTCATCGTCCAGCACATGCCGCCGATGTTCACCCGTCTGCTCGCCGACCGGCTCGACGCCACCTGTGCCCTGCGGGTGCGCGAGGCCGGCGACCGCCAGCCCGTGATCCCCGGCCAGGTGCTCATCGCGCCGGGAAACCGTCACCTGACCGTCCAGCGGGTCGGCACCGAGGTACGCACGGCCCTCAACGAGGGCCCCCCCGAGAACTCCTGCCGCCCCGCGGTGGACGTGCTGTTCCGCACGGCCGCCGGGGTGTACGGCCCCAACACCCTCGGGCTCGTGCTGACCGGCATGGGGGCCGACGGCCGCAACGGCAGCGAGCACATCGTCGCCGCGGGCGGTCGTGTCCTGGCCCAGGACGAGGCGAGCAGTGTCGTCTGGGGCATGCCCGGAGCGGTGGCGGCGGCCGGCGTCGCCGACGAGATCCTGCCCCTGCAGGAGCTGGCCGGGGCCATCCGCCGACGCACCGCGGTCGGCCGTTGCGCACCCGAGGCCGGTCGCGTCGCGACCGACCGGCGACCGCCCACCCCGCTGGCTGCGTTCGGAGGACGGCGATGACCACCACCGACACCACGACCCTGACGGCATCGGACCTGACCTACCTGCGGGAGTTGGTCCGACAGCGTTCGGCGATCGTCATCGACGAGTCGAAGAGCTACCTGCTCGAGTCCCGGCTCGCGCCGGTGGCCCGTCGCAACGGCCTCGGTTCGCTGACCGAGCTGGTCGCCCGACTGCGGACCCAGCGCAGCGGTCCACTGCACGACCTGGTCGTCGACGCCATGACCACCAACGAGACCAGCTTCTTCCGGGACCTGCACCCGTGGACGGCGCTGGAGAAGGTGTGGATCCCCGAGCTGGTCCAGAAGCGGGCCGCCCAACGGACGCTGACGTTCTGGAACGCGGCCTGCTCCAGCGGACAGGAGCCGTACTCGCTGGCGATGATGCTGCGCGACCGGTTCCCGCACATCGTCGACAGCTGGAACATCCGCATCATCGCCACGGACCTGTCCGCGGAGATGCTGGGGCGCTCGGCCGCCGGTCGCTACACCCAGCTCGAGGTCAACCGGGGGTTGCCGGCGCCGCTGCTGGTCAAGCACTTCCGACGCGACGGGCAGTACTGGCAGATCCGCGAGCAGCTGCGCGGCATGGTCGAGTTCCGATCGCTCAACCTGGTGTCGACGTGGCCGTTCGTGCCGCAGGTGGACGTCATCTTCCTGCGCAACGTCCTCATCTACTTCGACCTGCCGACCAAGCAGCAGATCCTCGGCAAGGTCCGAGAGGTCCTGCGGCCGGACGGCCTGCTCATGCTCGGCACCGCCGAGACGACCCTCAACGTCGATGACCGCTTCGAGCGGATCACCGTCGATCGCGCCACCGCCTACCGCCCCCGCTGACCCGGGTCGCCCGGCCCCCGAAAGGACCCTTCCGAGATGGACACCGCAACAATCGACCTGCAACAGATCGGCGCCGACATCTGGGCCGCGATCCTCGGCCTGGACCTCAAGCCGTCGCACACGCGCGACCAGCACGATCCCGCCGAGCGGGTCGTCACCGGCTGCGTGCAGATCACCGGCGACTGGTCGGGCGCGGTCACCGTGCAGTGCGCGGAGTCGCTCGCCCGGCAGGCCACCGCGCTGATGTTCGGCTCGGAACCGGACGAGGTCACCGAGGACGAGATCTCCGACACCGTCGGCGAGCTCGCCAACATGACCGGGGGCAACGTCAAGTCCCTGCTCGCCGGGAACTGTCAGCTCTCGCTCCCGGCCGTCACCACCGGCCAGAACTACTCGGTGCACATCCCCAGCGCCCAGGTCGTCGACCGCGTCACCGCCGACTGCGACGGAGAGCTGGTCGTCATGACGATGCTCGAGCGCCGCGCCTGATCCTGCGTCACCCGCACGATCCCAGCAGCTTCCGCCACACCCGCCGTCCCATCCCTCCCGGACAGGAAAGATCCGACCCGTGAAGATCCTCGTAGTCGACGACAGCAAGGCCATGCGCGCCATCGTCAAGCGCGCCCTCTCCAACCTCGACCGCGTCGCCGGGGCCACGATCATCGAGGCCGCCGACGGCAAGGAAGGATTCGACACCGTTCAGGCCGAGAAGCCCGACCTCGTGCTCTCGGACTGGAACATGCCCGAGATGACCGGCATCGAGTTCCTGCAGGCGCTCAACGACGCCGGCGTGGCGGTCACCTTCGGGTTCGTGACCTCCGAGTCGACCCCGGAGATGCACGAGCTCGCCAAGTCCAACGGCGCCAAGTTCCTCGTGAGCAAGCCGTTCACGCCGGAGTCGATCGACCAGGCGCTCGCCGGGGTGATCTGACATGCGGTGTCCGATGCCGGCCCGGGCCTCCTACCGTGATCTGCTGCGCGACCTGCTCGGTCGCTCGGTGACGGTGCGGGGGGCAGGGGCGCAGGAACTGCGTCCCGAACGGCCCTCGTATCTCGCGGGCTACCGCTTCGACGACGGCAAGGCCGCCGCGGTCGCCGTCGCCGATCTCGACCTGGCGGCGGCCATGGCGGCGTCGATCGCGATGCTGCCACCGATGGAGACCCGTACCCAGGTGCAGGAGGCCGGCGAACTCGACGAGGAACTGCTGGAGTTCCTCCACGAGGTCGTCAACGTGGCGGCCAAGCTGATGAACAGTCCGACCACCCCCCACGTCGTGTTCCGCGAGCTGGTGCCCGTGCCCGGCGAGGTCGCCGAGGACCTCGTGTCGATCGCCCGCGAACCCAGCCGGCGCCAGGACTGGCACGTGACCGTCGACGGCTACGGCGAGGGCCTGCTCACCCTGCTCGGTTGACGTCGGGTGCCGCGCGTGCGGTACCCGACGTCGATCGGCGGGTCACCCCGACCCGGCCCGTTCGCCCGGGCATCCGCCGTGTCCGTGGCGGCCGGCCCGCAGCCAGGACGCGATCACCTCGGCGGTGTCGGGGCGGTGGATCGCGAAGCCCTGGGCGACGTCGCAACCGAGCTCGGTGAGCCGGTCGCGGATGGCCGCGGACTCGACCCCCTCGGCCACCACCCGCTGGCCGAGCGCGTGGGCGAGCGCGATCGTCGACGCCACGATCGCCTCGGCGTCCCGGTCACCGAGCAGGTCGAAGGTGAAGGAGCGGTCGAGCTTCAGCTCGTCGACCTTCAGCCGGCGCAGGTAGCCGATCGAGGCGTATCCGCTGCCGAAGTCGTCGATGGCCAGCTGCACGCCGAGCCGTCGCAGCCGCCGCAGGACGGCGTCGAGGTCGTCGCTCTCCTCGGCGAAGACGGTCTCGGTCACCTCCAGGGTCACCGACGCCGGCGGGATCGCGCAGTCCTCGATCGTCGCACGGACGAGCGCGACGAACCCGGGATCGATCAGCACCGACGGGGAGACGTTCACCGCCACCCCGACGTCGAGCCCCTCGTCACGCCAGCGCGCGATCTGCCGGCAGGCCTCGTCGAGCACCCGGCTCGTGAGCGCGTTCTGCAGGCCGTACTGCTCGGCCAGCGGGACGAACTCCACCGGGGAGACCTCCTGGCCGTCGCGGTCGCGCCAGCGGGCCAGGCCCTCGACGGCGGACACTCCACCGGTGCGCAGGTCGAGCTTGGGTTGGTAGACGAGCGTCGGTCCGTGCTCGCCCTGCAGCGCCTCGCGCAACTGGGCGACGAGCTGGAGGCGGCGGGCCGCGCGGACCTCGTCGCTGGGCCGGTAGGTGTGCCAGGTCCCGCTTTGGGCCTTGGCCCGGTACATGGCCGCGTCGGCCCGTCGCAGCAGCGTCTCCGGGTCGACACCGTGCTCGGGGGTCCGGGAGACGCCGACACTGCCTCCGATGCTGAGCTCGAGGTCGCCGAGACGGAAGGGGGGCTCGAGGGCGGTGAGCAGCTCGCCGGCCACCTGCTCGCCGCTGTCGCCCGGTACGACCGCCGCGAACTCGTCGCCGCCGAGCCGGACCACCAGTACCCCGTCGGGCAGCGTCCGTCGCAGCCGGTCGGCGACCTCGACCAGGACGTCGTCGCCGACCGAGTGCCCGAACGTGTCGTTGACGTCCTTGAAGCCGTCGAGATCGAGCAGGAGCAGGCTCGCCGGCCGTCGGGCCGCGGTCGTCTCGGCCAGCCGCTCGCGCAGTACCGCACGGTTGTGCAGTCCGGTGAGCCCGTCGTGCTGGGCCCGGTAGCGCAGCTGGTCCTCGGCCGCATGGCGAGCGGTCACGTCCCGGACGACCCCGATGGCCCGGTCCTCGTCGACCACGCGGGCCTGCGCCTCGAGCCACCGGATCGAGCCGTCGTCGAGCACCACCCGGTACTCGTAGGTGACACCGCCGCGTCGCGCGAGCCAGGCGCGCGCACCGTCCCGGTCGTCGGGATGCAGGCAGGCCAGCGCCGTCGACAGCCGGCCGTCGAACGCGCCGGGAGCGAGACCGTGCAGCTCCTGCATGCGCGGAGACCAGGTGGCCGACCCGGCGGCTGGTGTCGGACTCGAAGGTGCCCATGCCCGCGGCCGCGAGTGCCAGCCGGTGCAGGCGTTCGCTGGCGGCGAGCTCCGCGTCCGCCGCAGCGGCCCGACGACGGTCCTCGGCTGCGCGTGCCCGGGCGTACGACGCCCGCCGCGAGCGGACGATCTCGAGCGCGATGAGCGGCGGCGCCAGCCAGTAGCCGGTCAGCAGTTCGGCGACCGGTTCGTCCTCGACCAGGAAGGACACCAGCAGCACGGCGAACCCGGCGAGCACACCGCCGGCGGTGAGCAGGGTCTCGGCCCGGTCACCGCTCCAGGTCGCGGTCACCCAGACCAGGTAGCCGGCGACCCCGCCGATGAGCGGGACGGCGCTGGCGAACACCCAGGGGCCGTACACGGGATAACCACTGGCGTCGAGCTGGTGGGCGAAGACGAGGTCGGTGCCGATCCACAGCCCGAGCCGCAGCACGGCGGCCGCGACGAGCACCGCCAGCAGCCGCCGGGGGATCGGCCGGCCGCGAGCGCCGCCAACGCCGGCACGGCACAGATCGCCGCCGTCGCGAGCAGCGCGGCCCGGATGGTGATGGCGGCCGGGACGAGGGCGGTCGGCAGCTCGAAGGTGATCGCGTTGACGGCCAACGCGAGCGCGAGCACCCCGGCCCACCAGCCCATCCACCGTGTTCGACGTCGCGCTCACGGCCGAGGCGGGTGTAGCCGATGGCCAACTTCGCCGCCATGCCGGCCAACAGCAGCTGGCCGGCGAAGAGCGGACGCACCAGGTCCATGGACCCCCGGGTCGGCAGGGACGGGCAGTATGGCCCGCCGGCCGGGGTCAGCCCAGTCGCGCGTGCAGCAGTGCGGTCAGGTTGTCCAGCGCGGTGTCCACCAGTTCGGGGTCCAGCTCGGTACCGCTGCGCTCGGCCAGCCGTGAGGCCAGCGTCGCGCTGCTGGCGCCCTCGGCGGTGATCTCGTCGATGGCGTGGGCGACCGCCAGCAGACGGGCCGCATCGGGGATGTCGGTGCTGCGGATGCCTTCGGGGAAGCCGTTGCCGTCCCAGCGCTCGCGCTGCGACTGCACGGCGGCGGCCACGGCGGCGCCGGCCGTCAGGCGCAACATGCTGGCCGAGCGGGTCGGGAAGGTCCGCCAGGCCTCGAGCAGTTCACCGGTGAGTTCACCGGGGCCGCCGACGGCAGCGGTGGGCAGTCCGGCGCGACCGACGTCGTGGAGGTGCCCGGCCAGCCGAGCCCGGGCGACGGCGCCCGGGGACCAGCCACGTAGGCGGGCCAGTTCGGCGGAGACGCGACCGACACGCTCACCGTGGCCGCGCCCCTCGGGCAACAGCGGCTCGACCTGGTCGAGCATGCGGACGACGACCTCGAGCTCCGTGGTCGTGGACACGCCCAGGGAGAGATCCTCGGCCCCGAGCACGCCGGTGCTGCCGTCGGCGACGGCGACCTCGACGGCGCGGCGGGCGAGCTCGAGCAGCTGTTCGGGGTCGGTGGTCGACTCCGGTCCGGCGTGGCCGATCACCGCGCGCAGGGGCAGCCCGCGATCGCGGAAGGTGCTCACGATCTCGCCAATCTGGCGCCCGAGCCGCTGCATGTCGTGGGGGCTCAGCGTCGGGCCGACGAGTCCGAACTCGCCGTGGCTGGTGGCGTAGAGCTCGCTGCGCGTGGTCGTGACCAGGTGCGAGAGTGCCGTGGCCAGCCGTCGCCGCTGCACGGCGACGACCGGGTCGGCCTCCGGGGTGCTCCAGCGGTCGGAGAGGATCTTCACGAACGCGACCCGCGGTTCGTCGTCGGCGTCACCGAGGGTGGCGATGCGGCGTTCGAACGTGCCGCGGTCGAGCAGCCCGGTGGCCGGGTCGAGTCCTCGGCTGCTCGCACTGTCGGAGCCGAAGCGTCGCTCGTACGAGGTCAGCAGGGTGTTGGGGGAGCGGTCGGGGTTGACCAGACCGAGCAGGGCCTCCTCGTTGCCCTCGCCGACGATCGCGTCGGCGCCGGCCTCGACCAGCTGCACCGCGAGCCGTTCGGCGCCGGTGTGGGCCAGCACGATCGTGGGCCGGCCCACCTCGGCGAGCTGTCGTTCGGCGGCGGCGAGCTCGTCGGGTGCGAGACGCGTCGAGAGCACGATCGCATCGACGGCGGCGTCGTCGTCCTCGACCAGCACGGTCCCCACGGAGGTGAGCCGTCCCCTGGCGCTGTCGGGGACCCCGAGGCAGCGCAGGCGCAGTTCGGTGGTGGGGGGCGCGGGATGTCCCAGCTCGTCGAGCCGGACGAGCGGGACGTCGATCTCGACGGCCGGCATCAGGCGAAGGACGTGGTGAGGTCGGCGGCGTCGTCGCCGGTGAGGCGGGTGCGCCAGGTGGTGTTGGTCGAGACCTGGGCGACGTAGGCGGCACGGCGGCGCTTGCCCGGGGCGTCGGCGGGCACGGTGGGCACGTTGTCGTAGGCGGTCCCGAAGTAGGCCTGCAGCGCGTGCAGGGCCTCGTGACGCAGCTGCGACGCGCGGGCCTCGGTCACCCCGAGGTCGTCGGCGATGTCGCGCAGCAACCGGCCCTCGAAGTGGTGCTCGACCAGGACCTTGCGGGGCAGCTCGGGCAGGTGCGCGATCGCGGTGCGCAGCGTGCCGACGAGCTCGTTGTGCTCCAGCGCGGCCTCGGGCAGCCACGCGGTGTCCTGCTCGACCAGCCGGTCACCGAGCACCCCGCCCGACTCGTCCTCACGCACCGGACGGTCCAGCGTCAGCAGCGTGGAGGTCACCGCGGCCGCCCGTCGCGAGCGGACCGCGGACTCGTCGGTGCCCATCGCCTCGGCGATCTCGGCGTCGTCGGGACGGCGCTGCAGCTTCTCCTCGAGCTCGGCCTGGGTCGACTCGATCGTGCGCAGGTCACGACGCAGCCGCCGGGTCGCCCAGTCACGCGAGCGGGTCGCGTCGAGCACCGCACCACGGATGCGGATCGCGGCGTAGCGGCCGAAGGGCACCCCGGTGGAGGGGTCGTAGCGGTGGGCGGCGTCGACCAGACCGGCCGCGCCGGCGCCACGCAGCTCGTCGCGGTCGACGTGGCGCGGGAAGCGGGCCGAGAGCTGGTTGACCACGTGGCCGACCAGGTAGAGGTGCTCCTCGACCAGCGCGTTGACGTCGACGGCGGTGGACACGCCCGTGGCGGTCGCGGTGGCGGTGGCGGTGGTCATCGGCTCTGCGGCTCCTGCGAAAAAGTGGCCCCGGTGGGTACGGGGACAGCTTCGGCCGTCGGAGCCAGCGACCGGAGTCGCCTTCACGCCGCCTTCACAGCCGCCGCCGGCAGCTTCCCGGCGACTTCACAACGTGGCAGTTTGACCACTATGCGTGACGAGTCGTCGGGTGTGTCGGTCGCGTTCCGTGGTCATCGGCCGTTCGGCCCCCGGGGATAGGGCTTCAGACCCTCGGTGCGTCGCCGACGGGAAGGGAGCGGAGTTCCACTCCATGGAAAGAAGGTCCTGTTCCCGTGTACGACCAGCTCGTCACCCTCCTGCACCGCCAGGCCACGGCCCTCGAGGCCGTCGAATCGCGGCTGCGTGCGCTCGAACTGCTCGTGGTCGCCGACGAGGAGCGATTCCTCGTCCAGGCGATGGAGGACCTCGAACAGGCTGCGGAACGCCTGGCCGCACTCGAACTCGGCCGTACGTTGGTCCTCGCGACCGCGGGACTTCCCGTGGACGCCTCGGCCACCGAGCTCGCGGGTGCCGTCGACCCCGACACCCACGCGCTGTTCACCGACGTCGTCGTGCGGCTGCGCACGGCCACGAACGGCGTCGCCGACGCCCGCGCGCGTGCCGCCGCCGTGTTGGGGGCAGCCGCCGAGGACGTGCGTCAGCGACTCGCCGCCGCCGAGGCCGCCGTCATCGTCTGAGCGCTCGACCGCGACGACACACGAACGCACCGGCCCGAGCGGGCCGGTGCGTTCTGGTGCCGGGCCGCCTCACGGCCGCCTCGTGGCCGCCAGGCGCTCGGTCGACGTCAGCCGGGGGAGTCCGAGGCCCCGTTCCCGGGTGCGGCGCTCCGCGGCAGCGCGTCCGGCGGGCGCCCAATGCCTCGAGGACCCGTGCGAGCGCACGGGTCTTCGAGGGCACGTCGGCGTCTAGCCCGGCGGCTTGGGCGGTCCGTCGTCGGGACGGCGGGCCGCCTGGGGCATGCGGGCGACGAGTCGGCGGGCGCGGTCGGCGGTGTCGGCAGCGCGTGCGTTCTCCTCCTGCAGCGCCTGCCACACCTCCTCGCGGTGCACCTGCACCTCACGCGGGGCGTCGACCCCGATGCGCACCTGGTCGCCACGCACCTCGAGCACGGTGATGGTGACCTGGTTGCCGATCACGATGGACTCGCCGATCCGGCGAGAGAGTACGAGCACCCGCTCAGCCTCCTGCTGTGACGGTGGCTCGCAACGGTAGCCCGGTGTCCTCCAACACGACTTGCCGTGCGGCCAGGGTGCGGGCGTTGAGGACGAAGGGGGCCCGCAGGTTGAGGTGCAGCGCCTCGGTCTCGTCGTCGGCGATGACGGTGCAGAACAGCACCGCCTCCTCCGGACGGTCGATGCCCAGCACGACCTGGTCGCCGACCGGCAGTTCGGGGGTGTAGTCGGGGAAGAACAACCACGGCGAGGCGACCACGAGCGCCAGCGACGGGTCCTCGACGTTGGTCAGCAGCTGGAAGGTGCCGTCGTCGGTGAGGTCGGACAGGACGAAACGGAGGGCGGTGGGGAAGCCCGGGATCCCGTCGCGGAAACGCAGGACCCGGGGCTCGTCCGGCACGCTCACGGGCACTCCTTCGGCACGGGCGGGGAGGGTGGCGGAGGCACTCATCGCAGGAACGCCACCAGCGACGGCGGCAGCGCCTTCGCCAATGCCTGCAGGGTTGCCTCGTAGGCGACCTGTTGCACCTGAAGTTCCATGATTCCTTGGGCCATGTCGATGTTCTCCACCTGCGACAGCTCGCTGCGCAGGGTCAGTTGCAGGTCCAGTGCCCGGGCCCGGGCGGACTCGACCCGGTTGGTCGCGGCACCGATCTGCGCGAGGGTGTCCGTCACCTTGACGGTGGCGGTCTGGATGAGGGCGAGGGACTCGCCGACCACGGCGGGGTCGTCGCCGGTCTCGAGTTCGGTGGCGAGTCGCTCGAGGAAGTTCAGCAGCTGCGGACCCTGGACCGGAGCGCCCTGGTCGTCGGTGCCGACGACCTCGGTGCCCAGCCACTCGGCCGCGGTCACGTTGATGCGGACCTGCTCGCTGTCGCTGACCCGCCGCGTGATCTGGTCGGGCTCGCCGGCCTGACGGGCGTCGGGGAACTGCCAGGCGCCGTCGACCCTGCGGACCTGCTCACCGGTCCCGAAACCGCCGAACAACGGACGGTCGAGGTGCGTGGTGCTGGCCATGCCGGCCAGCTCCTCGGTGATCTGCCGGATCTCGGCCGCCAGCGCCCTGCGGACGTTGTCGTCCTGGTCGCTGGCACCCTGGGTCGCGAGGTCACGGACGCGGGCGAGCCGTGTGGTGACCGTCTGCAGATGGGTGTCGGCCGTGTCCAGCCAGCCGCGGGCGTCGGAGATGTTCGCCAACTCCTGCTCGCGGCCCTGCAGCGACGACTGCAACGACAGGGCGCGGCGGGTGCCGGCCGGGTCGTCGGAGGGCTGCAGGATCCGGCGGCCGGTGGCCAACTCGGTCTGGGAGCGCTCGTAGAGCGCCAGCCGCGACTGGAGCCGGTCGACCGACCGCAGCACCATCGCCTCGCTGGTGATTCGCATGACAGGGGTCCTCCTCAGCGACCGACGATGCCGGTGCGGTTGATCAACACGTCCAGGGCCTCGTCGACCGCGGTCATGACCCGGCTGGCCGCCTCCAGCGAACGCTGGTAGCGCACGAGCCCGACCATCTCCTCGTCGAGGCTGACCCCGTGCTCCTGCAGCCGGGCGAGCTCCGCCCCGACCGAGACGGCGCGGGCCCCGTCGGCCGCGCCCTTGGCGGCGCGGACGTCGGCGGCCAGTCCGACGACCAGGTCGGCGAGCCGGTTCTCGAGGCTGCTGCCACCGGCGGTCGGGTTGCCGTCCGCGTCGAGCCTGGCCGTGCGCAGATCCGCGAACAGCCGCGCGTTGCGGCCGTCGTTGGGGGCCGGGGCCAGCGAGGGGTCGTGGACCCCGTCGGTGGTCGGCAGGGCGCCGGCGGCGAGGTGACCGACGCCGACCCCGTCGGCGAGCCGGACGCTGGCCGCGGCGTTGCCGGGCTCGAACGTCATCAGCACGTCGCCGGGCCGGGATCCGCCGTCACCGTCGGCGACGGCGCCGCCGGCGTTGACCCCGTTCACCGCGGCGACGAAGGCCTCGGTGAAGGCGTCGAGTTCCCGGCGCCACTGCGGCAGGTCGGCGCTGAGCACCTGGTGGAGTCCACCGATCTCGCCGCCGGCCGCCACCACGGGCGCGCCGTCGGCATCGGTCGCGTCGAGGGTGACCACGGCGATCGACCCGGCGTCGGCGTCGACGAACAGCTTGGCGCGCTCGCCGGTGCGCAGCAGGTCGACGGGCTGGCCGTCGGCACCGGGCACGGTCACCAGCGCACGGCCCTCGGTGTCGATGCGCACCTCGCCGCCGGTCAGGCGCGCGACCTCGTCGAGCAGCAGGTCACGCTGGTCGTACAGGTCGGGTCCGACCCGTGTCGGGTCGGTGTCGGCGATGCGCTGGTCGAGAGCGGCGAGCGACTCGAGCGTCTTGTTCACCATCGCCACCTGGGTGTCGCGTCGGGAGGTGACGTCGGCCTCCAGCGCGTCCCAGGCGGCGGCGGTCGAGCGCAGCGTGTCGGACACCGAGGACAGCTCGCTGAGCACCTGACGGCGCGTCGCGGGGTCGGCCGGGTTGTTGGCCCACGACTCCGCCGCCTCCCACAGCCGGGTCAGGCGGGTCGAGACCCCCTGCTGGGGCTCACCGGTCAGCTGCTCGAGCCGACCGAGCAGGTCGCCGCGCACCGACGAGGCCGCGTGGTCGGCGACCGCGGTGCGGAAGCGCGCGTCGAGGAACCCGTCGCGCAGCCGGCCGATCGTGGTGACGTCGACGCCCGTGCCGATGTTGGCCCCGGGCGCCTGGTAGGTCGGACGCGCGGCGAGCTCGACCCGCTGGCGCGTGTAGCCGGGCGTGGCGGCGTTGGCCACGTTGTGGCTCGTGATGTCGATGCCGACCTGGGCGGCGCGGACGCCGCTGAGACCGGTGTAGAGGCCGACGAAGGACACTTAGAACACCTCCCGCAGCCGGCGCCCGACGCCGGTGGTGGCGTCGAGTTGTCCGGATGCGTCGTAGGTCGATGCCACCGGGAGCTGGGGCCCGGTGAGGTGGTCGAGTTGGTCGGCGACCATCTGCAGGTCGCCCTGGGCGAGGACGCGGTTCTCCCGGGCGACGTGGTCGATCTCCGCCGCCAACGCCCGGAACGCGCCGGCGTGGTCGGCGAAGGTGTGGTCGAACGGTGGCGGGGCCAGCCGGGCCAGCTCCGCCAGCGTGAGCAGCAGCGGGTCGGTGCCCCACAGGCCGGCCAGCACCCGCAACGCCTCGTCGCGGCGGTACTCGTCCTGGCGCAGCGCGTCGACCGCCGTCTCGACCTCGGCCAGGGCCTGGGCCACGAAGCGGCGTTCGTCCGCGGCGAGCAACAGCCGGGTCACCGTGAGCTTGAACAACAGGTGGGTGACCACCTGCCGCTCTTCCCAGAGGCAGTGGCTGAGGTCTTCGAGGGCACGTCGGTCTCGTCTCATGCCGGCAGCCGTCGGCCGCCGGGGCGCCGGCTTGAGGACTTCGCCCTCGGTCGCCGTGCACGTGTCCCACCCGTCCGGGCGCCGGGCCGAGCGTCGTGCGCACGTCGGGCAGGGGTCGGTTGGGCCGTCGGGTTGCACGCCGACGGGCAGGGGACGAGGAGGTCCACGCGTGCCCGTATCTGCACTCCAACCGTCCGTCGGTCCTGCACCGGCGGCTGCCCCCGGGACCAACGGCGTTCCCCCCGCGGGGTTCGCCGCGGCCCTGCAGGCGGCCACGTCCCGGTTCGACCCGACCCGGTTGCCGACCGTCTCGCTCGGAACCATGGTGTCCGCACTCGCCGACGCCGACGCGGACCAGGTCGCGCAGACGATCGCGGCCGCCAGCGTCGTCGAGCTCCCTCCGGCCCCCATCGGCGCCGGTGCGTCGCCCGCCACCCCGGTCGGTGCGTCGCCCGCCACCCCGGCCGTCGGCGGCGTCGCGGCGGCCCGACCGGTCGGCAACGTCGCGGCTGCGGACGGATCGGCCGGCGCGCGGGTCCTGGCCGCGAGCGAGCGCTATCTCGGCGTCCCCTACCGTTGGGGCGGGACGAGCCCGAACGGACTCGACTGTTCCGGCTTCGTGCAGCGCACGTTCGGCGACCTCGGGGTGAAACTGCCCCGCGTCAGCGTGGACCAGTCGAAGGCCGGACGACCGATCGCCAGTCTCGCCGAGGCCCGACCCGGCGACCTGGTGTTCTGGTACGGCGAAGGCAACCGACCCAACCACATCGGCATCTACGCGGGTGGCAACAAGATGATCCACGCCCCACGCACCGGTGACGTGGTCAAGTACGCCGAGATGACCCGCGGCACACCGCACGCCATCCGCCGCGTGATCTGATCTCCCGCCCCTGCCCCTGCCCCTGCCCCCGCCCCCGCCCCCGCCTCCGCCCCGCCCCGTGCCGTGGCCCTGACCGCGCGCCGGCACCGCGGACCGTGCCCACGCGGAGTGCGCCCTCTACGCTGCGGCACGGTCTAGTTCCGGCGGCAGGGGCACGCGACGTGGCGAAGGTTCTCGCGGTCGACGACGAACCGCAGATCCTGACCGCGTTGGGACGCGGCCTCACCCGTGCCGGTCACGACGTGATCGTGGCCCGCAACGGCGAGGACGGCCTGGCGGCTGCGGCGGCCGCCTCACCCGACGTCGTGCTGCTCGACCTGCGGCTGCCCGACCTCGACGGGATCGAGGTCGTCAAACGTCTGCGGGCCTGGACCGCGGTCCCGATCGTGCTGTTGTCGGGTTCGGGCAGCGAGCGTGCCCGCGTCCTGGCGCTCGACGCCGGGGCGGACGACTTCATCGACAAGCCGTTCTCCATGGAGGAGCTGCGCGCGCGGCTCGGGGCGATCCTGCGTCGGTCCGGCACGGCCGCGGTCACCGCCATCGAGCAGCCGACGGTGCAGGTGGGCGACCTCGCCGTCGACCTCTCCGCCCGGCGGGTTCGGGTCGCCGGCGAGGAGGTGCGCCTGACCCCGCTGCAGTGGAAGCTGCTCGAGGTGCTGGTCGCCAACCCGGGCAAACTGCTCACCTACCGCGACATCATCGCGGCGGTGTGGTCGGACAAGCACGGTGACGAGGCCCGCGACAGCCTGCGGGTCCACCTGCGCGCGCTGCGACAGAAGCTCGGCGACGACGCCAGCGCACCTCGCTACGTCGCGACCGAGGCCGGGGTCGGCTACCGGTGGTTGGGCTCGGACGAGTGAGCCCGACCGGCGCCGGCCAGCACGAGCCCATCGCCGGAACGTCGCGGTGGGACGACGAACGGACCGGGGTGGTGCAGGAGCGCGCCCGGCTGTCCGAGCAGCTGGCGCAGGCCCAGCGGCTCGATCTCGCCGGCAGGCTCGCCGGCGGCGTCGCGCACGACCTGAAGAACCTGATCACGGTGTTGAGCTCGTACCTGGACCTGGCGAGCGGATCGGTGCAGGACCTGGCGCCCCGGGTCGGCGACGGGCCGGTCGAGACGATCCTCGACGACCTCGACCAGATCCGGCAGGCCGTCGACCGGACCGAGGCGCTGGCGCGCAAGCTGATGGAGTTCGCCGGCGGTGACGGTGCCACCGAGCCGGTCGACCTGCACCGCGCCGTCGCGTCCGTGCACGCCCGGCTCGCTCCCGCACTGGCCGAGGGGGTGACGGTGGAGCTCGACCTGCCCGACGACCTTCCCGCCGTGCGGGTGGACACGGACGGTCTGGAGCAGGCGTTGGAGCAGCTCCTGCGCAACAGCAACGACGCGCTGCCCGAGGGCGGCACCATCGTCGTGCGGGCCCGGGTCACCGACACTGCGGCGCCGGGCGGGTTCACCTCCGGTCCGCGGCCGCCGCTGGACGCGGGTCGTCGTCACGTGCGTCTCGCGGTCCTCGACGACGGCACCGGCATGGAGGACGAGACGCTCACCCGCGCGTTCGAACCGCTGTTCTCGACCAAGCCCGGCGCCCGCGGTAGCGGACTGGGTCTGCCCACGGTGCTCAGCTTCGTGCAGCAGATCGACGGGATGATCGACGTCCACTCCGTGCCGGGCGAGGGGACGACCATCGCGCTCGCGTTGCCCGTCGCCACCGACGACGTCGACGTCGACGAGCGCCCCGTCGGGGACGGTGCCGGGCGGCTGGTGGTGCTCGTGGACCCCAACGAACGTGCCCGCCGCCTGGTCACCGAGATGCTGGCCACGGCCGGGCACCGGGTGCTGGCCTGCGCCGACGGCGAGACGGGCCTGCGGTTGCTGGAGCAGCAGGGCGGTGACGTGCTGGTCGCCGAGCTCGCCCTGCCCGGTCTGCCGGGGTGGCGTCTGGTGGAGCGGGCCCGCGCAAGCCGGCCCCGGTTGCCCGTGCTGCTGTTCACCTCCGGGCAGGCACCGACGCGCACCACCGCCGACGTGCGCATGCTCGTCAAACCCTTCAGCAGCGAACGGCTGCTCCAGACCCTCGACGAGCTCGCGCCCTGAGCCGCAGAACTTTTTTCGACCCGGTGCTTCAGGGGTCCGGGCGGTGAGCCGATGGAAGCAGCACGCCGGCAAGAGCCGGCAACCGAAGGGCCAAGACACGGAGGTCGAGCCCACATGCGCATCAACCAGAACATCGCCGCGTTCAACGCGTACCGCAACCTGTCGGAGACGCAGGGTTCGCAGGCCAAGTCGCTGGAGAAGCTGTCCAGCGGGTTCCGCATCAACCGCGCCGCCGACGACGCGTCGGGTCTCGTCAACAGCGAGAACCTGCGCAGCCAGATCGGTGGCCTGAAGGTCGCCACGCGCAACGCCCAGGACGCGATCAGCCTCGTGCAGACCGCCGAGGGCGCGCAGACCGAGGTCCACTCGATCCTGCAGCGCATGCGTGACCTGGTCGTCCAGTCCGCCAACACCGGTACCAACGACGAGACCTCGCTCCAGGCCAACCAGGGCGAGATCTCGGCGCTGCGCGAAGAGCTCGACCGGATCGCCGAGCAGACGCAGTTCGGGACCAAGAAGATCCTGAACGGCGGCAAGGAAGGCCAGGAGTTCAAGTTCCAGGTCGGTGCCAACTCCGGCCAGAACACCTCGGTCACCATCAAGGGCGTGAGCTCGGAGGACCTGGGCCTCGACAAGTTCACCGTCGTCCCCGCGACCGCCACGACGCCGCCTGCCGGTGGCGCTGGTGCCGTCGAAGGGGGCGAGGGTGGCGAAGAGGTCGAGGGTGGCGAAGAGGTCGAGGGTGCCGAGACCGCAGACGGTGGCGAGGGCACGGAGGGCGCTCCGGAGGCCGGTGGCGCTGCTGGCGCTGCTGCTCCGACGGCTGGCGACACCGACGCCTTCCTGGACGCGCTCGACGACGCCATCGTGAACGTGTCGACCAACCGTGCGGAGCTGGGTGCCTTCCAGAACCGCATGGAGAGCACCATCCGCAACGTCTCGGTCGCCGTGGAGAACCTCTCCGCCGCCGAGTCCCGCATCCGCGACACCGACATGGCGCAGGAGATGGTGAGCTTCACCCGCTCGCAGATCCTGTCGCAGGCCGGCACCGCGATGCTGGCGCAGGCGAACCAGGTGCCCCAGGGCGTCCTGTCCCTGCTCCGCTGATCCACCGCAACACCTCCAGGGGTGGCGCTCCCGAGCGATCGGGGCGCCACCCCTCGGCATACCCGCTCCAGGTACGGGAGGAGCTCGCATGAGCAGTTCGGGCATGTTCTCGATCGGTGGCATCGCCTCCGGTCTCGACACCACCGGCATCATCAACCAGTTGATGGCGCTCGAACGTCAGCCGGTGACGCGACTGCAGTCGACGCAGGCGCAGCTGCGCGGCGTCGACAACGCCTGGTCGCAGGTCAACACCAAGCTGTCGTCGTTGCGCACCGCGGTCGATGCGATCTCCCGCCCGGACCGCTTCTCCAGCCTGGTCACGGTGTCCTCGTCGAACACCGACGCGGTCGGGGTGGCACGCGCCGCGACCTCCGCCACCGGTTCGGTCAGCTTCTCGGTCGAGCAGCTCGCGCGCCCCCAGCAGGTGACGAGCGGGGTGTTCCGCTCGGCCACCGACCCGCTCGCGGCAACCGGTCGCCTCGACGTGCAGGTCGGCACCAAGGACCCGGTGTCGATCGACGTCGTGGCCGGCGACAGCCTGCAGACGATCGCGAACAAGCTGAACCGTGCCAACGCCGGCGTCACCGCCTCCGTGGTCAAGACCGGCGACGACGAACACCGCCTGCTGATCTCCTCGAAGGACAGCGGTGCGGCCAACACCGTGCAGGTGTCAAGCACCACGGGCCTGGCCCAGCTCGCACCGGCGACCGCGGACCAACCCGACGGCATGCGGGTGCTGCAGAGTGCCCAGGACGCGGTGCTGCGGCTGGGCACCGGGGACGACGCCATCGTCGTACGTCGTTCGAGCAACACCGTGACCGACCTCGTCCCCGGCGCGACGCTCACGCTGCGCAAGGCCACCAACGGCGACCCGGTCACCGTGACCTCCCAGCGTGACCCCGAGGCGGCCGTCACCGCGGTCAAGACCTACGTCGAGGCGCTCAACGGCGCGATCAAGACCCTCAACGACCTCACGCGCTACGACGCGACCGCGAAGACCGCCGGCGCCCTGCAGGGCGACCCGGCCGCCCGGCGGTTGCTCGACCAGCTCCGCACCGCCGTCAGCGCCCCACCGGGCGCCACCGACGGGCCGTTCTCCAGTGCCGCGCAGCTCGGGATCACGGTCGACCGCACCGGGACCGTGACGCTGGACGACGCGAAGCTGCGTACGGCGCTGCAAGAGGACTTCGACGCGGTCGGCCGCCTGTTCGGCCGCACCGCCACGCCCGACGACGCCCGGGCCACCGGCGTCATCGGCGGGGTCGCCACCCAGGCCGGCACGTACCAGGTTCGGATCCTCCAGCCGGCGAGCGCGACGCGCGCCACGGCGCCGGGCGGGTTCGAGGAGGCCAAGACGTTCCGCATCCAGTCGGCCGGGCGCACCGCGACCGTGACGCTCGACCCGGCCACGATGGGCGCGTCCGAGATCGTCGACGCGCTCAACGCCGCGTTGCGGACGGCCCAGATCGCGACGCTCTCCGCCCGTCGCGACGGGGACTCGCTGGTGATCGAGGAGAGCCGGATGGGTCCGGCGTCGACGTTCACGATCCAGGAGCTCGGTGCCGACGGGAGGTCGCTCGGCTCGGGTGGTTTCGCCTTCGCGCCGGGACAGAGCGTGGTCGGCGAGATCGCGGTGGCCGGCAACGACCCGGTGTGGCTGCCGATGACGGGTGCCGGCCGTCAGCTGACCGCGAGCACCGGCCCGGGCGCCGGGATCTCGCTGTCGTGGAACGGCACGGAGAAGAGCGACGAGCCGGTCGCGATCGCCTTCCGACCCGGACTCGCCGGCAACGTGCACACCGTCCTGCGCGCGGCCGAGGGCGTGGACGGGCTGGTCGCTAGAGCGCGCAAGGGCATTGCCGACCAGATCAACGTGTTCCAGACGCGCATCGACGGGTTCCAGCAGCGCCTGGAGACCCGGGAGTCGACGCTCCGGCGGCAGTTCGTCGCCATGGAGTCGGCGCTCGCCCAGATGAACGCGCAGGGCAACTGGTTGGCCGGGCAGCTCTCGGGGCTGCGCAACCTCAACCAGTTCTGAGAACGAACGAGGACGGTCCCATGTACGCACAGCCCCAGCAGTTCTACCGGCAGCAGGCGGCGCAGACCGCCTCACCGGCCCAGCTGGTCCTCATGCTCTACAACGGCGCCCTGGCCGAGATCGCCCGTGCGGGTCGCGGCCTGGCCGCGACGCCGGTCGACCTCGAGGACGTCAACGACTGCCTCGGTCGTGCGCAGGCGATCGTGACCGAACTGGCCGTCACCCTCGACCACGAGCGTGGCGGCAAGGTCGCGGCCAACCTCGCTGCCCTGTACGACTTCTGCATCGACCGGCTGGTGACGGCCAACGTCACCAAGTCGGCCGACGGCCTCGACGACGTGGCGCAGGTGCTGGTCGGTCTGCGCGACGCCTGGGAGCAGGCGTGCGTGAACACCGCGCCGGTCGCCGCGGTGACCGGGTGACGTCCGCGGCCCCGCAGCCCGCACCTCGGCTCGCCGACGGCTGGCCCGACGTGCTCGACCAGCTCGAGCGCGGGGTGGTCACCCTGCAGGCGGCGCTCGACGCGGGCGAGCTCGCGCCGATGCCGACCTGGGCGCCGCCCGCCGGGTTGGGCCCGCTTCCCGAGGCCCTGCGCCCCCGGGCCGAACGCCTCGCGGTCCGCATCACCGGGTTGCAGCGACGCGTCCACGGGCAGCTCGGCTCGGTGCGTGCCGAGCTCGGGGACGTCGCCCAGCGGCGGCGTGCCGGCACGGCCTACGCCAGCTGACACCGCTGGGCGCGGACACGCGGTCCGACCCGCGGCCCGCACCGCTTCAGCGTCCGGCCCGGTGGCCGACGGTCATCGAGACAACTCGGTACGGATACCCGAACGGCTCATGGAGGAGGCGCTCTGCCTCCTCCTTTCGTGTTGTCCTGAAAGGGCAGGATCCATGTGGGATGTGACGACGTCGGCGGCGCTGCGCGCGCTCGACGGCCTCGCGATGCGGGGCACGCTTCGTGCCAACAACATCGCCAACAGCGAGACCCCGAACTTCCGGGCCAGCACCAACAACTTCGAGACCTCGCTGCGCGACGCGTTGCGGCGACGTGACCCCGCCGGCGCCGCGGCACCCGACGTGGTCGCCACGCCCTCCATCGTCGACGCGCGGGGCAACAGCGTCGACATGGAGACCGAGCTGATCGGCTCCATGAAGGACGGCCTGCACCGCGACGCCATGATCACCTCGTTCAACTACAAGGTCGGTCAGCTCCGCGTGGCGATGGGCGGCCGCCGATGAGCTTCTCGTCGATGAACATCGGTCGGACCGGGGTCGGTTTCGCCCACCACTGGCTCGACACCATCGCCCACAACATCGCCAACGCCAACACGGTGGCGCCCGGTGGCGAGGAGCCCTTCCGGGCGCTGCAGCTGGTCGCGCGTCCGCTGGGTGGGGGACCGTTCGCGTCCACCGGTTCCGGCGTCCACGTCGCCCAGCAGGTCCGCGACGGCGGCGACCCCGCCCGCACCTACGACCCCGACCACCCGCTGGCCGACGAGCAGGGGACGGTCACCCAACCGGTCGTCGACCTCGGCTCGCAGATGGTCGACATGATGATCGCCCAGCGGGCCTACCAGGCCAATCTCCGCACCGTCGAATCCGCGAAGGAGGCCTACCAGGCCGCGCTTCGCCTTGGAGGCTCCCAGTAATGGCCATTCCCGCCATCGCGTCGGCACTGCCCGTCGCTCCCGCCCTGCCCACCCCGATCTCGGGGCTCGAGGCCGGCACGCCCGCCCCCGGCTTCGGGGAGGCGCTCGGCCGTGGCCTGCAGCAGGTCTCGGCGCTCGAGCACACCGCCGACGCCCTCGTCGAGGACGTCGCCAGCGGCGGCTCGACCCGCATCCACGAGGTGATGGCCGCCACCAGCCAGGCCGGTCTCGCCGTCGACATGCTCGTCCAGGTGCGCGACCGCGCGCTGGAGGCCTACCAGGAAGTCATGCGGATCCAGGTCTGACCTGGTCACCCACCGACGCCCCCACCCACAGGACTGATCGCTCGTGGAGCTCAAGGACCGCCTGAACGGCCTGGTGCGCTCGCTGCCCCCCGCCCAGCGGGTCGGCATCGTCGTCGCCGTCGTGGTGCTGGTGATGGCCGCCGTGCCGTTCGTACGTTGGATCACCACGCCCAGCTACGCCCTGCTGTACGCCGGGCTCGAGGACAAGGAGCTGTCCGAGGTCGTGACCGAGCTCGAGAGCCAGGGCGTGCCCTACCAGCTCGACGGTTCGCGGGTGCTGGTGCCCCAGCAGCAGCTGCACCGGGTCCGGGCCGACCTCGCCTCGGTGGGGGTCAGCGGTACCCCCAGCGTTCCGGGGTACGAGCTGCTGGACAACCAGGCGCTGGGCATCTCCGACTTCCGCCAGCGGGTCGACCTGCAGCGCGCCGTCGAAGGCGAGCTGTCCCGGACGCTGGGGGCGATGGACGGCATCGACAGTGCCACCGTGCGCCTGGTGCTGCCCGAGGAGACCCTGTTCACCGACCAGCGTGAGCCGGCGTCGGCGAGCGTGCTGATCCGCGCCGCCCGGCCCGTCAACAGCAACCAGGTCGAGGCGATCACGCTGCTGGTGTCGTCCGCGGTCGAGGGGCTGACCCCCGACAGGGTCACCGTCGCGGACACGGCCGGCAACGTGTTGCACACCCCCGGCGAGGGCGTCATCGGCGGCGTCAGCGACCGGCAGCAGCGCCTGACCCGCGAGTTCGAGTCGGCCATGAACGCCGACCTGCAGGCGCTGGTCCAGCGTGCCACGGGCTTCCCGGCCTCGGTCGCGGTCCGCGCCGGGCTGAACTTCGACGAGTCGGAGATCCAGACCGAGACCTTCGACGCCGAGGGGACGCCGCTGCGCAGCTCCAGCAGCCTCGAGGAGTTCGAGGGCGAGGGCCTGGCCGCCGGTGGCATCGCCGGGGTCGACGGCGGACCGCTGCCGACCGGCAACGGTCCGAGCAACTACACCCGCGAGGACGCCAGCACCGAGTTCGGTGTCGGGCGGACCACCACCCGCACCGTGCAGGCACCCGGGACCGTCGAGCAGCTCTCGGTCGCCCTGGTGGTCGAGAACGGCTCGGAGGTCACCGACGCGCAGCTGCGCGAGCTGGTGGGCGCCGCGGCCGGCATCGACCTCGCCCTGCGCGAGGACGCGATCGCCATCACCCGCGTCACCACCCCGGCCGAGGACGCCGCACCCGCCGAGGAAGCCGAACCGGGACTGCTGGGAGGTCTCGAGACCTACCTCGCGCTCGCCCTGATCGTGCTGATCGCGGTCATGCTGTTCCTCATGACGCGCCGCAAGAAGGACAAGGGCGTCGTCGAGGAGAAGGTCGTCCCCGCCCAGGTCCGCACCGCCGTGCCGCTCGACGTCGTCGACGAGCCCGAACCGCTGCCGACCGGTCCCAGCATCCAGGACGAGGTCGCGGCGATGGTCGAGCGGCAGCCCGAGGAGATCGCCTCCCTGCTCCGCGGTTGGCTCGCCGACCGGAGGACCTCGGTATGACCCCGGTCCTCGTCCCCACCCCCAACCGCCAGGGATCGGAGGTGCCCTCGTGAACGGCACCGCACTCGTGCTCGGTCGCGCCCAGAAGGCCGCCGCCGTCCTGGTCGCCGTCGGCCCGCAGCTGTCGTCGAAGGTCCTCGAGCACCTCAGCGAGGAGGAGGTCGAGCAGGTCGCCCTCGAGGTGGCCCAGCTCGGCGACGTCCCGCCGCTCCAGCTCGAGTCGATCCTGACCGAGTTCCGCGCCGAGGCGGAGGCGCACGCCGCGTTGCTCAGCGGTGGCGAACACCACGCCCGGGAGATGCTGCGCTCGCGCTACGGCGAGGAGGCCGACGAGATCGTCGACCGGCTGCTCGCCTCGTCGCAGTCGGCACCGTTCCACTTCCTGCGGATGCACGAACCGGCGGAGATCCTGCAGCACCTGCGAGAGGAGAGCCCGCAGACGATCGCGGTCGTGCTCGCCCACCTGCCCGCGCGGCTCGGTGCCACCCTGCTGGGCGGGTTCGACCCGCAGGTCCAGGTGTCGGTGGCCAGCCGGCTGGCGACCCTGGAGCGCGCCGACGCCGACGTCGTGCGCCGCATCGAGGAGTCGTTCCGCTCGCGGCTGGGGGAGGTGCGTCGCCGCAGCGGTCGACGCGACGGGGTCAAGGAGCTCGCCGACCTGCTCAACCAGAGCGACCGTGCCACCGAGCGCGCGATCATGTCCGAGCTCGAGACGACCGACCCGGCGCTGGCCGAACGCGTCCGTGCCCTGATGTTCGTCTTCGAGGACCTCATCACCCTCCAGGACCGCGCGTTGCAGGAACTGCTGCGCCAGGTGGAGCCGGCCCAGCTCGCGACGGCCCTCAAGGGCGTGTCCACGGAGTTGCAGGAGGCCCTGCTGCGCAACCTCTCCGAGCGCGCCCGCACGTCGGTCGCCGAGGAGATGGACCTCATGGGGCAGGTGCGCCTCAAGGACGTGGAGGCCGCGCAGACCAACGTCGTGCGGCTGGTGTACGAGCTCGAGAAGGAAGGCGTCATCACGATGTCGCGCGGCCAGGAGGAGTTCGTTGGCTGAGCTGCTGCGCGTGGAGGTCCGCGAGGACGCGCACCGGCTCGTCGCGCCGGTTCCCGTGCTCGACCCCGCCACCGCGGCGGTCGTGGAGCAGGCCGTCTCGCTGGCCAGCGCCCGGGCGTACGCCGAGGGCGAGGCGGCCGGCCGGCGGGCGTCGTCGGCGTCCGCCGGCGAGATCGGGGCCCGCCTGGACACGCTGTTCGGTGAGCTGCTCGCCCAGCGGGCGGCGACCCGGGAGGCGGACCTGACGTTGGCCACCGCGCTCGCGACCGACGTGCTCGGGGCGACGCCGCCGGCGTCCGCACTGGCGCTGCTCGAGCGGGCCCGCCAGGCCGCCAGCGTGCTCGACGACGACCCGCTCGAGGTGCTGCTGCACCCGCAGGACCACGCCGCCCTCGTCGACACGCCGCGCGACGCCCGACTGCGGCTCGCCGCCGACCCGTCGGTCGCGCCGGGCGACGTCGTCCTGCGCGGCGCCTGGGGCGGGGCCGAGCTGACCCGGGCCGCCCTGCTCGAAGCCGCGACCCGGTTGCGGGCCGAGGGCTGGATCACCGACGTGCCCGGGGGAGCGCCGTGACCGGCACCCTGCTGCGCGCGGTCAGCCGCGGCTCGGTGTCGCGGGTGGTCGGCACGGAGGTCGAGCTGCGCGGTCTGCGCCTCGCGGTCGGTGACGCCGTCGACGTCGAGGTGCGCGGCGAGACCCGGGTCGGTGAGGTGGTCGCGGTCGACGACCACGCCGCCCGCGCCCTGCTGCTGGGGACCACCGCCGGCATCGCCCGCGGCGACGTGGTGCGACCGCGGCCCGGACCGTTGACCTCGCCGATCGGTGACGCCCTGCTCGGGCGGATCGTCGACGCGCTCGGACGACCGATCGACGGCAAGGGTCCGATCGACGCCCCGCACGACGGTGTCGACGCGGCGGCGCCAAACGCGCTCGCACGCCAACGGGTCGAGGATCCTCTCGACACGGGCGTGAAGCTGATCGACACGCTGTGCACCGTGGGACGTGGCCAGCGCATGGGCCTGTTCGCCGGTTCCGGGGTGGGCAAGTCGACGCTGCTGGCGATGATGGTCCGCGGCACGACCGCATCCCGGTCGGTCATCGCGCTGGTCGGCGAACGTGGCCGTGAGGTCCGCGAGTTCGTCGAGGACGTGCTCGGTCCGGAGGGCCTGGCACGCAGCGTGGTGGTGGTCGCCACCTCCGACGAGCCGGCGCTGCTGCGCCTGCGGGCGGCGTTCCTGGCCACCCGGGTGGCCGAGGCCTTCGCCGACGACGGCCATGACGTGTTGCTGACCGTGGACTCGTTGACCCGACTGGCCACCGCCCAGCGTGAGGTCGGCCTCGCCGCCGGCGAGCCACCGACCTCCAAGGGGTATCCGCCGTCGGTGTTCGCGTTGCTGCCCCGGCTGCTCGAGCGTTCCGGCCCGCGCGAGGTCGGGACCATCACCGCCTTCTACACCGTGCTGGTCGAGGGCGGCGACCACGACGAGCCGGTCGCCGACGCCGCCCGGTCGATCCTCGACGGCCACCTCGTGCTCGACCGGTCGTTGACCACGGCGGGGCGGTTCCCCGCCATCGACCCGCTGGCGAGCCTCAGCCGACTCGCGACCACCGTCACGACCCCACAGCAGCAGGCCGACGCCCAAACGCTAAGGCGGTCCCTGGCCGCGGCCGACCGGGTACGTGACCTGGTCGAGGTCGGCGCCTACGTGCCCGGCAGCGACCGCGTGGCCGACGCGGCCCTGTCCCTGATGGACGACCTCGTCGCCTTCCTGACCCAGTCATCACAGGACGTGGTGACCTCCGACGACGCATGGATGCGGATCGCCGAGCTCGCGGCACGACTGCGGGCCACCGAGGAGGCAACGGCGTGAAGCGAGACCGGATGAACGTCGTGCTGCAGGTGCGCGAGGGCATCGAACGCCGTCGACTCGCCGAACAGGCGGCCGCGGACCTGCAGGTGCGTCTGGCCGGACAACGCCGGTCGTCGGCCGTCAGCGCGCTCGAGCAGCGCAGCGCCCCGACGGCGTTCGGCTCGGTCGGCGACCTGCACCAGCACCGGCTGGGCAGCCTGGCGCTGACCGAGGCCGTCGAGCGGGCCCGTGACGGCGAGCTGGCCGCGCGCTCGCAGGCCGAGGCCGCCGACGAACGGCGCGTGCAGGCCGCGATCGCGCGGCGCAGCGCCCAGCGCCTGGCGGAGCGGCGCGGCAGCGAAGCCGCCGCCCGGGCCAGCCGTGCGGCCGAGTCGCAGCTGGACGCGGTCGCGCTCGAGAGCTGGCGGCGCCGACCATGATGACGCTCGGTGCCAGCGGCATGGTCGACGCGCAGGCGCGCATCGCCGCGATCCAGGGCCGCATCCAGTCCTTCCAGCCGTCCACCCCCGTGTTGGCCGCGACCGCGTCGCGCCCGTCGGGCGCGGGCGGCGCGTCGAACACCGCGGCGCGGACGCCGTCGTTCCCGGCCGAACTGGCCGCCTCGAGCGCCACGCCGCTCGTCGGCCCACCCGCGGGCGCGTCGACTTCCACGCCCGGTGGCACGCCCGTCGCCACCGCACCGGACGCGTCCGGCGCCTCCGGCGCCCGGACCGTCCCCGGGGCGCCGGCGGCCGCGGGCACATCGGCCGCGAGCGGCGTCTCCGGTACCTGGGTGAACCGGCTCCCCGCCGCCGGCCGGCCGTGGGCCGGCGCCATCGAGCAGGCGGCGAACGAGGTCGGTCTCGACCCGGCACTGCTCGCCGCCCTGGTGCGCCACGAGTCCAACTTCGATCCGGACGCGCGCTCGCGTGCCGGCGCCATCGGGCTCGCGCAGCTCATGCCGGGCACCGCGGCCGGACTGCGGGTCGACCCACACGATCCCCTGGACAACCTGCGTGGCGGCGCCCGTTACCTCAAGCAGCAGCTCGACCGTTTCGGCCGCCCGGAACTCGCACTGGCGGCCTACAACGCCGGCCCGAACCGGGTCGCCCAGGCCGGCGGCATTCCCCGCATCCAAGAGACCCAACGCTACGTCGAACGCGTGACGAACACCTGGGAGCAGTGGCGTTGATCCGATTCCCCACGACGGCCTCGCCCGCCACGACGGCCTCGCCCGCCACGACGGCCTCGCCCGCCACGACGGGCATGACCGGCAACGACGACGCTGCGGCCGAGGGCGACTTCCTGGCCGTGCTCGCCGGCCTGGTCGCCTATCCGCAGACCGACGCCACGGCGGCCCCGGAGCCGGCCACGACCTCGGCGAGCCTGCTCGCCGACGTGCCCGTCGTCGCGGGCGACTCCGTCGACGACCGGCCCGAACCGGACGTGGGCGAGGTCGCGTCCGAACTCCTCGCCCCGGCCTGGCCGCTCGCGCAGGCGCTGGCGGCACTGCTGGCCCAGCCGGCGCCGCAGGTCACCGACGCGGCCGACCCCGTCGTCGCCCCTGGCGCCGGGGCGCCGGCCGACGCGGACGGGGCAGGCGACGCGGACACGGTCGCGTCCGTCGGAGACGGTGCCGCCGTCGCCGGAGACCTCCCGGCGCCGGACCTCGAACCGTCGAGCGCGTCGGCGGCAGCGCCGGACGCGGACGCCGGAGCATCCGCGCCGGGTCCCGTCCGGTCCCAGCCGGCCCCGTCGCCGACCACGAACGCCGAGGTGGTCGAGGCGCTCGACGCCGACGGTGACCCCGCCCCGTCCCCGCGTGCCGGTGCCGAAATCTCCGCGAGCGAAGGCTTCCCGCCGGCGGTGCGACAGGCGACCGGATCAACGGCCCCGAGCGGTACCGCGGCCTCCGCCGTGGTGCTCGACGCCGCGCCGGCCGGGGCCGAGGCGATGACCGGGGCCAGCGGCGAGCGTCCGCCGGCGCCGGTCGCGTCCGCGTCCGGGGTCCAGCGCGTGCTCGACGTGCTCGAGCGGCTCGAGCTGACGCCGCCGCCGCGGGAGGTCACGCTGGAGTTCGGCGACTTCCGCCTGCGTGTGGCGATCGAGGACGGTGCCGTGCGCCTGCACGTACTGGGCGACCAACGTGACGCGAGCCGTGAACTCGTGCGCGCGGCGGCCGACGCACTCCGGGAGCGCGGCTTCGACCTCGCCGGCGACGGTCGTGGCGGGCAGTCGCGGTCCGACGACCGGGACCACCCCGACGGGTCCCCGGTGTCTGCGGGCCGCGCTGCCCCGCGGACGACCGACGCGAACACGGCCGGGCGGCGCCCGGGCGTCCACCTGTAGGAGACCACCACATGACGATGATCAGCGGGATCGGTGGGAGCGCCGGCCTGCCAACCGGTGACGCGGCCCTGACCGCGCTCGGCGGCCTGGGCAGCGACGGGTTCCTGCAGTTGATGGTGGCGCAGCTGCGCTACCAGAACCCGCTCAACCCCTCCGATCCCTCCGCCATGATGATGCAGACGGCGCAGCTCGCGCAGCTCGACGCCGTCCAGCAGCTCGCCAGCCTCCAGCGGCGTGACCTCGGCCTGCAGAACGCCGTGGCCGCCGCCGGGATGGTCGGCACGAACGTGCACGCACTCGCCACGGATGGCACCACGGTGCGGGGCGTCGTCGACGCCGTTCGTTACACCACGCTGGGTCCGGTCCTGGAGATCGGGGGACAGGAAGTCCCCTTCGACCAGGTCACCGAGATCCGTCGCACCCCCGCACCCGGCGGCACCGCCGTCGCCATCGACGCCTGATCGGGCGAAGGAAACCTCCATGCTGCGTTCCATGTTCTCCGCGGTCTCCGGGCTGCGCTCGCACCAGACGATGATGGACGTGACGGGCAACAACGTCGCCAACGTCAACACCGCCGGCTACAAGGCCGTGCGGACCACCTTCCAGGAGACCCTGACCCAGGTCGTCCGCGGCGGCACCGCCGGCGGCGGCAACCAGGGCGGCACCAACCCGATGCAGCTCGGCCTCGGGTCCGCCGTCGCCGCGACCGACCTGGTCTTCAGCCAGGGCGCCTCGCAGGTCACCGGCCGTGCCACCGACGTGGCGATCCAGGGCGACGGGTTCTTCGTCGTGCAGGACAACGCCGGGACCAACTTCTACACCCGGGCGGGCGCCTTCGGCGTCGACAGCGCCGGCAACATGGTCACGCCCGACGGTCTGCGGGTGGTCGGCGTCAACGGCCCGATCAACGTCCAGAACGCCACCGACGTCTCGGTCGGCTCGGACGGGACCATCAACGGGCGGGTCAACGGCCAGAACCAGGTGCTCGGACAGATCCAGCTGGCCCGGTTCCCCAACCCCGGCGGCCTCACCCGGGTCGGCAACGGCCTGTTCGACGCCGGCGACGCGGCCGGCGCGGTCGTCCTGGGTGCACCGGGTGACGCCGCCCAGGGCCTCGGTGGCCTGCAGTCGGGCACCCTCGAGATGTCGAACGTCGACCTCGCGGCCGAGTTCACCAACCTGATCCTCGCCCAGCGTGGCTTCCAGGCCAACGCCCGCACCATCTCCACCAGCGACGAACTGCTGCAGGAGCTGGTCAACCTCAAGCGCTGACGACGCCTCCACCGCTCGCGCCCCTGCCGTCACGTCGGCAGGGGCGCGGGCGTTCGGGCGGCGCGTTCGCCGAGCACCAGCAGGCCGTCGAGGATGGAGGTCACCGGTCGCCACCCGGCCTCGTAGCGCAGCAGGCGGAGGAAGCGGTCGGCGAGCTGCAGGTCACCGCCGATGAGTGCGGGACCGCGTGGAGGTCGAGCGTCTCGTCGCGACAGCGTCGCAACAGGGCGAGGTGCGGGGCCGGCAACGCCAGCGTGCGCATCGGACGCACCGTCTCGGGCCGGGTGACGAAGTAGCCCTGCAGCAGCGCGGCGCCGCACGCCAGCGCGCGGGACCAGGTCGCGGCGTCCTCGACCTTCTCGGCCAGGACCGTGGCGCCAGGCGTGGGTCGCCGGGTACGACGTCGTCCAGTGCGAGCCGGAAGCCCGCCGTCCGATGACCATGCGGGCCGTCCGGTCATCGCTGCGCGTCCCTCCACCGTGTCACGTTCGTCCCTTGTTCGGCCCGTCGGCCCGCCACTGCAGCGACGCGGTACAGCAGCCGCTCACCGCCGTCCGGCCCGACCCGGCCGTGCGTGGCGCACGACGACGCTTCAGTCGGAAGCCGGGCAGCCGATCACCAAGCAGAGGGCAGAAGGATCTGCCCGTTCGGATGCCGGCACAAGGAGGTGCGGCGGTGATCCTGGTGCACCGACTCCGCGGCGAACCCCTGTTCATCAACGCGGACCTCATCGAATCGATCGAAGCGACGCCCGACACGGTGTTGACCCTGGTCGACAACCGTCGCGTCCTGATCGAGGAGCTCCCCCAGGTCGTGGTGGACCGCATCGTGGCCTTCCGGGCCTCGCTGCTCGTCGCCGCCGACGACCTGCGCACCACGACGCCGGTGCTCTCCATCGTGCGCGACGAGGAGAACTGACCGTGGATCCCCTGTTCCTCGGCGGGCTCGTCCTCGCCCTGCTCGGCATCATCATCGCCACGATCATCGACGGGAACTCGTTCGCGCCGCTGATCGGCCCGTCGTCGGCCGTGCTCGTGCTGCTCGGCGCCCTCGGCGCCGGTCTGATGGCCTTCCGCAAGGCGGACATCGGCAGCCTGCCCAAGTCGACCGTCAAGGCCATCAAGGGCGACTCGCTCGACGTGCAAACCACCATCACCCAGCTCGCGCAGCTCGCCGAGGTGGCCCGCCGTGACGGCATGCTGGCGCTCGAGGCTCGACTCGAGACCATCGAGGACCGCTTCGTGCGCACCGGCGTCCAGTTGCTGGTCGACGGCGTCGACGAGGAGGTCCTGCGCGACACGCTCGAGATCGAGGTCGCGGCGACCGACGACCGGCATGGCATCGCCATCGCGTTCTTCAAGTCGCTGGCCGGCTATGCGCCGACCTTCGGCATGGTCGGCACGGTCATCGGTCTGATCAACATGCTCGGCAACCTCTCCGACCCGTCGCAGCTGGGCAAGGGCATGGCGCTCGCGCTGCTGACGACGCTGTACGGCGTGATGTTCGCCAACCTGCTGTTCAACCCCGTGGCCGAGCGGCTGGGTCGGATGAACGAACTCGAACTCGCCGCCATGGACGTCGCCCTGGACGGCATCCTCACGATCCGTCGTGGCGCCAGCCCGCGCGGGGTCATCGAACGTCTCGAGTCCTACCTGCCGCCGTCCGAGCGCATCGGCGTCGCCGACCGGCTCGGCAAGCCGGGGGAGGCGGCCTGAGATGGCACGGGACACGCGCCGCAAGAAGAGCGACGGCGGCGGCAGCGACCGCTGGCTCGGTACGTACGGCGACATGGTGACGCTGCTGATGGCGTTCTTCGTGATGCTGTACTCGATGTCGACCGTCGACGCGATGAAGTTCGCCGCGTTCGTGCAGGGCCTGTCGGTCCCGTTCGGCAACAACTCCGCCGAGGGGATCCTGCCCGAGTCCAGCGGCCTGCTGCCCGACGGCAGCGGCATGGACCCCGAGCAACCCGGCACGCAGGCCGTCCAGGCCATGATCGACGCCGCCGCGGAGGCCAACGCGACCCGGCGTGAGGCGCAGCTGGAGGAGATCTCGGCGAAGCTGACCGAGGCGCTCGCCGAGGCCGGCCTCGACGCGCTGGTCGAGCAGCGTCGCGAGGAACGGGGGCTGGTGGTCTCGATCGCGACCGACGACGTGTTGTTCGCCCTCGGCAGCACCGCGATCAACCCGCGGGGCCGCGACGTGCTGGGCAAGGTCGCGCAGATCCTGGGGGAGTTCCCCAACCAGATCCTCATCGAGGGCTACACCGACGACCTGCCCCTGCGTCGCGGCGGGTACGACAACTGGAACCTGTCCACCGACCGCGCCGTCGCGGTCCTGAAGTTCCTGGTGAAGGAGCACGGTCTGCCACCGGCCAAGGTCGGCGCGGTGGGATACGGGGAGTTCCGCCCGCTCGTGCCCAACTCGTCACCGGCGAACCGGTCCAAGAACCGGCGCGTCGACATCGTCGTACTGATGGAAGAGGAGGCGCAGGCATGAGCCAGGCCGAGGTCGTCGAGACCACACCCAAGTCCAAGAAGAAGCTGTTCGTCCTGGTCGGCGCGCTCGCCGTGGTGATCACCGCAGCCGCTGCATGGTTCCTGCTCCTGGCACCGCAGGACGCCGAGGCGGCGGAGCCCGTCGACGGCGAGATCGTGACCTTCGAGCCGCTGACGACCACGCTGGGGGTCTCCTCGCCGAGCCACGCCCGCGTGTCGCTGGCGATCGTGCTCAGTGAGGGGACCGACCCCGCGCTGATCGAACCGAAGCAGGCCCTGCTCCAGGACGCCCTGCTCCAGGAGATCGCCGCCATGCAGGCCGATCAGCTGCGCAGCGCCGAGGGGTCCGACCAACTGCGCCAGGCACTGACCGCCGATGCCCGTGCCATCTGGGGCGACGACGTGGTGCGGCGGGTCGTGCTGACCGAACTGCTGGTCCAGTGAAGCGGTCCGGCGGCCTCTTCGCGGGTTCTTTCCCGCCGGGGGCGCCGCCCGGCTGCCACCGCAGCTGACCGCTTGACCCGGCCTGGGCCCGGCCGACGGTTCCCTCGACTTCGTGGAGGTAATCGTGAGCCGAGCCCTGGCCGACGTGTCCACCACGACCGTGACGCCGGTCGACTTCCGTCGACCCAGCCGGATCAGCCGGGACGCGGTCGTGGTGTTCGAGAGTGCCCACGAGGCGTTCGTCCGCCGGCTGACGAGCACCTGGTCGAACTCGACCCAGGCCGCGCTGGAGATCGAGCACCTCGCGACCGAGCAGCTGTCGGTCGACGACTACGTCAAGACGTTGCCGTCGCCGACGGCGCTCGCCAGCGTGCGGGTGGGTCCGCTCGGCGCGACCGCGCTGATCGACCTCGACCTGCCGCTGGCGCTCCTGCTCGTCGAGCGGCTGCTGGGCGGTGTGGGTGACCCGGCCGACACCGCGGTGCCCCGTCGTCCGACCGAGCTCGAGGCCGGTCTGATCGCCGACGGCCTGCTGCTGCCCGCCGTGCGGGCCATCGACGAGGCGCTCACCGAGATCGATGGGGAGCCATCCGAACTGCTGGGCATCGAGACGACCCCGCAGCCAATGCACCTGTCCGCGCCCGGCGAGCTGTTGCTGCTGCTCACCTACCGGGTCGAGGTGCGCGGTGACCTGCCCGCCCAGGGGCTGATCAGCATCGGCTACCCGGTCGCCCCCGTGCTCGCCCACCTCGGCCAGCTCGCCGGCGGCAGCGTCGACGAGGACCACGCGCTGAGCGGTCAGGTCGCCCGCGGTGCGCTGCTCGACGCACAGCTCGAGCTCCAGGTCCAGCTCGGCGGCTCACCGTTGCCCGCCTCGGTGTTCGCGGCGCTGCGGCCCGGTGACGTGCTCTCGCTCGACCACCCGGTCGGGCTGCCCGCCCGCCTGCTGTGCGACGGCCGCGAGCTGGGCAGTGCCCACCTCGGGCGACGTCGCCGGCGACTGGCGGTCCAGATCGTCGAGCCACCGGCCGTCGCCCCCCTCACCGACCCCTACGCCACCTTCGACCAGGAGCTCGCCCCGTGACCCCCGAGTCCGCCATCCGCGCCGAACTGCCCGACCTGACCGCCGGCGCCGGTCTCGGTACCCCCGGTGATCTCCACCTGCTCGCCGACGTGGAGCTCACCGTGACGGTCGAGCTCGGGCGGGTCCGGCTGCCACTGCGGGAGCTGCTGCGCCTGCAGGAGGGCAGCGTCGTGGAGCTCGACCGCCTCGCCGGTGCCCCCGTCGACGTGCTCGCCAACGGCACGCCCGTCGCCCGCGGCGACGTGGTCGTCGTCGGTGACGAGCTCGGCGTACGCATCTCCGAACTGCTCGGGCGGGTGGGCGCGTGACCGACTCCCCGCTCCTCGGCCTGCTGCTGCTCGCCGTCCTGGCCGCCCTGCCGCTGCTGCTGCGACGGATGAAGGCCGCGCAGCCCAACGGCGTACGGGTGCTCAGCCGGACCGCCCTGCACCGCAACGCGGTCGTCGCCGTCGTCGAGATCGACGGACGCCGCCTGCTCGTGGGGGCCGGCGAGAAGGGCATCGAACTGCTCACGGAACTGCCGGCGCCCGCCGACGCGGCTGCCGACGAAGACGCCGAGGTGTTCCTCGACCTCGACGCACTGGAGCGCATGGACGTCGCTCCGCAGGACCGGACGCTGCCGGAGACCGACGCGCTGGAGGCGCTGCTCGGCCCGGTCGGCTCGTCCACCACCGATGCAGGGCCAGGGATCGGCCTCGTCGACCGTCTCCGTGCGATGACGGTCCGAGTCTCGCCGCCGCAGGGCGGCGCGGGAAGGCCGATCCGTGTCCCGCTCCGCCGCTGACCCGCGTCCGGCCCGTCCGGCCTCGCTCGTCCGTCTCGTCCCGCTCATCCTGCTCGTGGGGCTGCTGCTGACGGTGCTGGCCGGGCCCGCCACTGCCCAGGTCGAGCCGAGCGCCCCCGCCGCGCCGCTGGTGCCCGTCCTGCCGGACGAGCTGACCGCACAGAACGCCGTCGGCGTGGAGGACGCGAGCAGTCTGACCGTCACCCTCGACGACGCCGAAGGCGGCCTGTCGCGCACGGTCACGCTCGTCCTGCTGCTGTCGGTCGCCGCGATGGCACCCGTGCTGCTGCTGCTGATGACGACCTTCACCCGGTTCATCATCGTGCTCAGCCTGGTGCGCAACGGCCTCGGTCTGCAGACGGTGCCACCCGCGCAGGTCCTGCTCGGACTCGCGATCTTCCTGACGCTGTTCGCCATGGGACCCACGTTCTCGCAGGTCAACGAGGTGGCCGTCCAGCCGATGCTGGCCGGTGAGCTCGACGCCATGCAGGCCGCCGAGGCCGGCTACGAGCCCTTCCGCACCTTCATGCTGGCCCAGACCCGCGAGTCCGACCTGCGCATGTTCACGGAGATGGCGGGCCAGGACGCCCCGGCCAACGCCTCCGAGGTCGGTCCGACGACGCTGATCCCGGCGTTCGTGATCTCCGAGCTGCGGACGGCGTTCACCATCGGCTTCGTGATCTTCGTGCCGTTCCTGATCGTCGACCTGGTCGTGGCCGCGGTCCTGATGTCGCTCGGCATGGTCATGCTGCCGCCGGTGTTCGTCTCGTTGCCCCTCAAGCTGCTGCTGTTCGTGCTCGTCGACGGCTGGGCGTTGATCGCCCGTTCGCTCGTCTCCTCGGTCGTGGGCATCTGACCCCCGACCCCGCTCCACCGACCCCGCCGCCCAGGCGACGGAGGACCCTCCCGGTCCCCGAGAAGGATGCGTCATGAGTGACGTGCAGGTCCTCGAGATCTTCGCCAACGGCATGCTGGTGGCCTCCAAGCTGGCCGGACCGCTGCTCATCGTGGTGCTGGTGGTCGGCGTCGGCGTGTCGCTGTTCCAGACCGTCACCCAGATCCAGGAGCAGACCCTGAGCTTCGTGCCCAAGGTGCTGGGGATGGCCGCCGTGCTGCTCGTCAGCGGCAACTGGATGCTGCGCGAGGTCGTGAACTTCGCCTCGTCGCTGTGGTCGTCGATCCCGTCCCTCGTCGGTGCCGGTTGACCCGCCGCCAGGAGCTGCTCCGCTGATGGACGTCGTGATCCCCGTCGACAGCGCCTGGGCCGTCGGGCTCGTGCTGGCCGTGACCCGCGTGGCCGCGTTCGCCGTCGCCTCGCCGGTGACCGGCCGGGCGCTGCCGGCGCCGGCGCGGCTGTCGATCACCTTCGCCGTGGCCCTGGCGATGGCGCAGCCGGTCTCCGGCGTCGTCGAGCCGGGGGAGCTGTTCGTCGCCGGGGCCGTCAATGCCGCGATCGGGATGGCGATGGGCTGGGTCAGCGGCGTGCTGCTGCACCTGTTCACCTCCGCCGGCGGCATCATCGACCTCGTCTCCGGTCTGTCGCTGGCGACCGTCTTCGACCCGATGCAGGGTGATCAGGGGGGCGTCTTCGCCCGTCTGTTCCACCTCACGGGCCTGGCGTTGTTCATCGTCGGTGGCGGACTCGCCCTGTTGATCGGCGGGCTGGTCGCCAGTACCCGGATCCTGCCGCTCGACGCGGTCCTGACCCCCCGCCCCGGGCTGACGGGCGTGGTGATCGAGCTGGTCTCCGCCCTGCTGCGCTCCGCCGTCGAGCTCGCCCTGCCGGTGATCGGGGTGCTGCTGATGCTGGAGCTCGCCATGGGCCTCGCGGCCCGTTTCGCGCCCCAGGCCAACGTCTTCATGCTCGGCATGCCGGCGAAGATCCTCGCGGCCATCACCGTCGTCGGCTCGGCCTGGGTGCTGTTCCCCGACGCGATCGCGCTGGTCGAGTCCTCCGTGGTGCGGTCGCTCGAGGCGGCGCTGCGCGGCCTGGGGGGGACCGGCCCGGTCGGCTGACCCCTGACTGCTTGAGGCGCGGGGCGTCGTGCCGACACGACTTGCGTGCGGATGGATCCGCGCGCGAGAAGGCCACGGACGGGCCGGTCAGCAGCTTCGACCGAGGACCCAGCACGTGGCGAAGGACGGCAAGACCGAGAGGGCCACGCCGCAGCGTCGCAAGAAGGCGCGCGACGAGGGCACGGTGGCACGCTCGCAGGAGGTCGCGGTCGCGGCCTCGTTCGCGGGACTGATCGGCATCCTGGCCACGGTCGGATCGTCGATCCTGTACACGAGTGCCGGCCACTTCGCCGAGGTCTTCCGCACCGCCGGCAGCGCCGACGCGTTGACCGACGCGGGCCCGCGGGCCCTGCAGATGATGATCGTGATGGCCGGCCCGTTCCTCGCCATCGCCGTCGTCGTCGGGGTGCTCGCCAGCGTCAGCCAGGTCGGCTTCAAGGTCAACATGAAGCTCGCCAAGCCGAAGTTGAAGAACCTGTCGTTGAAGAAGGGCCTGGAGAAGTTCAAGCCGGCCGTTGCCAGCTGGGAGCTGCTGCGCTCGATGCTCAAGCTCGGTGCGGTGGGCGCGGTCGTCTGGCCGACCCTGGCGAAGTGGCCCGAGCACCTGCTCAGCGACCGCGCACTCGGGGGCGGCCTGCAGCGGATCAGCTCCGCGCTCGGCTCGATCATTCTGCGCGCCGCACTGCTCGCCCTGCTCATCGCCGGCGCCGACTACGCCTTCCAGCGCTGGCGTACCAACAGCCAGATGAAGATGAGCCACCACGAGATCAAGCGCGAGCACAAGGACAGCGAGGGTGACCCGCTGGTGCGTGCCCAGCGCCGGCGCCGGGCCAGCGACCTGTCGCGAAACCGCATGATGCAGGACGTGGCCACCGCCGACGTGCTGGTCACCAACCCGACCCACCTGTGCGTCGCGCTGCGCTACGACCCCGACGAGGGCGCGCCGCGGGTCGTCGCCAAGGGTGCCGACCTGGTGGCGGACAAGCTCAAGTCCATCGCCCGCCGTCACGGCGTCCCGATCACCCCCGACATCCCCCTCGCCCGCGCCCTGTTCCAGGGCTGCAAGGTCGGCCAGCACGTCCCGGCCGCGCTGTACGAGGCCGTCGCCGTCGTCCTGGCCACCGCCTACCGCCGCTCCGGCCGCGGTCCGGCGAGCCGCAAGCTGCAGAAGGTCGGCGCATGAGCACGCTTCCCACCACCGCCAAGGGCGGCCGCAACCTCGCGCGCACCGCCGTTCCGCTGCTGCTCATCGGCGCGGTCATCATGATGGTGGTGCCGATCCCGCCGATGCTGCTCGACCTCATGCTGGCCCTCAACCTCGCGTTCGCGCTGCTGATCCTGCTGTCGGTGCTGACGCTGCGTGACACGCTGGCGCTGTCGAGCTTCCCGTCGCTGATCCTGCTCACCACCCTGATGCGTCTCGCGCTCAACGTCTCCTCCACGCGGCTGATCCTGCTCGAGGGGTACGCCGGCAAGGTGATCGCGACCTTCGGTTCGTTCGTCGTCGGCGGCTCGATCATCGTCGGCCTGGTGGTCTTCCTGATCCTGGTGGTCATCCAGTTCGTGGTCATCACCAATGGTGCCGGCCGCGTCGCCGAGGTCGGCGCCCGCTTCGCCCTCGACGCGATGCCGGGCAAGCAGATGGCGATCGACGCCGATCTGGCCGCCGGGCTCATCAACGAGGCCGAGGCCCGCGAACGCCGCACCCGCATCTCCCAGGAGTCCGACTTCTACGGCGCGATGGACGGTGCGTCGAAGTTCGTCAAGGGCGACGCGATCGCCGGCATCATCATCACGGCGATCAACCTGATCGGCGGTCTGGTCATCGGCATCACCGTCGCCGGCCTGTCGGCGGGGGAGGCGGCCTCGACCTACTCGCTGTTGACCGTCGGTGACGGCCTCATCAGCCAGATCCCCGCACTGCTGGTCTCGGCCGCCACCGGTCTGCTCGTGTCGCGCGTCGACGGCGAGGAGGACCTCGGGCCGATCGTCGGCCGGCAGCTCATGCGCGACCCGCGCGTGCTGCGCATCGCCGCCGGCGTGATGGGCGGGCTCGGCCTGCTGCCCGGCCTGCCCAAGCTGCCCTTCCTCGTCATCGTGGTCTCGCTGCTCGTGATGGCCTCCCGCGCGGCCGGTGACAACGCCGCGGCCGTCGCCCAGGCGGCCGCCGACGGCGCCGACGCCGACGGTGTGGTGCGCCTGGACCCCGACGACCCGCGGGCGCTGATCGACCAGCTGCGCGTGGAGCCGCTCGAGCTCCACCTCGCCTACGACGTGTTGGACCTGACCGACCCGGAGGTCGGCGGGGACCTGCTCCAACGGGTCCGGGCGCTGCGCCGTCAGATCGGCGAGGAGCTCGGACTGGTGATGCCGCTGGTCCGTACGGCCGACGACGTCACGCTGCCCGCCGGCAGCTACCGGATCCTGCTGCACGGGGTCGAGGTGGCCCGCGGCACCGCGCCGCGCGACCGGGTGCTGGCGCTGCCGGCCGTGGACGGTGAACTCGGCGGCGTGCCCGGCGAGGAGACCGTGGAGCCGGTGTTCGGCCTCAAGGCCTACTGGGTCCCGATGGAGGCGCGCAGCCGGGTCACCGCCACCGGGGCGACCGTCGTCGACCGTTCGGCGGTCGTGGTCACCCACCTGGCCGAGATCGCCCGCCGCCACGCCGGTGAGCTGCTCTCGCGTCAACAGGTGCAGCAGCTGGTCGAGTCGTTGCGTTATGACGAACCACTGCTGGCCGACGAGGTCGGCACCGAGACGTTGCCGATGGCGCTGCTCCACGACGTCCTGCGTGAGCTGCTGCGCGAGCGGGTCAGCATCCGCGACCTCGGCCGCGTCGTGGAGGCCGTCTCGACCCGGGCGCGCGAGACCCGCTCGATGGACCAGCTCGTCGGTGCGGCCCGCGTCGCCATCGGTGCCGGCATCGTCGCCCGCGTCGCCCCCGACGGCCACCTGGGTGCCATCACCCTGTCCCCGGTGATCGAGGGCGAGCTGCACGAGCGCGTCCGTGACATCGACGGGACGTTGCAGCTGGTCGTCGAACCCGAGCGGCTCGCGCCGCTGATCGCGGAGGCCGCCGACCTCGTGCAACGCAGCGCCGGCACCCCCGTCGCGATCATCTGCGGCCAGCTCCTGCGGCGTCCGTTGCGCGACGCCCTGACCGCCTCCGGCGTCGACGTCGCCGTCCTCGCCTACCCCGAACTGCCCAACCACCTGCAGCTGAACGTGATCGGAGCCCTTGGTGTCGCGCACGCAGACGTCTGAAACGACTCGCGCCCGGCGCGGGCCGGCCACACCGGTCCCCGGCGCCACCTTCGTCGCCGAGGCGTCGACGGCCCAGGCCGCCCTTGCCGAGGTCCACGCCACCTACGGCGCCGGCGCCCGGATCCTGGCCGCCAAGCGGGTCCTGCGTGGCGGGTTCGCCGGCTTCTTCGCCAAGGAGGTCGTGCAGATCCACGCCGCCGAGGGCGAGCGCCCGGCGCCAGCCGTGCCGCCGGCCTCCGCCGTGGCCCCGACCGTGGCCCCGGCGACGGTGGCCCCCGCTGCACCGGTCGCCGGGCCCGCGGTCGCCGAGTGGGAACCGACGCCGTCGGCCAGCCCGATCGACCGGCTGCTCGCCGATGCGGACGAGGCCCCCGAGGAGGTGGACTTCGCCACCTTCCTGCGTCGGCAGCTCGTGCCCCAGCAAGCGGCGGTCGCCGCCGCTCCGGCTCCGGCCGCCGCTCCGGCCGTGACGGTCGCCGCCGCTCCGGCTCCGACGGTCGCCGCCGCAGCGCTGGCGGCGACACCCGCCGGTCACCCGTCGATGACGCCCGTCACCTGGCCGACCGCGGACGCGGCGGCCGTGGCCCGGCCCCGGGCCGACGAGTTCGACCGGCCGGCCTGGGCCGACGCACCGGCCGGTGCCGTCGTCGTGCCGCGTGAGGCGGCGCCGGGCGCCCAGACCGTCGCCACGGCGGCGCCGACCCTGCTCGTCGTCGACGAGCCGATGGAGCCCACCGAGGGGCGTGTCTGGTCGCGCACCTCACTGATCCGTCTCGGTCTGCCGGTCGACTTCGTGCAGTCGCTCGCGGTGGCCGAACCGGCCGACGACCTCGCCTGGACCTTCGCGTTGGCGGAGTCGCTGCGCCCGCTGTGCCGTCCACTGCCGTCCGGCCGCTCGCTGCTGGTGGGACCGCGGGCCCGTGGGCTCGCCCGCACGATCGGCATGCCGGTCGCGAACCTGAACGAGCCGGTGCTGGCACTCGGTGACGTGGCCGCCGCGGTCACGGGCTCACCGCGCAGCCTCGAGTGGATGGAACGGGCCCGGACCGGCCGATGGCTGCACCTGGTGGTCGGGGGCAAGGGTTGGCGCGACCTGCTCCACGCCGACCCGCTCGCCGCGTCGTGGGCGAGCCAGGAGTTCCTGCCCGACGCGATCCGTGCGGCACTGGAGCTCGGCCTGGTGCTCGGCTACGGCCCCGCCCGGGCGAGCGCCGAGCGGGCCCAGCCGTTGGACGTGGCGCTGGCCATCCGTGACATGGTGCCGTTCCGATGAGTGCGGGACCCCTGCGCCGGACCTTCGCCATCGGCGGCATGGTCACCCTGCTCCCGATCCTGGCCATGATGGCCTCCGGGGCGATCACGCCGGTCGACGCCGCGCTGCGTGCCCTGTGCGTCGCCGCCGTGGTGATCGCGCTCGGCAACGTCACCCGCCTGTTCCTCACCCGTGCCCTGCGCCGGGTCGAGCGACGCGCCCCCGAACGTGCGGCCGAGACCGAGGAGGTCAGTCTCGCGTGACCGGCAGCGGTCGCGGGCGCTTGGCGGTGATCCCGTCCCCGGACGAGCGCCTGCGCAGCCGTCGCAGCAGCCAGGGGCCGAGGTGGCGCCGTGTCCAGCTCCATTCGGCCGCCAGCACCTCTCCTCGTGGGCGCGACGGCGGTGGCGGGAGCGGCTGCTGCCAGGCAGCGGTCGCCCCCGGGAGTCCGACGCGGTGGGCGAGGGCGGCGGCGATGCGCTCGTGGCCGGCACCGTTGGCGTGCAACCGGTCCGCGCTCCACAGCCGCGGGTCGTTGGCGACCGGCCAGGCGGCCAGATCGAGCAGCAGGGCACCGGACCGGTCGCTGGCGTCCCGGATGTGGTCGTTGAGGGCGAGCAGGCGTCGCCGCAACGGGCGGGCCAGGGGGAGCACGGTGCCGAGGTCCGGCAGCGTGAAGCTCACCACGGTCGCCCCCGTGCGGATGAACGCCACCTGCATCGCGTGCAGGTCGTCACCGACCTCGGCCAGGTCGAGGCCGGGGCGCAGCAGGTCGTTCATGCCCGACACGACGGTCACCAGGTGCGGCCGCAGGGCGAGCGCCGGCCCCACCTGCTCGGCCCGGATCGCCGCGGTGGTGCGGCCGCGCACCGCCAGGTTGGCGTACTCGAGCCCACCACCGCGGGCGACGTCGAGATGCACGGCGAAGCGGTCGGCCCAACCCCGGTAGGCGCCCGTCCCACCGGGCGTACCGGGTGGGTCGGGCCAGGGATCGTCCATGCCCTCGGTGGTGCTGTCGCCGATGGCGACGTAGCGCCGCCACGCGCCTCCCTGGTCGCGACCGTTCACGGGGCCTCGTCGTCGGCGGGTGCCCGACCCGCGTCGACCTCGTCGGCCAGGCCCACGGCGACCAGGGGGAGTGCCGCCGCGCTGACGATGGCGAAGTCACCCGCGCCGGCCAGCAGCAGCACCAGCAGGTACAGGCAGGCGGCGACGAGCGCGACGACACGCGACCACGGCCGCGAGCCGCCCGGTCGGCGCAGGGCAGCCGCACCGCCCGCGCCGAAGGCGGCGACCAGCCCGACGATCGGGTTGAGCAGCACCACCGCAGCGCCGGCGGCCACGAACAGCCCCATGGCACGCAGCACCGCCGAGGGAGCCTGTCGGTGCCGCGAACCGAAGGCCAGTACCAGGAAGGTCAGCGGCACCAGGGCGAGGCCGAACAGCAACAGTTCGGTCGGGATGGGCTGGTCCTCGTGGGACGCGGCCAGGGCGGTGACGGCCGGCCAGTAGGCGAACTGCATCACCATGCTGGCGGCCACGATCGCGAGCCAACGGCGGCGGGGAGGGATCTCCCCGCCGCCGAACAGCGTGCCCTCGTTGCTCGTGCGCGAACGCGGCACCGACTACCCCTTCACGGCCCCTGCGGTCAGGCCACGGACGAAGAAGCGCTGCAGGGAGAAGAACACGACCATCGGCAGCGCCATGGTCACGAACGCCGCCGCGGGCAGGATGTGCCGGTTCTGTCCGAAGGCGCCCTGCAGGTCGGCCAACGCCACCTGCAGCACCCGCACGTCCGGGGTGCCGCCGAGGAACACCAGGGCGACGAGCAGGTCGTTCCAGACCCACAGGAACTGCAGGGTCGCGAACGCGGCGATCGCCGGCACGGACAGCGGCACGATCAGCCGGGTGAAGATCTGCATGTGCGAGGCGCCGTCGACCCGTGCCGACTCGATGATCGAGGACGGCAGCGAACCGACGTAGTTGCGCAGCAGGTAGATCGCCAGCGGGAGGCCGAAGCCCGTGTGGGCCAGCCACATGGCCGGGAAACTGCCCTGCAGTTGCAGCGCCGGGAAGATCGTGATGCCGAACACCTCCATCCCGCTCTGGTACAGGCGCAGGACCGGGATCAGCGCCACGTGCAGCGGCACCGCGATCAGGGCGACGACTCCCACGAACAGCAGGTAGCGGCCCTTGAACTGCATCCAGGAGAAGGCGTAGGCGGCGAACAGCGCGATGGTGATCGGGATGATCGTCGCCGGGATGGTCACCGCGAGGCTGTTGACGAAGGCAGCCCCGAACCCGCGGGCCTGGCCGAGCACGGTGGCGTAGTTGTCGATCGTCCACTGGTTCTCGGCGAAGGGGCGGACGAAGGCGGTCCACCAGCCCTCGGCGTTGATGTACTCCCGGGTGCGGAACGACGAGATGAACAGGCCGACGGTCGGTACCAGCCAGATCGCGACGATGGCGATCACGGCGATGCGCACGAACCAGCCGCTGTCGGAGGACTTCGTGCCGGTGGGGCTCGGCGCGGCGGTCGAGCCGGTCTCCGTGTCCGGGGCGGTGGCGGTGCTCATCGGATCTCCTCCTCGGCGCGGAAGCGCTTGACGTTCCAGACCATGACCGGGATGACGAGCACGAACAGCATCGTGGCGATGGCCGCGCCCTGTCCCTGGTCGCGGAAGGTGAACGACCACCGGATCATGCGCTCGGCGATGACCTCGGTGCCGTCACGGCCACCGGTCATGACCCACACGATGTCGAAGATCTTGAGCACGTTGATGATCATCGTGGTCGTGACCACCACGATCGCCGACATGATCGAGGGCACGATGATGCGGGCGAAGACCTGCAGTTCGCTGGCCCCGTCGATCCGTGCGGCCTCGATGATGTCCTCGGGAACGCCCTTGATCGCCGCCGAGAGGATCACCATGGCGAAGCCGGTCTGCATCCAGACCATGATGATCATCAGGAAGAAGTTGTTCCAGGGATAGACCGAGGTCCACGCGACCGGGTCGCGACCGAGGGCGACCATCAGCCCGTTCAGCAGGCCCGTCTGGTTGCCGAAGGCCTGGAAGTCGTAGACGAAGCCCCACACGACGCTGGCGCCCACGAACGAGATCGCCATCGGCAGGAAGATGAGCGACTTCGCCAGCGACTCGCCCCGGCGGAGTCGGTCGGCGAGCACGGCGAAGACCAGGCCGATGCTGACGGCGAGCGCGGGGACGACGATCATCCACATCAGCGTGTTGACGACCGAGCGTCGCAGGGAACCGTCGCTCCAGATGTTGGCGAAGTTGCCGGCACCGACGAAATCGGTGCCGTTCGGGCCCTGGAAGCCGAGGATGATGGTCCGGATGGCCGGATAGAGCAGGAAGATCCCGAGCAGCACCAGCGCCGGGCCCACGTACATCCAGGGTCGCACCGTCTCCTGCAGACGCAGCGGGAGGCCGTCGGTGACCCGGTCGAGCAGCAGGAACATCGCGAACACGCCGACGACGCCCACCAGCAGTGCGACGGCGACCACGAAGGCGCGGTTGGCCTCGGTCGTGCGCATCCACTCGAAGGCCGTCAACGCGATGAAGGCGGTCAGGACCAGCAGGCCGATCCCGATCGCGAGCTTCTTCGGATCGGACGCCTGACCCGGTACGACCGGTGAGGCGTCGGTGTCCTCGTCCTCCACCTGGGTGGTCGGTGGTGGGGGTGTCGTCGTCACGGTTTCCCTCCCATGCAGCCGCATTCGCACGCTAGCCAGTCGTGCCGCCGTCGTCTCGGTTGCCCCCGCTGCCGGTGGACCTCCGCCTCGACGGCTCGGACGCGAGCGGGGGGTGCCGCGACCGCGACACCCCCCGCTCGTACGACCCGGCCGGGTCAGTCGGCCGGCCAGCTGTTCTCCACGTCGGCGAACAGCGACTCGATGTCGCCGCCGCGCATCCACTCGTTCATGGCGGTCCAGAACGACCCGGAGCCGACCTGCGGCGGCATGAGGTCCGAGGCGTCGAAGCGCGCCGTGCCCTCACGCAGAGCGGTCAGGGTGTTGTCGGCCGCGGTCGCGACGACCTCGTCCTCGTAGCAGTCCGCCGTGGTGTTGACGTTCGGCGAGATGCGGGCGACCTCGGCGAAGCTGCCCTGGGCGCACTGGGCCTCCTCGCCGGTGAACACCTCGATGAACTCGCGCACCTCGGGACGGTCCTCGAAGACGACCGCCAGCTCACCGGCGATCAGCGCGCCGTCGTTGCCGTCGATGCTCGGGAACGGGAAGACGCCGTAGTCGGTGTTGAACTCCGCCCCGTCGGGGAAGAAGTTGGTGATGAAGGACGCCTGCCGGTGCAGCAGGGCGTCGGGCTCGTCACCGATGATGGCGGCGGGTGCGTCGCGGAAGTCGATGTCGGGGATGGCCTGGCGGCCGCCGACGACGAAGCCCTCACCGGAGAGGATCTCGTCGAAGGTCTCCGCGGCCCCGACGATCTCCGGGTCGTCGAAGGCCACCTCGTTCTCGACCCAACCGTCGTAGACGTCGGTGCCGGCCTGGCGCAGGACGATGTCCTCCATCCAGTCCGTGGCGGGCCATCCGGTGGCGTCGTCGGAGCCGGTCCCGATCGCCCAGGGCGTGTAGCCGTCGGCGACCATCTGCTCGGAGAGGGCGATCAGGTCGTCCCAGGTCTCCGGGATCTCGTACCCCTCGGCCTCGAAGACCGGGACGTTGTACCAGACCAACGACTTGTAGTTGACGTTGGTCGGGATGCCGTAGTGCTCGCCCTCGTACTCGCCGAGCGAGATCAGGTACTCGCCGAAACGCTCCTCGAGGTCGGCGATGTCGAAGCCCATCGACTCGAGCGAGATGGCGTTGCCCTGCTCGGCCTGGTCGACGACCGCACCGGGCTGCGGGTAGATCGCGATGTCGGGCGGGTTGCCCCCGTCGACGCGGATCTGGATCTGCGACTCGAACTGGTCCGAGCCCTCGTAGACGGCGTTGGCGCCGGTCGGCTCGTTGAAGTACTCCTGGATGACGGCGTTGATCGCGTCACCCTCGACGCTGGTCGGCGCGCCGAAGATGGACACCTCGGTGCCGGCGAGCTCGTCGCCGCCCTCTTCGCCGCCATTGCCGTTGCCGTTGCCGTTGCCGGTCGCCGTCTCCCCGTCACCGTCGCCACCACAGGCGGCGAGCACAAGCGCGGACGCGGCCATCGCCGCGGCCAACCTCTTCGAATGACGCATTGCTGTCGACCTTCTTCCGTGCGGCATCCGGGGACGCCGCTGGATCTGGGACCACTCGCTCTCCCTCCGAGCGGGCGGGTAGGTCGGAGCGGGCCAACCTACGACTGCCACCGTAGGGTACGTGACGACCTGCCGTGATCCGTTTGTAACATTCCGCCCGTCGGTGCGCGCCGACGGGCGTCCCGCTCGGTCGGCGTTGACAAGGGCCGGTCCGCCCACGAAGATGTGGGAGCGCTCCCACGCCGTTTGCGGTGTCGGGAGCGTCGTGGCGCCCGGGGACGTTGCACGTCCGGGGCGGCGAACCGGCCCGACCGACCGTGCGAGCGCGGCGGGCCCACGGCGAGGGCAGCGCCCTCGCCGACGTTGACGACAGGAGCCTGCATGACGTTCGACGCCGACCGCCTGCCCGGCCTGCGCTTCGGGGTCGCGACCTCGAGCTACCAGATCGAGGGTGCCACCGACGTCGACGGACGGGGGGACTCCATCTGGGACGTCTTCGGACGCGTCCCCGGTGCGATCGCCGACGGCGACACCGGCGAGCCGGGCTGCGACCACTACCACCGGCTCGAGGAGGACCTCGACCTGCTGGCGTGGCTCGGGGTCGACGCCTACCGGTTCTCGATCGCCTGGCCGCGCGTGCTGCCCGACGGTCAGCGGCTCGAGCCGCGCGGCCTGGCGTTCTACGACCGTCTCGTCGACGGGCTGCTGGCGCGCGGGATCACCCCCCTGGCGACCCTGTACCACTGGGACCTCCCGCAGGCGCTCGAGACGGCCGGCGGCTGGGCACAGCGGTCGATCGTCGACGCGTTCGCGACCTATGCCCGCATCGTCACCGAGCACCTCGGCGACCGGGTGCGCGACTGGTCGACGCTCAACGAACCCTGGTGCTCCGCCTTCCTCGGCTACGACGTCGGCGTCCACGCACCGGGCGTGCGCAGCCCCCGTCGTGCCGTCGCCGCGACCCATCATCTCCTGCTCGCCCACGGCCGCGGGTCGCGGGTCATGCGCGAGGTGCTCGGCGACGGGGCGAACATCGGCATCGTGCTCAACCCGGCTCCGGTGCGTCCCGCCTCCGACGCGGCCGAGGACCACGCCGCCGCGGCGCTCGGCGACGCGATCCGCAACCGCGTCTGGACCGATCCGTTGTTCCGTGGGATCTATCCCGACGAGGTCCTCGCCGCCTGGGAGCCCATCGCCGACCTGCCCGCCCTGCACCGCGACGGTGACCTCGAGGAGATCGCCGCCCCCGTCGACCTGCTCGGCCTCAACTACTACACGCCGGTCTACATCGGTGCACGCAGCCAAGGCCACGACGGTGGGACGCCCGCCGGCCCCGGACAGGACGAACTCGTCGAACTGCCCGGCCCGGAGCCCACCAGCGAGATGGGCTGGACGATCGACGCCAGCGGCCTGTACGACCTGCTCGTGCGTCTGCACGCCGACTACGGCGTGCCCATGGCGATCACCGAGACCGGCGGGGCGTTCCCCGACGTCCCCGACGCCGAGGGCCGCGTCGACGACCACGACCGCATCAGCTACCTCGACCGCCACCTCGAGGCCTTCGCACAGGCGGCCCAGGACGGCGTCGACCTGCGGGCGTTCTACGTCTGGACGCTGCTCGACAACTTCGAGTGGGCCGAGGGGTACAAGCGCACGTTCGGCATCGTGCGGGTCGACCGGGACACGCTCGAGCGCACGCCGAAGGCCTCCGCGCACTGGTACCGCGAGCTGCTGGCGTCCCGGTCGGGTTCGGCTCCGCGGTGAGCCAGCCGCCCACGCCGCGCCCGACCGCCCCGACGCTGCAGGAGGTCGCCCGGGCGGCGGGGGTGTCGCGCTCGACCGTCAGCCGCGTCGTCACCGGCTCCCCCCGCGTGTCGGCGGAGGCGCGTCGGGCGGTCGAGGAGGCGGTGGCGCGACTCGGCTACGTGCCCAACCGCGCCGCCCGCTCGTTGGCCACCCGCCGGACCGGCACCATCGCGCTCGTGGTACGCGAACCGGAGTCGCGCGTCTTCGACGAGCCGTTCTTCGCCGGCATCGTCCGAGCCGTCAGCAGCGCGGTCGCCCGCACCGAGCTGCAACTCGTGCTGCTGCTCGCCGCCGCCGATCCGCAGCTCGACCCCGACGGCTCCCGCGAGCGCGACCGCATCGAGCGCTATCTCACCGGCGGCCACGCCGACGGTGCCCTGCTGCTCTCGCTGCACGGCGACGACCCACTGCCGCAGCGGCTGCACGCGCACGGCGTGCCGGTCGTGCTCGGTGGTCGGCCGATCGACGACCAGTTGCCCGTGTCCTGGGTCGACGTCGACAACCTCGGCGGTGCCGAGCTCGCCACGACCCACCTGCTCGCCGGCGGCCGCCGGCACGTCGGTGCGCTCGCCGGCCCGCCCGACATGGTGGCCGCACGCGACCGGCTGACCGGCTTCCGTCGCGCCCGGGCCGCGGCCGGCCTGCCCGAGGCGCCGACGCTCGAGGCCGTCGGGGACTTCACCCGCGAGGGCGGGGCGCGGGCCATGAGGACGCTGCTCGCGCGCGAACCCGACCTCGACGGCGTGGTGGCGGCCTCCGACCTCGCGGCCGTCGGTGCCCTGCAGGCGCTGGCGGCCGTTGGCCGGCGGGTGCCCGAGGACGTGGCCGTGGTCGGGTTCGACGACTCGCTGGTCGCCGCCTCCGCCCAGCCGCCGCTGACCACGGTCCGGCAGCCGATCGACCAGATGGGTGGTCGCCTGGTCGAGCTGCTGTGCGCCCGCCTGGCCGGCGAGTCCGCGCCCCGGCACGTCGTGCTGCCCACCGAGCTCGTCGTCCGCCACTCGACCTGACGTCGACGTCGGCAACGGGACGTGGTCGCTCGCCCGTGTGGCACGGTGGCGCCAGCGGCCAGCACGCGGAACGCTTGCTGTAGCTCGCGCTCCATCTGCCAAGGACGACGACCATGCACGCGCGCCCCGCCGCCATCCTCGGTGGCAACCGCACCCCGTTCGGCCGGCAGCACGGCCCGTACGCCCGGGCCAGCAACAGCGACCTGCTCACGGCCGCACTCGAGGGGCTGGTGGCCCGCTTCGGGCTCGCCGGGCAGCGCGCCGGCGAGGTGGTCGCCGGCGCGGTGCTCAAGCACAGCCGCGACTTCAACCTCACGCGCGAGGTCGTGCTCGGGTCGTCGCTCGACTCGGCGACGCCGGCCTACGACGTCCAGATGGCGTGCGGCACCGGGCTCGAGACGACGATCAACGTGGCCAACAAGATCGCCCTCGGGCAGATCGAGTGGGGCGTCGCGGGAGGCTCGGACACGGCCAGCGACGCCCCCGTCGCGCTCAACGAGGACCTGCGTCGCGTGCTGCTCGACCTCAACGCCGCCCGCACGCTGCAGCAGCGGCTGCAGGTGCTGGCCCGGTTGCGGCCCGGACAGCTGGTACCCGACCTGCCACGCAACGCCGAACCGCGCACCGGGCTGTCGATGGGGGAGCACGCGGCCGTCACCGCCGACCGCTGGGGGATCTCCCGCGAGGCCCAGGACGAGCTGGCGGTCACCAGCCACGTCAACCTTGCCGCGGCCTACGACCGTGGCTTCCTCGACGACCTCGTCACCCCGTTCCTCGGCCTCGAACGCGACCAGAACCTGCGGCCCGACACGTCGGTGGAGAAGCTCGCGAAGCTCCGGCCGGTGTTCGGCACGGACACGCTGGGGGAGGCGGCCACGATGACGGCCGGCAACTCGACGCCGCTGTCCGACGGCGCCTCCACGGTGCTGCTCGGCTCCGACGAGTGGGCCGCCGCGCAGGGGCTACCGGTGCTCGCCCACCTCACCCACGCCGAGACCGCCGCGGTCGACCACGTGCACGGTGACGGCGACGGGGAGCCCGAGGGGCTGCTGATGGCGCCCGTCCACGCCGTGCCGCGCATGCTCGACAGGGCGGGGCTGACGCTGCAGGACTTCGACGTCTACGAGATCCACGAGGCCTTCGCCTCGACCGTGCTCACCACGCTGGCGGCGTGGGAGGACGAGACCTACTGCCGCGAGCGGCTCGGTCGCGACGCCGCGCTGGGATCGATCGACCGTGGCAAGCTCAACGTCACCGGCTCGTCGCTGGCGACCGGGCACCCGTTCGCCGCCACCGGCGGCCGCATCGTCTCCACGGCCGCCAAGCTGTTGCACGAGCGCGGTGGCGGCCGTGCGTTGATCTCCATCTGCGCCGCCGGCGGCAACGGCGTCGTCGCCATCCTCGAGAAGCAGGAGGACTGACGTGCCCGATCGCTACCAACAACTGGTCACCTCGTCGGTCGGCCGCCAGGTCGCCGACGCGCTGAGCCTGCCCGTGCCCCAGCCGCTGCGCCGGTACGCGCCCGGGCAGCCGCTGCTCGAGCACCCGGCCCTGGTCGGTGCGGCCGCGGGCGGGCGGCTGCTCGACGCGGTCCTCGGCGTCCTCACCGACGCCGACGCCGACGTCCACCGCGAGCCGCACGAGGACGAGACGGTCCGCTACGGCGCACTGGTGTTCGACGCCAGCGGCATCGACGACAGCGCGCGGCTGCGCGAGCTGTACACCTTCTTCGCCGCCGCGATCCGTCGTACCGCCCCCAACGCCCGGTTGCTCGTACTCGCGGGCGCGACCGACGAGGGCAGCGTGCGGCGACGCACCGCCCAGCGCGCCATCGAGGGCTTCACCCGCTCGCTCGGCAAGGAGCTGCGGCAGGGCTCGACCTGCAACCTCGTGCGCATCGCCGAGGGCGCCGAGCACGAGGCCACCTCGACGCTGGCGTTCCTGCTCTCGGCGCGCTCGGCGTTCGTCGCCGGCCAGGTCGTGACGCTGCGACCGAGTGCCGGCGGCGAGATCGTCGTGGACGACCCCGCGCGGCCCCACACCGGACGCGTCGCGCTGGTCACCGGCGCGGCGCAGGGCATCGGCGCCTCGATGGCCGCCGTCCTGGCCCGTGACGGTGCCCACGTCGTGTGCGCCGACGTCCCGGCCCAGGGCGAGGCGCTCGCCCGGGTCGCCAACCACGTCGGCGGCAGCACGCTGCACCTCGACGTCACCGCCGAGGGCGCCCCGCAGGCGCTCGTCGACCACCTGCGCGAGCGGCACGGCGGCGTCGACGTCGTGGTCCACAACGCCGGCATCACGCGGGACAAGACGCTGGCCGGCATGGACGACGCCCGCTGGGACGCGGTCCTCGAGGTCAACCTCGTCAGCCAGGAGCGGCTCGACGAGGCGCTGCTCGACGCCGACCTGCTGCGCCCCGGTGGGCGCATCGTCGGCGTGTCGTCCATCGGTGGGATCGCCGGCAACCGGGGGCAGACCAACTACGGCGCCTCGAAGGCCGGCGTCATCGGCCGCGTGGAGGCGCTGGCGGACGAGCTCGCCGACCGGGACGCGACCAGCAACGCCGTCGCGCCCGGGTTCATCGAGACGGCGATGACCGAGCGCATGCCCGTCGGGGTGCGCGAGGCCGGCCGACGGATGAACAGCCTCAACCAGGGTGGCCGACCCGTCGACGTCGCCGAGGCCGTCTCGTGGCTCGCCGACGTGCGCTCGGGCGCCGTCAACGGTCAGGTCGTGCGGGTCTGCGGCCAGTCGCTGCTGGGGGCTTGACGATGGCCGACACGCCGCGCGACGACGTGGTCGAGCTGCCGGCCCTGCCCGGGCTCGGCCGGCTCTACGCCCGCTCCCTGGCCGGCCTGGCCGGCCTGGCCGGCCGCAGCGGCGACACGCTGCCCGAGCGGACGCTGGTGGTGTCCGACGTCGTGGTCGACCGCCGACACGTCGCCGACTACACGGCCGTCTGCGGCTTCGGGCTCGCCGACGCGGTCCCGCCGACCTACCCGCATCTGTTGGCGTTCCCGCTCGCGGTCCAGTTGATGGCGGCGCGGGACTTCCCCTTCGCCCTGCCCGGGCTGGTCCACGTGGCCCAACACGTCCATCAGCGCACCTCCATCCGTGTCGGGGATCGCCTCGAGCTCCGGGTGCGCGCCCGGCACCTGCGACCACACCGACGGGGCCGGCAGTTCGACGTCCTGGTCGAGATCGAGCGCGACGGCGAACCGGTGTGGAACGCCAGCAGCACCTACCTGCGTCGCGGATCCACCGGCACGGACGGTCCGGGCGGCACGGACGGTCCGGGCGACACGGACGGTCCGGGCCGCACGGAAGGAGCCACCAGCACGGACGGCCCCGCTCCCGCCGACACGACGAGCGAGCCCGGTCCGGCCGACGGCACACCACCGCCGACGGCCGTGTGGCGCCTCGAGGGTGGCCTCGGCCGCCGGTACGCCGCAGTGTCCGGCGACCGCAACCCCATCCACCTGCACCCGCTGACCGCGCGCCTGGGCGGCTTCTCCCGACCGATCGCGCACGGCATGTGGACCGCCGCCCGCTGTGTCGCCGCCGTGGCGGAGCGCCCGGCCGGTCCGGTCCGCCTCGACGTCGACTTCCGACAGCCCGTCCTGCTGCCTGCCACCGTCGCGCTGCACACCACGCGTACGGACGACGGCTGGCGTTTCACCCTGCGCGACCGGTCCGGCCGGAGACGGCATCTGACCGGGTCGCTCGCCCTCCCGTCAGGAGCATCCGCATGAGTGCCACCAGTGAGCTGCCGCCACTCGACGGCGAGCGCGTCACCGCCGAGCGCGTCCAGGCCCACCTCGACGGCCGCTGGGCCGAGGTGCGCGACCGCAGCCGGGAGGAGTTGCGCCACCCGCTGCTCGCCCCCGTCCACGGCCTGTCGCTCGAGGAGCATCGCCAGCGGACCATGGAGCAGGCCCGTCACCTCGCCAAGTCCGACGGTCCCGGCCTGCTGTTCCCCGAGCGGTACGGGGGTGGTGACGACCTCGGCGGCGCGCTGACGTCCTTCGAGATGCTGGCCCACGGCGACCTGTCCCTGATGGTCAAGGCCGGGGTCCAGTGGGGACTGTTCGGCGGCGCGATCCTCAACCTCGGTGGCGAGGAGCACCGTTCGCGCTACCTGCCCGAGGTCATCAGCCTCGACCTGCCGGGCTGCTTCGCCATGACCGAGACCGGTCACGGCTCCGACGTCCAGTCGCTGCGCACCACCGCCACCTACGACCCGGACACGCAGGAATGGGTCGTGCACACCCCCGACGAGGACGCCCGCAAGGACTACATCGGCAACGCCGCCCGCGACGGTCGGATGGCGGCGGTGTTCGCCCAGTTGATCACCGACGGTGCCTCGCACGGCGTGCACTGCTTCCTCGTCCCGATCCGTGACGAGCACGGTGAGGCGATGCCCGGCGTCACCATCGAGGACTGCGGCCACAAGGGCGGGCTCAACGGGGTCGACAACGGCCGTCTGCGCTTCGAGCAGGTCCGCGTGCCGCGGACCAACCTGCTCGACCGCTTCGGTCAGGTCGCCGAGGACGGCACCTACACCAGCCCGATCGAGCAGCCCTCCCGCCGCTTCTTCACCATGCTCGGGACCCTGGTCACGGGGCGGGCCAGCGTGTCGGGCTCCGCCCTCTCGGCCACCAAGACCGCCTTGACCATCGCGGTGCGCTACGCCGGGGTGCGCCGCCAGTTCCGGTCGCCCGACGGTGAGCGCGAGGCGGTGCTGTTCGACTTCCGACAGCACCAGCGGCGCCTGCTGCCGCTGCTGGCGAAGACCTACGCCCTGCACGCCGCCCAGCAGGACCTGCTGGAACGGTTGCACACCTCGTTCGCCGACGAGGAGGCGTCCGGGGAGATGACCGACCGCCAGGAGCTCGAGGCGCGCGCGGCGGGCATCAAGGCGGCCACCACCTGGCACGCCACCGAGGCGATCCAGACCAGCCGCGAGGCCTGTGGCGGCAACGGCTACCTGTCCGAGAACCGCCTGACGCAACTGAAGGCCGACACCGACGTCTTCACGACGTTCGAGGGTGACAACACGGTGCTCCTGCAGTTGGTCGCCAAGGGGCTGCTGACCGACTACCGCAGCGAGTTCGGTTCGATGGACACCTTCGGGATGGCGCGTTGGGTCGCGGACCAGCTCGTGGAGACCGTCGTCGAGCGCACCGCCGCACGACAGCTGTGGCAGTCGATCACGGGCATCGTCAGCCGCGACGAGGACACCGACCTGCACGACCGGGCATGGCAGCTGCAGACCTTCGCCTGGCGCGAGCAGCACGTCATCGCCGGGGTGGCACGTCGTCTCAAGGCCGGCGTGGACGCCGGTGGCGACGGCTTCGACGTCTTCAACGACGTCCAGGACCACGTCCTGCTCGCGGCGCGGGCCTCGGTCGACCGGGTGGTGCTCGAGAGCTTCGCGGCCCGGATCGAGGCCTGCGAGGACACCGAGGTGGCGGCGCTGCTCGACCGGCTCTGTGACCTCTACGCCTTGAGCGTCATCGAGGCGGAACGCGGCTGGTACCTCGAGCACGGACGCTTCGACGCGCAGCGCTCGAAGGCCGTCACGGCAGCGGTCAACGAGCTGTGCACGCAGCTGCGGCCGTTCGCGTCGGTGCTGGTGGACGCCTTCGCCATTCCCGACGAGGCGGTCGGCGCGCCGATCGCGTTGGGCGACGAACACGCCCGGCAGGCCATGCGTGACGCGGCGGGCTGATCCGCGCGTGCCCCGGCGCCGCCCAGCTCCTCGGCGCCGGGCGCGCTCAGCCGTCGGTGAGGCTGCCCACGATCTGCTCGGCGACGTCGTGCAGGGTCCGGCTGGTCGCCTCGGCGGTCCGTTCGAGCAGTGAGGCGGCCGTCCGGGCGTCACAACCCCGGTCCGCCATCAGGACGCCGACGGCCTGGTGGAGGACGGCGATCTCCTGCAGGCGCCGCTCGTGCTGTTGTGCGAGACGTTCCGAGCCGAGCAGGGCGCGCGCGTTGGCCAGCGCAGCGCCGACGGCGGGGACGAGCCGGCGACATCGGTCGAGGTCGTCCTCGTCGAGCCCGTGCGGTTGCGCGGCGAACAGGTTCAGCGCCCCCTGTACTGCACCGCCGGCGTGCAGGGGCAGTCCCGCGACGCAGCGGAAACCGGCGGTCTCCGCGGCAGCGTTGAAGGCCGGCCACCGCTCGTCCTCGCGGACGTCGGTGACGAGCTGGCGCTCGCCGGTCTCGAACGCCACGACGCAGGGGCCGAGGTGCTCGCGGTGCTCGAGCTCGTCGACCCGTTGCGCCCGCGGGTCGGTGCTGACGGCGGTCGTGTACGCGCCATCCTCGTCGAGCGTGGTGACGCTCACGGCATCGACGTGGGGGACGGCCAGACGGATGCCGGCGACGACCTCGAGCAGGACCTCGCGCAGTTCCGTCCCGTCGATCAGCAGATGCCCGAGATGCTGCAGTGCGGCGGCATACGCGCCGTCGGCGGGCATCGCGGCGAGATCGAGCCTCTCGACACGCCGCGGCTCGGGGCGATCGCCCTGCTGCACCGGGAACTCCTTCGGGCGACGTCCTCCGCGACCTCGAGGCCGTGTTCCCGGGTCGGGACGGTGCGGGCCACGATAGCCGCACCGTCCGGCGTCATCCGCCGGAGGCACGACCAGCGAACAGGTGCACACGCGTGGGGTCGAGACGCAGGCGCACCGGCGTTCCGGGCCGGCCGGCCCGCTCGCCGCGCGGGGCCGGTACCTCCCAGGTCCGTCCGGCGGCCGCGACCACCAGCAGGGTGCGGTCGGCCGCGAACCGTCGCCGGACGACGACCCCGTCGAGTCCGGGGCCCTCGTGCGCGCCGCTCCCGGCGCCGCCCCCGGGCAACAGGTCGAGGGCGTCGGGGAGCACGAGCAGTCGTCCCGCCCCCTCGCGTGCCCCCGGCAGCGGGACCGGGCCGAACGGCGAGTCCGCCCGGCCGTCGGCGACCCGGACGTCGACCACCTGGTCGAGCCCGAGGAAGCCGGCCACGAACTCGTCGACCGGCTGCGACCACAACACCGGTGGCTCGGCCACCTGCAGCAACCGTCCGGCTCGCATCACCGCCACCCGGTCGGCCAGCGTGAGCGCCTCGTCCTGGTCGTGGGTGACGTAGAGCACGCCGCAGCCGACGCGGCCGAACACCTCGGGCAACTGCGCCAGCAGCTGGTCCCGCAGGGCACGGTCCAGCGATCCGAGTGGCTCGTCGAGCATCAGCAGTCGGGGGTGGACGGCCACGGCGCGTGCCAGCGCCACCCGTTGCTGCTCGCCGCCGGAGAGTTCGGTCACCTCGCGTCGCTCGGCGCCCGCGAGCTCCACCAGGGCAAGGGCCTCGCGGGTGCGCGCGGTGACGACGTCGGCCGGCAGCCCCTGCATCCGTGGCCCGAAACCGACGTTGTCGCCGACGTCGCGGTGGGGGAACAGGGCGTGGTCCTGGAACATCAACCCGACGGGACGCTGGTCCGGGCGCCGCCCGGCGAGATCGTGCCCGTCGAGCACGATCGTGCCGTCGTCCAGCGGTTCGAGCCCGGCAACGGCCCGCAGCAGCGTGGACTTGCCGCAGCCGCTCGGACCGAGCACGGCCACGACCTCGCCGTCACCGACGGTGAGGTCGACGCCGTCGACGGCCAGCCGGTCGGCGTAGCGGATCCGGACGTCGTGCACCCGCAGCATCTAGAACCGTCCCACCTGGCCCACCCGGAGCCGATCGAGGACCGCGACCGCCGACGCGGTCACGAACATCAGGATCGTCGACATCGCCATCGCCTGGCCGAAGTTGGCCACGCCCGGCCGGCCCAGCAGCCGGAAGATCGCCACCGGCATGGTGGGCGTCTGCCCCCGGGCGAGGAACACCGTGGCGCCGAACTCGCCGACCGCGATCGCGAACGAGAACCCGACGGCGGCGAGCACGGCCCGGCCGACGATCGGCAGGTCGACCTCCCGCCACACGCGCCGTGGTGTCGCCCCCAGGGTCGCGGCCGCGTCACGCAGGCGCTGGTCGATGGAGCGCAGCACCGGGAGCAACGTGCGGACCACGAACGGCGTGGCGATCAGCGCCTGCGCCGCCGGGACCAGCAGCAGCGAGCCGCGCAGGTCCAGCGGCGGCCGGGCCAGCGCGAGCAGGAAGCCGAAGCCGACGGTCGCCGCCGAGGTGCCCAGCGGCAGCATCAGGGCCCGGTCGAGCACGCGCCCGGCACGTCCCGGTCGGGAGGCCGCCGTGGCGGCACAACCGCCGACCACCAGCGCCACGAGGGCTGCTGCCAGCCCGAACACGACCGAGTTGCGGATCGCCTCGAGCGGCGCGACCGCCAGCACGGTGCTGCGCTGGTCGCTGAACAGCGCCCGGTAGTGCGCGAAGCCGTAGCCGCCGTCGACGGCGAGTGAGCGTTCCACGAGGACGAGCAACGGGGCGAGCACGAGGAGCACGATCACGGCCAGGTTGACGGCCAGGAACAGCCGCTCGCCGACGGTGCGTGGCGGTCGGGCGGTGCTGCCCGCGCTGCGCAACGGCTGGCGGGTGACGCGGCGCTGCAGTCGGCCGTAGGCGACCAGCGCCGCGGTCACCGCGGCCAGTTGCAGCAGCGCCAGCACCGACGCCAGCGGGAGGTTCAGCAACTGCACCGTCGCCCGGTAGATCTCGACCTCGATGGTCGCCCGCCCGGGGCCCCCCAGGATCAGCACGACCCCGAACGAGGTGAACGTGAACAGGAACACGATCGCCGCCGAGGACGCGACCGCCGGACGCAGCAGCGGCCAGGAGACCTCCCGGAACACCCGCCAGCGTGAGGCGCCCAGCGTTCGTGCGGCGTCCTCCAGCCGCGGGTCGAGGTGCTCCCACAGGCCACCGACGCTGCGGACCACCACCGCGTAGTTGAAGAACACGTGGGCCAGCAGGATCGCGGTCACGGTCCGGCGCAGGTCGAGGGTCGGTGCCGCCTCGCCCAGCAGCGCGACCGAGGCCGCGTTGACCGGACTACGTGGGCCGAGCAGTGCCAGGAAGGCACTGCCGACGACCACGGTGGGCAGGACGAACGGCACCATGACGGCAGCCCGCAGGGCGGCCCGCCCCCGGAACCGCAGGCGGGTCAGGGCATAGGCGCCCGGCAGACCCAGCACCAGCGTCAAGGCCGTCGAGGCGGCGGCCTGCCACAGGGTGAACCACGCGACGCGCAGGGTCCCCGGATCGGACAGGACCCTCGGCAGCGTGCCGAGATCGAGGCGTCCCTCGGGCCGCAGGCCGGTGAGCACGATCGTGCCCGCCGGCAGCACGAAGAAGACGGCGAGGAAGAGCGCCGGCACGGTGAACGGCAGCCACCGTGCCGCGCGCTCGCGGAGGGTCACCGCAGGACCGTGCTCGTCCAGGCCTCGATCCATGCGTCGCGGCCCTCGCCGATCGTCTCGGGGGCGAGCTCCAGCGGGTCGTCGGGCAGCACCGCGTGGGTCTCGAACACCTCGGGCAGCGACGCGTCGGTGCGCACCGGGAAGACGAACATCGTCAGCGGCAGCTGCTCCTGGAACTCCGGCCCGATCAGGAAGTCGATCAGCAGACGCGCCTCGGCCTCGTGCTCGGTGCCCTGCAGGATCCCGGCGAACTCGACCTGGCGGAAGCAGGACGCCTCGATCACGCCGGTCGGTGCCTCGTCGGGCGGCGGGTCGGCGTAGTACACCTCGGCCGGCGGGCTCGACGCGTAGGAGACCACCAGTGGACGGTCGCCCTCACCGGTGGCGCTGAACTCGTCGTAGTAGGCCTCCGACCAGCCGTCGGTGACCAGCACGTCGTTGTCGACCAGCGCCTCCCAGAAGTCGAGGTAGCCGTCCTCGCCGAAGCGTTCGACCGTGGCCAGCAGGAAGGCGAGCCCGGGGGAGGAGGTGGCCGGGTTCATGACCGCCAGCCGGCCGGCGTAGGCCTCGTCGGTCAGGTCGGCGAGGTCGTCGGGCAGAGGGACGTCGTTCTCCTCGAACCAGGCCCGGTCGTAGTTCAGGCACACGTCGCCGCGGGTGACCGGCGTGACCCGGTGCTCGTCGTCGAGGACGAACTGCTCGTCGACCTGCTCCAGCTCCGGTGACTCGTAGGCCACGAACAGGTCGGCCTCGAGTGCCCGCGAGAGGAAGGTGTTGTCGACGCCGAAGAGCACGTCGCCCAGCGGCGCGTCACGGGTGAGGATGGCCTGGTTGACCGTCGCGCCGGCGTCCCCGGCAGGCGCGAGGTCCACGCCGATGCCGCTCTCGTCGGTGAACGCGGCCAGGACCTCCTCGTCGACGTCGAACGAGTCGTGGGTCATCAGCACGAGCGTGGTCTGCTCGATGGTGTCGGGCGGCGGCGACATGTCGTCCGCACCGGTCTCGTCCTCGGTCGGTTCGGGATCGTCGATCGCGGCCGGGTCCTGTTGCTGACAGGCCGCGGCCAACATCGCCAGCGCGGTGGCGCCGGCCAGGGTGCGCGCTCGTGTGCGCATGCCTACTCCTCAGGCGGGTTCGGGATCGGTCGGTCCGGGCTGTACGGCCAGCAGGACGCCGGCACGCACGCGCACGGTGGCGCGATCCGACAGGAAGGAATTGCTGATGCCACGCGTCGACCCGGCGGCGAGGTCCTCGTCGCGCAGGGCGAACCGCAGGCCCTCGGTCGTGATGCCACGGGCGTCGCCGGCGACCGGGAGCAGGCTGACGAGGTCGCCAGCCGTGCCGTGCAGCGTCCGATGCTCGCGCACCACCGTGATGGTGGCGCCGGCGACCCGTGCCGTGAGCTCGATCGCGGCGTAGGCCGACGACGCCAGGACCAGGGCGTTGCCGAGCAGGTGGTCGAGGCGACCGCCGTGGCCGCCCAGCAGGGTCACCCGGGCGGGGGCGAGCCCCACCGCCACATCCAACGCGATCGCCAGGTCCGTGCGGTCCTTGTCCACCGGATGCTGCTGGACCGGCACACCGTCGGCGCGGATCGCGGCCAGTTGCGCGGCGTCCACCGAGTCGAGGTCACCGACGAGCAGGTGGACGGGCAGGCCGTGGTCGCGGGCCAGGTGCAGTCCCGAGTCCGCGGCGATCACGAAGGCCCGCGACGGCAGCTCGGGCAGCCCGTGTCCGGGCAGCGGGTCCCCACCGAGGAGCACCACGACGTCGGCCGGGTCGGCCGCTGGGTCCATCAGCATCGTGGCACCTCCCTCCGCCGGCATTACCCGGCTCAGGTTCCACGGGTCGGTGACGCTCTCCCGTTCGTCGCGCACGGTGGCACGGCGGACGCACGAGGAGGCGGTCACCCTCTCAGCCCGGCTGTCCCGAGCTCCCCGGGTGTCGTCGCGTCGGGCGGCCAGGTCGCCGCCACGCCGGCCAGCCTATCCCGTCGCTAGCGTCGGTCGGGACCCGGCCCCGGAGCGTGGCGTCACGACGGCCGTGCCCGCCGACCACGGGCCGCGCCTCGTCATCCCCGCGTCCTCCCGCCCTCGTCCGTCCCGCGTCCCCAGGAGCAACCGCATGCGCGTCGCCATCGCCGGAGGCAACGGCACCATCGCCCGCCACCTCGCCCGGATCCTCACCCAGAACGGCGACGAGGTCCGTTCGATCGTGCGCCGGACCGAGCAGTTCGAGCAGATCCGGGAGCACGGCGCGGAGCCGGTCCTGTGCGACCTCGAGGAAGCCGACGCCGAAGCGCTGGCCGAGGCCGTCGGGCAGGTCGACGCCGTGGTGTTCGCCGCCGGGGCGGGACCCGGCAGCGGCCCCGAGCGCAAGGAGACCGTCGACCACGGTGGTGCGGTGAAGCTGATCGAGGCAGCCAGGCTCGCCGGCGTCTCGCGCTACGTCATCGTCAGCTCGATCGGTGCCGACGCCGACCACCAGGGCGAGGAGGTGTTCGACGTCTACCTGCGGGCGAAGGGGCGTGCCGACGAGGCACTGGCCGCCAGCGGCCTGGACCACACGATCGTCCGACCGGTCGGACTGACCGACGAGCCCGGGACGGGCCGCGTCACCCTCGAGGCGTCCCCCGGGGCCGAGATCCCGCGCGAGGACGTCGCCGCCACCATCGCGGTCTGCCTCGCCGAGCCGGCCACGATCGGACAGCGCTTCGACCTGGCCGGCGGCGACACGCCGATCAGCGAGGCGCTGGCGGGCTGATCCGGGCCTCGGGTGCGGCGTCCGACGGCTGGCCGCGCCCGCGCCGCCACGCTTGCAGCACCGTCTCGACGTCCACGACCCCGATCGAGGTCGACGGACCGAAGGTGACGGTCGAGTTGACGCGACGGATGCGGGCGTTGAGCGCCTCGAGGATGTCGCGCGCCTGCGCCTCGGAGCGTGCCTCGGTGACCCGCTGCATGGCCTCGTCGCGTTCGTGCCGGATGGCCAGCGCGGGCGGCAGGGTCGCGATCCGCTCCCGCTCGAGCTTCTTCCTGATCCACCAGTTCTCGTCCCGCGGCGCGTGCAGGTCGTCGATCGGTCGCCCCGCCCCCGGCAGGCCGTCGAAGTCGCCGCGTTCCTGCGCCTGACGGATCTGTCGTTCGATCCACGACTCCCAGCTCACGCCGGTCGGCTTGCGTTCGGTCACCCCGACCCCGTTCGTCGTCGTCGGTCGCCTGGCAGGGTGACAGGCGACCGACGACCGTGCACGCCGTGCGTGCGCGACACCTGGACCAGGAGGACACCATGGGCCGTAGTGACCGACTCGACCGACCGGGACGCCGGGACGGACGACTGATCGCCGGTGTGTGCAGCGGTATCGCGCAGCACTACGGGTTCAGCCCGTTCCTGGTTCGGCTGCTGTTCGTGATCTTCGCGATCACGGGTGCGAGCGAACTGGCCTACCTGGTCCTGTGGATCGTGATGCCCAAGCGTCGCTGAGCGATCGGGGCACGCGCTCAGGCGCCGGTGTGCCGTGCCCGCAGCGGTGACCGGCGCCGCTGCACACCCCGGACCAGGGCCCAGGTCGCCGGCAGGACGCCGGCGGCCGCCAGCAGCTTGACCGCGTCCCCGAGCAGGAACGGCACCACACCGGCGGCGATCGCCTCGACGGGGGACAGGCCGAGCACCAGGGCCAGGCCGGTCGCGCCACACGCCCAGATCACCAGGTTGCCGGCCGCCATGGCGAGCACCACCCGACCCGGGCGGTCGGTCCCCAGGCGGCGTGCCAGGGTGCCCACGAGGGCGGCCGCGGCCACGAAGCCGACGATGTAGCCGATCGTGTGCGGACCGGCGCCCGAGAACCACGGCAGGCCGACGACGCCGAGGGCGAGGTAGAGCAGCGAGCCGACGGCGGCCCGTCCGCGGCCCAGCGCCAGCGCACCGGCCAGGACCGCGAAGGTCTGTGCCGTGAAGGGCACGGTCGTTCCCGGCAGGGCGAACTGCATCTGCGCCGACGCGGCGATGGCACCCGCGAAGCCGACCGCGAGCAGGCCGTCGCGGACCCAGGTCCCGGGGATCACGTCGCTCAGGACGTGGTGGTCGGTGCTGCTGCTCGCGACACTGGACACGACGGCGCTCCCTCACAGGTGGCTGGGCGACGGCGCGCAGCCTAGGCGGGTGGCGCCGCCGGGCGGTAGCCCGCGCCGTCCAGCTCGACGGCCTTCACCCACGGCCGCGCCCGGGACCCGCACGGCAGGTCTCGGGCGCGCATTCGGAGCGGGTGAAGGGAATCGAACCCTCATCACCAGTTTGGAAGACTGGAGCTCTAGCCATTGAGCTACACCCGCGAGGTGCCCACGGAGCGTAGCGAACGTGCCGGACGCGTCGCCCGGCCCGGTCGGCGGACCGCATCGGCGGGCACCCGACCCGGGCCGCGCGGCCTACCGTCGCCCTCGACGGGTGCGCGCCCGCCGATGCGGTCCGCCGCTCCCGTCTCACCGTCCGATCCCGACCGTCCGACCGAGCGAGGTAGCGAGCCCATGACGACCATCGCGGAGCGACTGCGCATCGTCCCCGAGTTCCAGCCCGAGGACTACGACCGCGTCACCGAGATCCTCTCCGGCAAGCTCGACCGGCGCCTGCAGCGCTGGGAGGCGGAGCAGGTCGAGCTCGAGATCTCCGTCAAGGGCCGCGACAGCGATCAGCAGCGCGTCGCGCTCGAGTGCTGGATCAGCGGGCTGCCCAAGCTGGTGGCGACTTCCACCGAGCGTCGGCTCGACACCGCGGTCGGCGAGGTCCGCGACGACCTGTTCCGTCAGATCGACAAGCACGTGACCAAGCAGGAGTCCTCGCGCCGTCGCTGACGGTGACGCCGGTCAGGCCCCGGTGCCCTCCGTCCCTGCGCCCCGGTCGCGTCGAGCGAAGGGCGCGCCGGCGAGGCCGATCGTCGGCGCGGGGACGTGTCCGCCGGAGGCGGATCGGTCGGGGTGGCCGGATTCGAACCGGCGGCCTCCTGCTCCCAAAGCAGGCGCGCTAACCAAGCTGCGCCACACCCCGTGGCGGCGCGGAGCCTATCGCTCCGCCACGTCGCCGCCGCGCGCCGGATGGACACGACGCGTCCGAGATGGAACGATCGCGGTCCCGACCGGCGGCGGCCGGCGTGCCGGCATGCCCGACGAGGCGCCGCGGCCGAGTGCCGTACCGTCCCGCACCACCCTCGCCGTCGGGAGCCACCCGCGCACCGCACTGCCCGGGAGCACCCCGTGCCGCCCACCGCAGGCCCGTGCCCGCGAGCCGAAGTTGACGAAAGCCACCCAACGTGAAGACGTCCGTCGAGTCCCTCGACCCGGTCAAGGTCAAGCTGACCGTCGAGGTCGAGCCCAAGCGTGTGAAGCAGGCCTTCGACCGCGCTGCCCGTGAGCTCGCCAAGCAGGTCAGCCTGCCGGGCTTCCGGCCCGGCAAGGCGCCGCGCCGCCTGCTCGAGCAGCGCTTCGGCGAGGGCGTGATCGCCCAGACCGCCATGGAGAACTCGCTGTCCGACTACTACGTCGAGGCGCTGCGCAGCGAGGAGATCGACGCGGTCGCACAGCCCGAGGTCGACGTCGAGACCTTCGACGAGGCCGAGGGCTGCACGTTCACCGCGACCATCGAGGTGCGGCCGAGCTTCGACCCGCCGGCACACGACGGCATCTCGGTGACCTTCCCCGAGTGGGACGTCGACGACGAGGACGTCGACGAACAGCTCGAGCAGCTGCGTGAGCGCTTCGCCGAGGTCGACGAGGTGGAGCGGGCCGCGCAGGACGGCGACCTGGCCACGCTCGACCTCCGGGTCGAGGTCGAGGGCAGCGAGCTCGAGTCGGCCCGCGTCGAGGACGCGCTGTACGAGATCGGCTCGCAGGGCGTGACGCCGAAGCTCGACGAGGAGCTCGTCGGCAAGAGCGCCGGCGACGAGTTCTCCTACGAGGACGCGCTGCCCGAGGAGTACCCGGAGCACGGTGGTGAGCAGGCCACCTTCTTCGTGACCGTCAAGGACGTCCGGGAGAAGACCCTGCCGGAGCTCGACGACGACTTCGCCCAGACGGCGTCCGGGTTCGACACGCTCGACGAGCTCAAGCGCGACCTGCGCAACTCGTTGTTGCGACGCCGGGTCGAGCAGGCCCAGCACGAGCTGCGCGGCCGCATCCTCGAGGCCTACCTGGCCCGGGTCGACGTCCCGCTGCCCCCCTCGATGGTGGAGGCCGACAAGCAGGGGCGCATCCACCAGCTCGAACACCAGGCCGAGCGCTTCGGCATCGAGGTCGACCAGCTGTTCGCGATGGAGGAGACCTCGCGCGAGGAGTTCGAGGCCAACGCCCAGACCCAGGCCGAGGAGACGGTGAAGGCCCAGCTCGTCCTCGACGCGCTGTCGTCCACGCTCGAGCTCGACCTGCAGCCGGGTGACATCGACCAGGAGATCGTCCGGCACGCGCAGTCCAACGGGGTCTCGCCCCAGGAGATCGCCCGCGTCATCCAGCAGCAGGGCAGCCTGCCGGCGCTGGTGGGGGACATCCTGCGTCGCAAGACCATCGACGCCATCGTCGCGTCCGCGCAGGTCGAGGGTGGCCCGTCCGACGAGGTGCTGATCGAGCTCGGACTGCTCGACGACCCCGACGCGACCGAGGCTGGCGACACTCCGGACGCCGAGGGGGAGCGCTCCGACGCCGAGGTCGCCGACACTCCGGACGCCGCCGCTGCCGAGGTCGACACCGAGGCCGCCGCGGACGAGGACGCGGACGGCGCACGCAGCTGACGGCCACCGCCGCACCGTGAACGACGGGCGCCCGCCTCCATCTCGGAGGCGGGCGCCCGCTTCGTCGTCGCACCGAAGGCTCAGCCCTCGGTGTCGGTGTCCTCGGTGGGCTCGTCGCCGTTCTGCTCGGCAGCGTCGGGCGCCTCGGCCCCGTCGCCGGCGCCCTCGTCGGGCTCGACCGGCTGGGGCTCGTCGGTCAGCCCGTCCTCGGTCCCTTCCGGGCCCTGCTGGGGCAGCGGCTCGGGACCCAGCGGGTCGCTGTCGGGGTCGATACCGGCGCCCGCGAGCATCAGTTCGACGATGTCCTCGTCGAAGGCCTCACTGGGTGCGGCGTAGTTGAACAGCGCGACCGTGCCGTCGCCGTCGTCGGCCAGGATCAGGTCCAGCGAGAAGGCCGGCTGCTCCTCGATGGTCACCTCGTCGAAGCGCAGGCGGTGCGCCCGGTCGGCTCCGCTGAGCTCGACCTCCTCGTCGACGACCGGTTCGGCCTCCTCGGCGAGGTCACCGAACTGGTTGCGCTGGAGCTCGAGCAGCTCGTCGAAGTCGATCTCCTCCTCGGCGGCGAGCGCCGAGGCGTCGATGGCCTGCGCGGCGAGCTGCTGGCTCGGGTCCTCGTCGTCGACGGCGACGACGAGCCCCTGCAGCAGCGAGAACTCGTCGACGCTCCAGCCCTCGGGGATCGGCAGGACCACGCCCTGCCCGCGGAACTCCCCGTCGGTGATGAAGTCGTCGGGGTCGGGCAGTTCGGGTTCGGTGACCGCGTCGTCCTCGGCCGGGTCGGCGGTCGTGCCGGACTCGGTCTCCGGGGCGGCCTCGGGCTCGGTCTCGTCCCCGTTCCCGCCACAGGCGGCGACGAGGACCGCGACGGCGGCCGCGGCGGTCAGGTTGCGCAATCGCACGGGATCTCCTCGACAACACGTTGCACTGGCTGACGACGGTAGGGGGTGCCCCTGCGTGCTGGCCACCCCGCGCGGCCGATCGGCCAGGGCTCAGCCACGGTCGTCGCCACCGATCGGTCAGCATGAGGCGGCGCGACGCAACCCTCCGGTCGCGCTCCGAGCCACGGGTACAGTCGGCGACCAGCCGTCATGCATGCCCGAGAGGAACCGCGGTGGACTTCATCCATTCGACGCCGTCGCCGACCAACTACCTGGTCCCGACCGTCATCGAGCAGACCAACCGCGGCGAGCGCGCGTTCGACATCTACTCGCGCCTGCTGCAGCAGCGGATCATCTTCCTCGGCACGCCGGTCAACGACGAGATCGCCAACGTCATCATGGCGCAGCTGCTGCACCTCGAGTCCGAGGACCCGGACAAGGACATCGCGCTCTACATCAACTCGCCGGGCGGGTCGATCACGGCGCTGTTCGCCATCTACGACACGATGGAGTACATCAAGCCGGACGTGCAGACGATCTGCATGGGGCAGGCGGCCTCGGCCGCCGCGGTGCTGCTCGCTGCCGGCACCCCCGGCAAGCGCTTCGCCCTCCCGCACTCGCGCATCCTGCTGCACCAGCCCTCCGGTGGCGCCGAGGGCCAGTCGGTCGACATCGAGATCCAGGCGCGCGAGATCCTGCGCATGCGTGACCTGCTCAACGAGATCCTCGCGGAGAAGACCCACAAGACGCCCGAGGAGATCGACAAGGACACCGACCGCGACTTCATCCTCGACGCCGAGATGGCCAAGGACTACGGGATCGTCGACGAGATCATCGCCAGCCGCAAGGCGCAGGAGCGCGCGGTCCGCTGAGCCAGGCCCGGCCTGCCGCCGCTTGGCAGCGCACGGCGGCGACGGTCGTTACCATCGCCGCGAGCCACCGGAGCGGTCGGGGGACCGCCCGGGTTCGGTGGCAGCTCGTGTCCGATGGGCAGGCGACGCAACGTGGAGGGCCGCGATGGCGAAGTTCGGTGAGGGCGACGCCCTGCTGAAGTGCTCGTTCTGCGGCAAGTCGCAGAAACAGGTCAAGAAGCTCATCGCCGGCCCCGGCGTGTACATCTGCGACGAGTGCATCGACCTGTGCAACGAGATCATCGAGGAGGAGCTCGCCGAGCCGGCCGACCTCCAACTCGACGAGCTGCCCAAGCCCAAGGAGATCTACTCGTTCCTCAACGAGTACGTCGTGGGCCAGGACGCGGCGAAGAAGACCCTCGCGGTCGCGGTCTACAACCACTACAAGCGCATCCAGGTGGGCGCGAACGTCTCGGGCGAGGACGTCGAGCTGCAGAAGTCGAACATCCTGCTGCTCGGGCCGACCGGGTCGGGAAAGACCCTGCTCGCGCAGACGCTCGCCAAGCTGCTCAACGTCCCGTTCGCGATCGCCGACGCCACGGCGCTGACCGAGGCCGGCTACGTCGGCGAGGACGTCGAGAACATCCTGCTCAAGCTGATCCAGGCGGCCGACTTCGACGTCAAGAAGGCCGAGACCGGGATCATCTACATCGACGAGGTCGACAAGATCGCCCGGAAGTCGGACAACCCGTCGATCACGCGGGACGTCTCGGGTGAAGGGGTCCAGCAGGCGCTGCTCAAGATCCTCGAGGGGACGGTCGCCTCCGTGCCGCCACAGGGCGGACGCAAGCACCCCCACCAGGAATTCATCCAGATCGACACGGGCAACATCCTGTTCATCTGTGGTGGTGCGTTCGCCGGACTCGAGCAGGTCGTCGAGCAGCGCCAGGGCCGGCGCGGGGTCGGGTTCGGCGCCGACGTGGCGGCCGCCCGGGGTGACGACCTCGCCCAGCTGCTGCGCAACGTGCTGCCCGAGGACCTGGTGCGCTACGGCCTGATCCCGGAGTTCATCGGCCGACTGCCCATCGTCAGCTCCGTGGAGCCCCTCGAGCGCGACGCGCTGGTGGACATCCTGACCGGGCCGCGCAACGCCCTGACCAAGCAGTACGCGAAGTTCTTCGAGTACGACGGTGTGGAGCTCGAGTTCGACGCCGACGCGCTCGTGGCGATCGCCGACCTCGCCGTCCTGCGCCAGACCGGCGCCCGGGGGCTGCGGGCGATCCTCGAGGAGGTGCTGCTCAGCACCATGTACGAGCTGCCCTCGCGTCAGGACGTCGGACGCTGCGTCATCACCGCGGACACCGTGCGCGAGAAGGTCAACCCGACCCTGGTCCCGCACAGCAAGCTGCGCAAGCTCGAGGAACCGCAGGAACGGTCCGCGTGAGCGACCCGGATGCACGACGACGCCCCGCCGACGGCCCGGCGGGGCGTTTCTCGGTCGGTCGGGCGTCCCGAGGGGTCGACGACGAGGTCCGGCGGTGACCGCGTGGTGGGGGCGGCTGCGGTCGTCCGTGCCCGTTGGGGTCGTCGCGTCCGAGCGTGCCTTCGACGCGCGTCACCGCGTGGTGCTGCGGGTACTGGCGGTGCACCTGCCGGTGCTGTTCCTCGTCGGCTGGTGGTGGGGGGAGTCCCTCGGCCACCTGGTAACGGAGCTCACCGTGTTGGGCGGTGTCGCCCTGGCGGCGAGCTCGCGCCGGCTGTCGCGTCCCTGGCGGACGGGACTGGCAACGACCGCGCTGGTGGGTTGCAGCGCTCTGCTGGTGCACGTCACCGGGGGCCTGACCGAGAGCCACTTCCACTTCTTCGCCGTCGTCGCGCTGGTGACCCTCTACCAGCGCTGGTTGCCGTACCTGCTGTGCATCGGTTGGGTGGTGCTCCACCACGGGGTGGTGGGGCAGCTGGCACCGCAGCGCGTGTTCGTCCACGAGGCCGCGATCGCGCGCCCCGCCCTGTGGGCGCTGATCCACGGCGGGTTCGTCGTCCTGGCGAGCCTGGCGAGCCTCGCCGCCTGGCGCGCGAGCGAGCGTGAACGCTTCCGGGCCGAGGACGTCCTGGCCGCCGCGCCCCGGCCGATCTACGGCGTCGACCGGGCCGGACGGGTGCTGTTCGTCAACCAGGCGCTCACCGAGCTGCTCGACGTTCCCGCGGACGAGCTCGTCGGTCGGCACGTCCACGAGCTGTTGCACCTGCCGGCCGGTGACTGCCTGCCGTGCCGGCTGACGCTGTCAGGCGGTGAGCACCACCTCGACCACGTCGAGCTGCGTCGTCCGGGCGGCGGCGTCTTCCCGGCGGAGCTGCACGTCCGGCCCGTGCACGAACGCGGGCACCACACCGGCGCGGTGGTCAGCCACTGGGACATCAGTAACCGGTTGGCCCAGCAGCGGCAGCTCGAGCACCTGGCGCTGCACGACGACCTGACGGGTCTGGCCAACCGCTCGCTGCTCAAGGACCGGCTCGAGCAGGCGCTGTGCGGCGCCACCCAGACGGGCCATCGGGTCGCGGTCGCCTTCGTCGACCTCGACCGGTTCAAACCCGTCAACGACGTCCTGGGGCACGCTGCCGGGGACGAACTGCTGCTCGCGGTCGCCCGGCGGCTGCGGAGTTCGGTCAAGGAGCAGGACACGGTCGCCCGCGTGGGAGGTGACGAGTTCGTCGTGGTCGCGGCGGGGATCGTCGACCAGGCGGGCGCCGCGGCGCTCGGCGACCGGTTGGCGACCGCGCTGGTGCGACCGCTCGAGCTCCGAGGGCAGCAACTGCTGGTGTCGGCGAGCATCGGCGTGCGACTGTCCGATCCCGGTGACCTCGACGCCGACCGGCTGATCGCCGACGCCGACCTGGCCATGTTCGCGGCCAAGGTGACCGGCTCGGGCAAGGTGGTGCACTACACCGGCCACATGCGCGCCGACGCCGACCGTGCCGTGACGCTGGGAGCGGAGCTGCAGGGCGCCGTCGAGCGCGACGAGTTGGTGCTGCGCTTCCAGCCGATCTGGCCGGTCGGGGCGTCGACACCCGACGGTCTCGAGGTCCTCGTGCGCTGGAACCATCCGACGCTCGGGCTCCTTGGTCCCGACCGATTCGTCGCGGTCGCCGAACGCACCGGCACGATCGGGGCCATCGGGCACTGGGTACTGCGCGAGGCCGTGTCCCAGCTCGCCGCCTGGCGCACCGAGCTCGGGCCGGCCGCCGACGAGCTGCACGTGGCGGTGAACCTGTCGGTGCGTCAACTCCAGGACCCGACCCTGGTCGACGAGGTCGCGGCCATGCTGGGGGATGCCGGCGTGCCGGCGGACCGGTTGTACCTGGAGGTCACCGAGAGCCTGCTGGTGCGCGAGGGCGACCGGGCCGGCGCCACGTTGCACCGGTTGCGCGAGCTCGGCGTCACCCTGTCGATCGACGACTTCGGCACCGGCTACTCGTCGCTGGCGACGTTGCAGCGGCTCCCGGTCCAACAGCTCAAGATCGACCGCAGCTTCGTCCTCGGACTCGGCGACGATCCGTCGCGGCTGCCGTTCGTACGCGCGATCGTCGGGCTCGCGGACGCGCTCGACCTCGACGTGGTGGCCGAGGGGGTCGAGTCGGACGCCGACCTGCAGGCCGTCGCCGCGCTCGGCTGTGCGCACGCCCAGGGGTTCGGCCTGGGGCGTCCGGTGCCCGCCAGGGACGTCCCGGCGCTGCTGACCCAACGGGTACCCGCCGAACTCGCCCCGGTCGTCCCCGCCTCCTGACCCGACCGCGTACCTGCTGCTTCACGGTCGGTGGTCGGACACGGCAACGAGGCGCGCTGCCGTGCTCCGGCACCGGTGCCGGAGCTGCTCGGGTAGCGTCGCCGGCATGGATCCCGTCACCCGCCCCGACGTCGAGGCCGCCGCGCGCCGTGTCGCCGGGGCGGTGCGCCGCACGCCGGTGCTGGTCCTCGAACCCGACGCGCTCGGACTGCCGGGTCCGGTCGCGGCGAAGCTGGACCTGCTGCAACCGACCGGCTCGTTCAAGGTCCGTGGCGCGGCCTCGCTGCTGACCGGCGTCGAGGTGCCGCCGGCCGGCGTCGTCGCGGCGTCGGGCGGGAACTTCGGCCTGGCCGTCGCCTGGGCGGCGCGCCGGCTGGGACATCCCGCCGCCGTCTTCGTCCCCGACACCTCCCCGCCGGCGAAGCTGCGCCCCCTGGCCGAGCTCGGTGCCGACGTCCACGTGGTGCCGGGCTACTACGCCGACGCGCTCGCGGCCGCCGACGCGCACGTCGCCGCCACCGGGGCCCTGCGTGCCCACGCCTACGACCAGGCCGAGGTCGTCGCCGGTCAGGGCACCGCCACCGCCGAGCTGCTCGAGGACGTCGGCGATCTCGACACGCTGCTCGTGGCCGTTGGTGGCGGCGGGCTGATCGCGGGTGCCGCGGCCTGGGTCGGCGACGACGTCCGACTCGTCGGCGTGGAGACCGCGGGCACGCCGGCGATGCACGCCGCGCGGCGGGCGGGCGGCCCGGTCGACGTCGAGGTCGGTGGGCTCGCCGCCTCGGCGCTCGGTGCCCGACGGCTCGGGGACCACGCCTGGGCGGCACAGCGTTGGATCGACGACGCCCTGCTGGTGACCGACAAGGAGGTCGCCGCCGCGCAGCGCCGCCTGTGGGCCGCCGCCCGACTCGTGGCGGAACCCGGTGGCGCGACCGCGCTGGCCGCGCTGACCTCCGGGCGCTACCGACCGGCACCGGGGGAGCGGGTGGGGTTGCTGGTCTGCGGCGCCAACACCGACCCGGCCGAGGTCGTCCCCGAGGCTGCCGGTCCGGGTGCCGACGCCAGCGGATGAAGCTGTCCGCGCGTCGGCTGAACCGGGCGACGCTGGCCCGGCAGCTGTTGCTGGCACGTGCGCCGCTCGACGTGGTCGACGCCCTCGGGGGTCGTCGCGCTGCAGGCCCAGGAGCCGGTGTCGCCCTATGTCGCCCTGTGGAACCGCCTCGCCGACTTCGACCCGGCCGACCTCGACGACGCCTTCGCCCGGTCCGCGCTGGTCAAGGCGTCGCTGATGCGGATCACCCTGCACGCGGTCGACGCCCGGGAGTACCCGGTGCTGCACCAGGCGATGCTGCCGACGCTGCGTGCGACCCGGCTCGGCGACCGCCGGTTCACCGGCGGTGGACTGACCGCCGCCGACGCCGACGCGCTGGTGCCCGCCCTGGTCGCGTTCGCCGCCGAACCACGGGACCGGGCCGCGTGCGAGGCGCACCTGGCCGAGCTGGTCGACACCGCGCCCGGTCCGGGTCTGTGGTGGGCGCTGCGCGCCTTCGCACCGCTGGTGCACGCGCCCACGGACGATCCGTGGTCGTTCGGTCGTCGCCCACGGTTCGTCGCCGCACCGACGTCGGCGCCGCGACCGCCCGCCGACGTCGCGCTGCAGCACCTCGTGCGTCGTCACCTCGCCGGCTTCGGGCCGGCCAGCGTCGCCGACGTGGCCCAGTTCACCCTGCGCAGGCGGACCGACGTCCGTGCGGCGATCGCGGCGCTCGCTGCCGAGCTGGTGGTCCACGAGGGCCCCGAGGGTGAGGTGCTCCACGACGTCGCCGACGGGCTGCTGCCCGACGAGGACGTACCGGCACCACCGCGCCTGCTGGCGATGTGGGACAGCGTGCTGCTCGCCCACGCCGACCGCCGCCGGGTGCTGCCGACCGAGCTGCGCCCCCTGGTCATCCGCCGCAACGGCGACGTGCTGCCCACGGTGCTCGTCGACGGCCGGGTCAGCGGCGTCTGGCGGCCGGTCGAGGACGGCATCGAGGTCACCCCACTGGCGCCGATCCCCGCGCCCGACTGGAAGGAGCTGGCCGGTGAGGCGCGCTCGCTCGCGACGCTGTTCGCCGGGCGCGACCCGCGTGCCTACGCCCGCTTCGGCCACTGGTGGTCGGCGCTGCCCTCCGCCGGCCGTCGACTGCTGGCCGCGTGACGGCGCCGACGGCGCGCGCACGTCCGGCCGCGCTCGGGAGCCGCGGCCGTCGTCGCTACGCTCGGCCGACGGTGCCCTGTGGGTGCACCCGCCGACGCCCGAGTGACCGAAAGCGACCGACGCCGTGAGCGAGTTGTCCAAGGCCTACGACCCGGCGGCCGTGGAGGCCGACCTCTACGAGGACTGGTTGCAGGCCGGCCTGTTCTCCGCCGACCCGGACGCCGACGGGGAGCCGTTCTCGATCGTCATCCCGCCGCCGAACGTCACCGGCGCGCTGCACATCGGCCACGCGCTGACCAACGCGATCGAGGACGCGATGGTCCGCCGGGCGCGGATGCAGGGCAGGAACGCGGTCTGGGTCCCGGGCATGGACCACGCCGGCATCGCCACGCAGAACGTGGTCGAGAAGCAGCTCGCGGCCGACGGGCTCACCCGTCACGACCTCGGACGCGAGGCGTTCGTCGAGCGCGTCTGGACCTGGCGCGACCAGTCCGGCGGGATGATCCTGCAGCAGCTGCGCAAGCTCGGCTCGTCGCTCGACTGGGACCGCGAGGCCTTCACCTTCGACGAGCCCCGCTCCCGCGCCGTCCGCGCCGTGTTCACGAGCCTCTACGACCAGGGACTGATCTACCGCGGCAACCGCCTGATCAACTGGTGCCCACGCTGTAACACCGCCCTGTCCGACATCGAGGTCGAGCACGACGACGCCGTCGGTGAACTCGCCCGGTTCCGCTACCCGTTCGCCGACGACCCCGACCAGGGCATCGAGGTCGCCACGACCCGGGCCGAGACGATGCTCGGGGACACCGCGATCGCCGTGCACCCCGACGACGAGCGCTACACCGACCTCGTCGGCCGGCACGTCCGCCACCCGTTCCAGGACCGCACCTTCCCGATCGTCGCCGACGACTACGTCGATCCCGAGTTCGGCTCCGGCGCCGTCAAGATCACGCCTGCCCACGACCCCAACGACCATGCCATCGCGCTGCGCCACGACCTCGAGATCCTCGACATCATGGCCGACGACGCGACGCTGACCGACGTCGTGGGCGCACCCTTCGCCGGCCTCGACCGCTTCGAGGCCCGCACGCGCGTCAAGGAGGAGCTCGACGCGCTGGGCCTGCTGCTCGCCGTCGACGAGCACGAGCACGCCGTCGGCCACTGCTCGCGCTGTGGCACGGTCGTCGAACCGCGTCTGTCCGACCAGTGGTTCGTCGAGGTCCGTCCGCTCGCCGACAAGGCCGCCGCCGCCGTGCGCGACGGCCGGACCGTGCTCGTCCCCGAGAGGTTCACCAAGCGCTTCCTCGACTGGCTCGACAACCTGCACGACTGGACCATCTCGCGCCAGATCTGGTGGGGGCACCGCATCCCGGCCTGGTACTGCCCCGACGGGCACATCACCGTCGCGCAGCAGGACCCCACGAGCTGTGCCGAATGCGGCGCGGGGGCGCTCGGGCAGGACCCCGACGTCCTCGACACCTGGTTCTCGTCCGCGCTGTGGCCCTTCACCGTGTTCGGCTGGGAGGGCCCCGACAGCGACACCGCCGAACTGCGGACCTGGTACCCGACGGCCGTCCTCGAGACCGGCTACGACATCAACACCTTCTGGGTCTCCCGGATGCTGATGATGGGGCTGTGGTTCCTCGACGACGTGCCGTTCCGGGTCATCTACAACCACGGCATGGTCCGGGACCAGTACGGCAAGAAGATGTCGAAGAGCTTCGGCAACGTCATCGACCCGCTCGAGTTCATCGACGCCTACGGCGCCGACGCCCTGCGGTTCGCGCTGTTCCAGCACTGCTCGCCGGGCACGGACGTGCCGCTCGCCCCTGAATGGGTCGAGGGCGCCAAGCGTTTCACCAACAAGTTGTGGAACATCGTCGGGTTCGCGCTGCGCGTGCTCGACGACACCCGCCCCGGTGACCTCCCGCCGGCCGACCGGCTGCTGCTCGAGGACCGCTGGATCCTCTCCGCGCTCGAGCAGGCCCGCCGTGACGTCGAGGACGCCTACGAGACCTGGGACTGGGCCCGCATCGCCGGTGCGCTGTACCACTTCGCCTGGGACGAGCTCGCCGACTGGTACCTCGAGGCGGTCAAGCCACGGGTGTACGGCGACGACCCCGAGGCCCGTGCCACCGTGCAGGCCGTCCTCGCCCGGGTGCTCGACGACCTGCTGCGGCTGCTGCACCCGCTCACCCCGTTCGTCACCGAGGAGCTGTGGCGCACGCTCACCGGTGCGAGCGGTGGCCGCGACTCGCTGATGGTCGCCGCCTGGCCGCAGGGCCGGTCCGACGACCACGACGCGTCCGCCCGGGCCGACTTCGGCGTCCTGCGCGACCTGGTCACCGAGGTGCGTCGGTTCCGCTCGCAGAACGGCATCGCCCCCTCCGCGCGGTTCGAGCTCACGCTGGCCAGCGAGCACCGGACGTTGCTGGAGGAACAGCAGGCGCTGATCGGCTCCCTCGCGGGGCTGTCCGGGCTCACGTTCGTGGGCGAGATCGACGAGCGGCCCGGCACCTCGACGATCGTGTTCGGCGGTGGCAGCGCGCAGGTCGAGCTCGCCGGTCTGATCGACGTCGAGGCCGAGCTCGGCCGGCTCACCAAGGAACTGGCCAAGGCCGAGGGCGACCTGCAACGCGTCGAGAACAAGCTCGGCAACGCCTCGTTCGTCGAGCGGGCTCCCACCGAGGTCGTCGACCGCGAACGCGCCCGCCGCGAGGAACTGCACGACCAGATCGGCCAGCTCCGCGAACGCGTCGACGCGCTGTCGGACCTCTGACGGGCAAGGCAGGAGCCGGCCGCGCGCCCGACCCGACGGGGGGCGGTCTCCGTCGGGTGCGCGAAGGACCGTCGCGGCGGGGTGCTGCGCCGGTCACCAGCGACGACCGACGGTTGATGCCTACGTCAACGTAGGTTACGGTCGGGTAGCTCGTTTCCGTCCTCGCCCGGAGTGCCGATGTCCGCCACCCGCCTGTCCGACCCTGAGCTGCTCGTCGAGCTCGAGCCCGTCGCCGAGCAGGAGCTGCGCCGGCACGAGGAGCTCGCCGACGAGTGGTTCCCGCACGACTACATCCCGTACTCGGTGGGACGCGACTTCGACAAGGACCCGTGGACGCCCGACCAGTCGCGGCTCACCGGCGTGGCCCAGATCGCGTTCGAGGTGAACCTGCTCACCGAGGACAACCTGCCCTCGTACCACCGCGAGATCCACGACATGTTCGCCAGCGGTGACGGGGCCTGGATCAACTGGATCCACCGCTGGACCGCCGAGGAGGGGCGGCACTCGATCGTGCTGCGTGACTACCTCGTCGTCACCCGCGCCATCGATCCCTACCAGCTGGAACGCAACCGCATGCAGCAGGTGATGACCGGCTACGACCGCGACGGCAAGGACACGCTGCGCGGCATGGCCTACGTGTCGTTCCAGGAGCTCGCGACCCGCATCAGCCACCGCAACACGGGCCGCTACAGCGACGACCCGGTCGCCGACCGCATCATGGCGCGGATCTCGAAGGACGAGAACCTGCACATGGTCTTCTACCGCAACCTGCTGGCGGCCTCGATGCACGTCGACCCGTCGGCGGCCGTGGAGGCCATCACCGACGAGGTGGTGGGCTTCGAGATGCCGGGCAACGGCATGCGCGAGTTCCAGCGCAAGGCGGTGCAGATCGCCAACGCCGGGATCTACGACCTGCGGGTCCACCACGACGAGGTCATCTGGCCCCTGCTGCGCCACTGGAGGGTGTTCGAGCTCGAGGGGCTCGACGCGGCCGCCGAACAGGCGCGCGAGCGCCTCGCGGAGTTCCTCGACGGCCTCGACGCGATGGCGACCCGGCAGGAGGAGAAGCGCGCGGCCCGACAGGCGCGGCTGGCTGCCAGGGCCTGACGGGCGGGCCGCCGGCGACCTCGGGATCGCGGGCCGGGCACTAGCCTCGCGCGCAGTGCACCCGTCGACCTGCCGAGGCCATCCGTGACGCCGACCGACCCCGACTTCGCCCGTGCGCTCGACGCGCTGGACGCGCGCGGTCCCGGCCGCATGGTGCCGGACCTGTCGCGGATCACGCGGCTCGCGCAGCTGCTGGGTGACCCCCAGACGGCCTACCCGTCGGTCCACGTGACCGGCACCAACGGCAAGGGCTCGGTGGTGCGCATGGTCGGTGCGCTGTGCTCCGCGGCGGGCCTGTCGGCCGGCACCTACACCTCTCCGCACCTGCAGACGGTCCGCGAGCGGCTCTCGGTCGCCGGCCGGCCCATCTCCGAGGCCCGCTTCGCTGCGGTGCACGACGAGGTCGCCGTGCTCACCGAGCTGCTCGACCAGGCGGCGCAGGCGGCGACCGGTCCCGACGCCGACCGGGTCACGTTCTTCGAGCAGCTCACGGCGATGGCCTACTGGTGGTTCGCCGACCTCCCCGTCGACGTCGGCGTCTTCGAGGTCGGCATGGGCGGGCGCTGGGACGCCACCAACCTCGTGCGCGGCGAGGTGGCGGTGCTCAACACCATCGATCTCGACCATCCGCAGCTGGGCGGTACCCCGGCCGAGGTCGCGTCCGAGAAGGTGGGCATCGTCAAGCCCGGGGCGATGGTCGTCACCGCGGCGCAGCAGCCGGAGGTCGATGCGGTGATCGAGGCTGCCGTCGCCGAGGCCGGTGCCACCCTGTGGCGTGCCGACGAGGACTTCGCGGTGCTCGACCGGCGCGTCGCCGTCGGCGGCCAACTGTTGACGCTGCGGGTCGGTGACCGCGTGATCGATGAGATCCTGCTGCCGTTGTTCGGCCAGCACCAGGCCGACAACGCCGCACTGGCACTCGCGGCCTTCGCCGCCTTCACCGGCGTGAGCTTCGCGGCCATGGACGACGAGGTGGTGCGGCACGGGCTCGGCGCGGTCGTGGTCCCGGGGCGGCTCGAACTCGTGCACCGCGAGCCCACCATCGTGCTCGACGGTGCGCACAACCCGCACGGTGCACGGGCCTCGGCGGCCGCGCTCGACGAGTCGTTCGGGTTCCGCGAACTCGTGCTCGTCGCCGCCTGCCTCGACGACAAGGACGTCGCCGGCATCCTGGGCGCGTTCCGTGACGTCGCCTCCCACGTCGTGGTGACCGCCCTCGACGAGCCTCGCGCAGCCAGCCTCGAGCGGATGCACGACGCGGCCGTGGCGGTCTGGCAGGGCACCGGCACCGCCGTCGAGGTGGCCGACGACCTCGCCGCCGCCCTCGCGTCGGCCGAGGCGGTCGCCGGTGACGGCGACGGCATCCTGGTCGCCGGCTCGCTGCACACCGTCGGTGCCGCGCGTGGCCGGTACCTGCCGGTCGAGGACACCGACGACACCGTCGTGCTCGAACCCGAGGACCTCGACGAGGGGCCCGTGGGCGACCTCGCCGAGGAGGCCGAGGAACTCTCGGCACTGCTCGCCGACGACGACGCCCTGCAGGAGGCACTCGACCGTCTGATCGAGGAAGAGCAGTAGCCGTTCGCCTCCCGACTTGTCCCCTCCGGCGCGGACGGGCAACCTGCCGCGCGATCCCACCCCCAAGGAGCCCGAAGTGGCCACCGAACGCACCCTCATCCTCGTCAAGCCCGACGGCGTCCAGCGCGGGCTGGTCGGCGAGGTGATCGCCCGTATCGAGCGCAAGGGCTTCCGGCTCGAGGCGCTCGAACTGCGCACCCTCGAGCGGGAGAAGGCCGAGGAGCACTACGCCGAGCACCGTGAGCGTCCGTTCTTCGGCGAACTCGTGGCATTCATCACCTCCGGACCGCTGGTCGCCCTGTGCGTCTCCGGTGAGGGTGCCATCGCCGGCATGCGCACCCTGATGGGCGCGACCAACCCGCTCGACGCGACCCCCGGCAGCATCCGCGGCGACTTCGCCACCGAGATCGGTGAGAACATCGTGCACGGCTCGGACAGCCCCGAGAGCGCGGAGCGCGAACTGGGCATCTTCTTCCCGGATCGTTTCTGACCGGTGACCGCGGGGGCGCGCCCGACGCGCCCCCGCGTCGTCCGCCGGCCAGCGGCGCGTGCCGCCGTACGCGTGGTTGTCCCCAGCCCGCGAGCGGCCGGACGGGCGGGCGCCGTGGACCTCCGGCAGACTGACGCCCTCGACCACGAGGGAGCGGGCATGGGCGTCACCGGTACCACGGGCACCGCCGCGGTGATCGCGGCCGGGACCTGGAGCGCGGGTACGCCCGGTGGCCAGGTCGCCCTGCTCCCCGCATGCCGGGCATGCGATCCGACGACCTACGTCCCCGGTGGACCCGAGCGGACGGTCGTCGACCGTCCGGAGGTCGCCGCCGACCTGCTCGTCCCCGAGCTCGCCCGGCGCGACCGCGAGCGCTGTGTCGCCGCGTTCCTCGACACCAAGCACCGCCTGTTGCGGATCGCGACGGTCAGCATCGGCTCCATCGACCACACGTTCATGGCCCCCCGCGAGGTGTTCCGCGAGGCCCTGCTCGTCAACGCCTCGGCGCTCGTGCTCGCGCACAACCATCCCTCGGGTGATGCCACCCCCTCCGGCGACGACGAGGCGGTCACCCGCCGCCTGGCGCGGGCCGGGGAGCTGATCGGCGTGGAGCTGCTCGACCACCTCGTGGTGGGGGGCCGCCACTGGGTCAGCCTCGCCCGGCGTGGGGTGTGGTGAGCGAGCCGACCGACGACTCGAGGGGTCCGCCGCATCGTGTCGGGACGGCCACCCTCGGACGCGGGTCCGGGGCCCAAGTGTTAGCATCGCCGCGGCCCGTGGGGGGACGCGTTCGCGTCGGACGCCCCACCCGGTGCGGCACTCGCCTCCAGCCCCTCGACGGCGTCAGCGGGGGTCGCGTTTCCTCCTTTCCCCGAGCCCGGCAGGTCGTCCCGTGGCTGCGAATCTCGGCAACACCTTCCAGTTCCTCGGCCGCGACATGGCCGTGGACCTCGGCACCGCGAACACGCTCGTCTACGTGCGCGGGCGCGGCATCGTCCTCAACGAGCCGTCGGTCGTGGCCATCAACACCAAGAACGGCGCGATCCTCGCGGTCGGCGCCGAGGCCAAGCGCATGATCGGCCGTACCCCGGGCCACATCATGGCGATCCGGCCGCTCAGGGACGGTGTCATCGCCGACTTCGACGTGACCGAGAAGATGCTGCGCTACTTCATCCAGGCCGTGCACAAGCGCCGGTTCCTGGCCAAGCCGCGCGTCGTCGTCTGCGTCCCCTCCGGCATCACCGGGGTCGAACAGCGCGCCGTCGAGGACGCCACGATCCAGGCCGGCGCCCGCGCGGCCTACATCATCGAGGAGCCCATGGCCGCGGCCATCGGCTCCGGTCTGCCGGTCCACGAGCCGGCCGGCAACATGGTGGTCGACATCGGTGGCGGCACCACGGAGGTCGCCGTCATCTCGCTCGGTGGCATCGTCACCAGCCAGTCGATCCGCATCGGGGGTGACGAACTCGACGACTCGATCATCTCCTACATCAAGAAGGAGTACTCGCTGATGCTCGGCGAGCGCACCGCCGAGGAGATCAAGATGGCGATCGGCTCGGCGTTCCCGCTGGCCGACGAGCCCCATGCCGAGATCCGCGGTCGTGACCTGGTCTCCGGGCTGCCCAAGACGATCATCGTCAGCGCCGACGAGATCCGCAAGGCCATCGAGGAGCCGGTCAACGCGGTCATCGACGCGGTCAAGAACACCCTCGACAAGACGCCGCCGGAGCTCGCCGCCGACATCATGGACAAGGGCATCGTGCTGACCGGCGGCGGCGGCCTGCTGCGCGGCCTCGACGAGCGGCTCAAGCACGAGACGGGCATGCCGATCCACATCACCGAGAACCCGCTGTCGTCGGTCGCGATCGGCTCGGGCAAGTGCCTCGAGGAGTTCGAAGCCCTCAAGAAGGTGCTGATCTCCTCCTCGCGTCACTGACCACCGGCGGTGTTCCAGCGTCGACGCGCGCGCGTGCTGCTCGTCGCTCTCGTCCTGCTGTCGCTGGTGCTGGTCACGATCGACTTCCGTTCCGAGGGCGACGGCCCGCTCGACCGTCTCCGAGGCGGCATCACGACCGTCTTCCGGCCCGTGCAGGACGGGCTGCTGACGGTCGTGCGGCCCATCGGTGACGCGTTCGGCGGCGTGCGCGACGTGTTCCGGACCCGCGCGGAGAACCAGCGCCTGCGCGACGAGGTCGCCGCGCTGCGGGGCCGGCAGCGCTCCGTGATCGACATCCAGCGCGAGAACGCGGAACTGCGGGAACTGCTCGATCTCCGCGACGACACCGGGGTGGACGCCGTCGCCGCGCGCGTGGTCGCCCTCGGGCCCACCGGTTTCGAGTGGACGGTGGTCATCGACGTCGGCAGTGCGGACGGGCTCCGACGCGACATGCCGGTCGTCAACGGCGACGGGCTGGTCGGACGGGTCATCCAGGTCGAACCGAACGCGGCGCGGGTGCTGTTGGCCATCGACCCCAACTTCGGCGCTCCCGCCAGGCACGCGGCCAACGGCGAGACGGGCACCGTCGTCGGCCGGGGCGGCGACCCGATGCTGTTCCAGCCGTTCGACCCGGAGGCCGAGATCGAGGTCGGTGACGAGATCGTCACCTCCGCCTACCAGTCGGGGGCCTTCCCCGGTGGCATCCCGATCGGCTCGGTCGCCACCGTCGGTGACGTGTCCGCCGGTCTGGTCCTCGACGTCCAGGTGCAGCCGTTCGTCGACTTCACCCGGATCCACCACGTGCTGGTGGTGACCAGCGAACCCGTGGCGGAGCTGGCCCCCTTCGAGGACGCACCCGATCCCGAGTTCATCCCGCCGCCCGGTCCGGCCATCGTCGACCAGGACGAGGAGGCAGCGGGCGACGAGGCAGCCGACGGCGAGGCAGCCGACGGTGGCGCCGCCGAGCCGGACGACGGGGGCGAGCCGTGATCGTGCGCGTGCTGGCCGTCGGGCTGCTGCTCGTGACCGGCGCCCTGCTGCAGACCGCCCTGTTCCCGCTCGTCACGATCGGCGGCTTCCGGCCCGACCTGCTGCTGCTGGTCACCGTCGCCGTCGCCCTGCGTGACGGCCCCCTGTCCGGCCTGCGGGTGGGCTTCGCCGCCGGCCTGCTCACCGATCTGCTCGTCAGCCAGTCGCCGGTCGGGCTCGCCGCACTGGTGTTCACCGTCGTCGGTCTCGCCGTCGGCCTCGCCCGGCCCTATCTCGCCCTCGAGTCGCTCACGGCGCCCCTCATCGTCGCCTTCCTGTCCGGACTGCTCGGTACGGCCGGGTACGGGCTGCTGTCCCTGCTGCTGGGTGAGGACCGCATGACGCCGACGCTCCTCGTCCAGGGGTCCGTCGCCGTCGCGCTCTACAACACCCTGCTCGCCCCGGCCGTCCTCGCCCTCGTACGCCCCCTGTCCCACCACTTCCCGCTGTCGGGACCCGGCACGCTGGACTGAACCCGGGGCCGGGACCGGCGGGGGCGCCGGTCTTCCGGCGTGCGAGCGGATCCCGGGGCAGCGTTGCGGAGAGGGGGCAGGCGACGTCAGGAGGGCGGGGTAACTGCGGGTGGTGGTGGGAACACGGTGGGCTGCGGGCGCGTGCTCGCGGCACTGGTACCGTTCGCCTCCGTCCCTCCACCGCGAAGGACGTCCGGCGAACCGCCGGTCGTGGCCACTGCGGCCAGCCAGACCCTGCACGCCCTTCGCACCCCCTGGTGAGTGGCATGGCGAACGCCGATACCTCGCCCGCACTGCGCCTGACGTTCCTGACCGTCCTGGTCCTCGCGTTGTTCGTGGCCCTCTTCTCGCGCCTGTGGTTCCTGCAGGTGCTCGCCGGCGACCGCTTCGCCGAACTCGCCGACACCAACCGGCTGCGCACCGTCTTCGTCGATGCTCCCCGTGGGCGCATGCTCGGCGACGACGGCACCGAACTGGTCCGCAACCGCCCGTCGCTCACCATCAGCGCCGACCGGCAGCTGCTGCTCGACGGTGCCGGCCGGCCCACCGACGAGACCGCCGAGAAGGTCCTCGACCGGCTCGGCGCCCTGCTCCAGCTCGAGCGTGACGACGTCGTCGAGCGCCTGACGAGCCAGCACTACAGCCCGCTCGGACACGTGCCCGTTGCCTTCGACGTCACCCAGGAGGTGGTGTTCGCCGTCCGGAGCCAGCAGGAGTTGTTCCCCGGCGTCATCGCCGAGGTGCTGCCCGTGCGCACCTATCCGCACGGCGACCTCGCCGCGCACCTCGTCGGCTACCTCAACCAGATCAGCCAGGACGAGCTCGCCGATCCGGCGTTCGCGGAGTACCGCGGCGGGGAGCAGGTGGGACGCACCGGCCTGGAGAACGTCTACGAGTCGGACCTGCGGGGCCGGCCGGGACGGCGCACCCTGCAGGTCACGGCCCGCAACACCGTCGTCGACGTCGTGGGGGAGACCGAGCCCCAACCCGGCAACGACCTGGTCACCTCCCTCGACCTGGATCTGCAGCGGGCGGTGGAGACGCTGCTGGAGGCGGGCATCGTCGCCAGCCGCGACGAGCTGCACACCGTCAGTGGCCGCAACCTGCCCTCGCCGGCCGGTTCGGCGATCGTGCTCGACGTGACCGACGGTCGGGTCAAGGCCATGGCGTCGTATCCGACCTTCGATCCGAGCGAGTTCGTCGGGGGACTGTCCACCGACTACGCGCGCTACCTGTTCCCGAACCTCGAGGCCGGCGACGAGGACACCCACGCGCCGATGCTCAACCGGGCCATCCAGGGCGAGTACCCGCCCGGGTCCGTCTTCAAGACGGTGACCGGGGCGGGCTTCATGGAGGCAGGCCTGGTCGGTCCGTACACCGCGATGCCCTGTCCCGGCTCCTGGGAGCTCGGCGGGATCACCTTCCGCAACTGGAACCCGGCCGACGAGGGCGCCATGGGGATCGCCGAGGCCCTGCGCCGCTCCTGCGACACGTACTTCTACGAGTTGGCCCACCGACAGTGGCAGCGCGAACAGAGCCAGGACGACGTCGAGGAGATCCTTCCGACGATCTCCGAGCGGATGGGGTTCGGTCGACGGCTGGGCATCGACCTGCCCTCGGAGCTCGCCGGGCACATCCCCAGCCGCGAGGACAAGTACAACACCTGGCTCGAGCGGCGCGACCTGTGGTGCGCGCAGGCCGAGGCGGCGGACCCCGGCTCCTACCGTCGGGCCGTGCTGGAGGACAACTGCGCGACCGGTGGGACCTGGCGCGGTGGCGACGCGGTCAACACCTCGATCGGTCAGGGCGAGATCCTCACGACACCCCTGCAGGTGGCGGCGCACTACGCGGCGATCGCCAACGGCGGCACGCTCCACCAGCCGTTGATCGGTCAGCGCGTGGTCGCCCCCGACGGCGAGGTGGTGCGCGAGATCGAGCCCGAGGTGATCGGCGAGCTCGGGCTCGACGACGCCGAGCTCGGGGAGATCCAGCGCGGCCTGCGCGAGGTCGTGATGCACGAGCGCGGCACGGCCTACGGCGCCTTCCGGCGTGGGGAGCCGTTCCCGCTCGGGGAGTACCCGGTGGCCGGCAAGACGGGCACCGCCGAGCTCAAGCCCAAGGTGCCCTACGCCTGGTTCGCGGCCTACGCCCCGGCCGACGACCCCCGCTACGTCGTAGTCGTCAACGTCGAGGAGGGCGGTGGCGGCTCCCAGACCGCGGCACCCATCGCCCGCAACATCTTCGAGCACCTGTTCGGCATCGTGGACGCCGCGGACAACGAGTTCGTCACCGGCGACGCGATCTACGACTGAGCGCAGGTTCGTTGTGCCCGGCCGCCGGCCGGGTCGTCGGCACCGTCGAGCGCGCACGACAAGGAGGTGGAGGATGGAGGTCGGCTACGGGCAGGACCGCACCCAGCGGTTGATGCGTGAGCGGGTCCAGGACCGGTGGATGGACGCCTACGCCCCGGTCAAGCACCTCGACCCCATCCTGGTGCTGACGGGCCTGGCGCTGACGGGCGTCGGCATCGTGATGATCTACAGCGCCAAGCTCGCGGCACTGACCCAACAGGGCCTGCCGCCGACGCTCTACGTCAGCCGCCAGCTGATCGCGCTCGTGATCGGCGTCGTGGTGCTCGTCGCCGCGGCCGTGATCGACTACCGGCACCTGCGCAGCTACACCGCGGTGCTGTATGCGGGTTCCCTGGCGTTCCTGGTGCTCGTACTGACCCCGCTGGGCACCGCCCGTGGCGGTTCCCAACGCTGGATCGTGCTGGGCGGTTTCCAGCTGCAGCCCTCCGAGGTCGCCAAGGTCGCCGTGCTGATCACGCTGGCCGCCTGGCTCCACGAGCGCAAGGGCGAGCCCTGGCCGCCGACGCTCGGCATCGCCCTGGGGCTGACCGTCCTGCCGATGGGCCTGGTGTTCCTGCAGCCCGACCTCGGGACCTCGTTGGTCTTCCTGTGGCTGCTCGCGGTGCTGCTGCTCGTGGCCAACCTGCCCGCCCGCTACCTGGTCGGGCTCGGGATCGCCGGCGTCGGCGCGGTCGTGTTCGCCCTGACCCAGGACGTGCTCGACCAGTACCAGCTCAACCGGCTCACGGCGTTCGCCCGGGCGGGTGACCCGAGCCTGGACCGCACGTTGCGGTTCCAGACCGAGCAGTCCGAGATCGCCATCGGCTCGGGACAGATGTTCGGCAAGGGCCTGTTCCAGGGCACCCAGACCGCGCTCGCGTTCGTGCCGGAGAACCACACCGACTTCATCTTCACCGTCGTCGGCGAGGAGTTCGGCTTCCTCGGCGCCGGAGCGGTGCTCGCGCTGTTCCTCGTGCTGATCTGGCGCGGCCTGCGGATCGCGGTGCTGGCCAAGGACCTGTTCGGCACCCTGCTGGCCGCCGGCGTCGTGGCCATGTTGGCGATGCAGGTGTTCATCAACGTGGGCATGAACGTCGGGATCATGCCGGTCACCGGCATCCCCCTGCCGTTCGTCAGCTACGGCGGTACCTCCCTGATCGTGTGGTTCGGCCTGATGGGGCTGCTCCTCAACGTCCACATGCGCCGGTTCTGAGTCGATGACGACCACCTCCGACCCGGCCGAGGCGACCGGCTTCCGCCTCTCGCGCCTCGCGTTCGTCGGCGGCTTCCTCGGCTTCTTCGTCTCGGGTGGGGTCGCCTCGCTCTACGGTCCTGCCGCGCCGACCTTCCGCCGCCTGTTCGACGTCAGCGAGTTCGTCTCCGGCCTGCCGGCGACCGTGCACCCGTTCACGTCGCTGTTCGGGATCCTGCTGTGGGCCTGGGCCGCCAGGCGGGCCGGGTCGGGTCGCTGGTTGGCCATCGGGGTGGCGGTGCTGGGCCTGGGGGCCCTGGCCGTGGCCGTGGCCCCCTCCATGGCGTTGGTGCTGCTCACCGCGGCCGGACTGGGTGTCGGCTTCGGCCTGCTGTCCAACGGCATGAACTCGGTCTACCCGCTCGACACCGGTCCACGGTCGGCCACGATCGTCGCCTGCATGCACGGGGTCTTCGGCCTCGGGGCGGTGACCCTGCCGCTGGTGCTCTCGGTCGCCGGCCACCGGGTCGCGTTCCTGCTGGTCGGCGCGGTCGCGCTGGCCGCGATCCCGCTCATGCGCACCACCGCCACGCCGCCGCGACCGGCGATCGACCTCGGTCGACGGCCACCGCCGCGGTCGCACGTGATCGCGTTCTCGCTGGTCTTCGGGACCTACGTGGCCGCGGAGGCCGCGACCGCGACCTGGCTGGCCACCTACGTGGAGTTCCGCGGCTGGCAGGCCGACGCCGCCGCCCGCTGGACGTCGGGGTTCTGGCTGGCCATCACCGGTGGGCGGTTCCTGTTCGCGTTCGTGCTCGCGCGCGTGCAGCCGGGGCGCCTGATCCAGGCGGTCCTCCCGGTCGCGGCCCTCGCCCTGGCTGCCGCGAGCGTGCCGGCGTTCGCGCCCTACGCGCTGGTCGTGGCCGGGTTGTGCTTCGCGCCGGTGTTCCCCACCGCCATGGTCTGGTTGCCGCGGGCCCTGCCCGATGCCCGTGGCGCGACGACGGCGGCGGTGCTCGCGGCGATCACCGGCGCGACGATCTCGCCGTTCCTGGTCGGCCTGATCGGGACCGTCGCCGGGCTGGCGACCATCCCGGTCGCCCTCGCCTGCCTCGCGGTCCTGGCCAGTGCCGTGGCGATCCTCCTCGGCCGGCGTTTCGGCAACGGGTGAGCTCCGGCGCCGGTCGCCCCCCGCGTGCGGGTGCAGAGGGCGTTGGTACGCTCGTCGCGACCTGGAACCGGTCCGTGGCGCGGTGCGCCCGACGTCGCGCCAGGGCGTGCGGTGCCTCGCCGTCCGCGCCCGCACGTCGCTCGCTCCCGACCCTCGCTCGCCCGTGACCGCCGTTGCGACGGCCGGGCACCGTCGAGGTCCCGCCGTCCGGTTCCCGGCCACGCCTGCCCAACGGCTTCGGAGGATCCATGCTCGGCACTGCGCCGACGACGTCCGTTCCCGCCACGCCGCCCCGCGGCGCGCGCGGTGAGTTCCGCCTCCCCGGTGAGGCGGCCACGGTGCCGCCCGGATACTACGAGGCGCTCGAGCCCCTGCTGCCGCGGGTGCGCAAGCCCGCCCAGTACGTGGGCGGGGAGCACAACCAGGTGGTCACCTCGTGGCGGGCCGTGCAGACCCGTTGGCTGCTGTGCTACCCGGACACCTACGAGGTGGGCCAGCCCAACCAGGGCATCCAGATCCTCTACGAGCTGCTCAACGAGCGCGCCACCTCGATGGCGGAGCGCGCGTACGCACCCTGGATCGACCTCGAGGAACTGCTGCGTGAGCGCGGCATCCCGGCGTTCTCCCTCGAGGCGCACCGACCGCTGTGGGCCTTCGACGTCTTCGGGGTCTCGCTCCCGCACGAGCTCGGGCACACCAACCTGCTCAACCTGCTCGACCTCGGTGCCGTGCCGATCCACGCCGACCAGCGCAGCGTCGAGGACCCGATCGTGCTCGTCGGCGGCCACGCCGCCTACAACCCCGAGCCGCTGGCACCGTTCATCGACGCCGCGGTCATGGGGGACGGCGAGCAGGTCACCCTCGAGGTCGACGACGCCGTGCGCGCCTTCAAGGCCACCGGATCGACCGACCGCCGGGAACTGCTGCGCCGCCTGGCGGCGGTCGAGGGCGTCTACGTCCCGGCCTTCTACACCCCGCGCTACACCGACGACGGCCGGCTGAAGCAGACCGTTCCGACCGAAGCGGGCGCTCCCGCCATCGTCCCCAAGCGCACCATCCAGGACCTCGAGGAGTGGCAGTACCCGAAGCAGCAGATCGTCCCGATGACCGAGACGGTCCACGAGCGCTTCAGCGTCGAGATCTTCCGCGGTTGCACCCGAGGGTGCCGCTTCTGCCAGGCCGGCATGATCACCCGGCCGGTCCGTGAACGGCGGCCCGAGACCATCCAGAAGCTGGTGGAGGAGGGCGTGCGCAACACCGGCTTCGAGGAGGTCGGCCTGTTGTCGCTGTCCTCGGCGGACCACTCCGCAATCGGCCCGGTGGCGCGCGATCTCGCCGACGCCTACGAGGGCACGGTCACGTCGCTCTCGCTGCCCTCGACGCGTGTCGACGCCTTCAACGTGACGCTGTCCAACGAGTTGTCGCGCAACGGCCGTCGGACCGGCCTGACCTTCGCCCCCGAGGCGGGCTCCGAGCGCATGCGCGCGGTCATCAACAAGATGGTCTCCGAGGCCGACCTGCTGCGTACGGCCGAGGTCGCCTTCAGCGAGGGCTGGCGGCACATCAAGCTCTACTTCATGGTCGGACTTCCCACCGAGACCGACGAGGACGTGCTGGCCATCGCCGACCTCGGGATCCGGACCTACGAGATCGCGCGCAAGCACGGCCGTGCCAACAAGGTCACGATCTCGGTCGGTGGCTTCGTCCCCAAGCCGCACACGCCGTTCCAGTGGGCGCCGCAGGACCCGCCCGAGGAGATCCGGCGCAAGCTGTCGATGATCCGTCACGCCATCAAGGACCACGGTGGCCTGAAGCTGCGCACCAACGACCCCGAGGAGGGGGTCATCGAGGGGCTGCTCGCCCGCGGTGACCGGCGGGTGGCACCTGCCGTCGAGCGGGCCTGGCGCCTCGGCGCCCGCTTCGACGGCTGGCACGAGATGCCCACGCTCGACACCTGGCGGCAGGCCATGGACGAGACCGGTGTCTCGCTGGACTGGTTCAGCTACCGCGAGCGCGACGAGAAGGAAGCGCTGCCCTGGGACCACCTCGACAGTGGGCTCGAGAAGAGCTGGCTGTGGGAGGACTGGGAGGACGCCCGGTCCGACAAGCAGCTCGACGACTGCCGCTGGTCGCCCTGCTACGACTGCGGCGTGTGCCCCGGTCTGTCGATCGAGCACGACACCGGCTACAGCGGCGGGTTCTCGCTGCCGGTCCTGCCCTCGAACCTCGGCGGCAAGGACACGCTGCCGACCACGCCCGAACGCTACGCCGCCGGCGGGTAGGGTTCGCCCACCGACCGACGGTCGCCCCCGGACGGCCTCCGCCGTCCCGACCGCCACCTGGAGGACCCGTGCAGCAGCAACGGATCCGCATCCGATGGACCAAACAGGGCCGCACGCGCTTCGTCTCGGCGCGTGACCTGACGTCCGTCTGGGAGCGGGCGCTGCGCCGGGCCGACCTGCCGATCGCGTACTCGGAAGGCTTCACCCCGCACGCCAAGGTGTCCTTCCCCGATGCCCTGTCGGTGGGGTACGAGTCCACCGGCGAGTACGCCGAGTTGACCTTCGCCGTGCCCATCGCCCCGGCCGGTGATCTCGCACGGCTGTCCGCGACCCTTCCCGAGGGCATGGACATCACGACCTACCTGGAAGTGCCCGACGGCGCGCCGAAGTTGGCGCGCATGCTGCGGGCCACCCTCTGGGAGCAGGAGTGGCCCAGCGCCGATGCCGCCGCCCTGGCGGACCTGCTCCGGCGACGCAGCGACGCGTTGCTCGCGGCGGACCGCGCCGAGGTCGTCCGACACCGCCCCGACGGCGACCGGACGATCGACGTGCGCCCCGCGATCCTCGCCCTCGCCGTGTCGTACCGCGCCGGCAGTGGTGGCGGCGACGCCACCACCGACGGCGCGCGCACCGTCCTACGCGCGGTGCTCCGCAACGACGGCCCGACCGTTCGACCGCACGACCTCAAGGCCGCACTGTCCCACGACGACGTCGCCGACCCACCGATCACCCGCCGGGTGGCCCAGGGCGAGCACGTCGAGCAGGGACTGCGCGAGGCCCTCAGTGGCCAGGTCGAACCGCTGGTGCTCGACGTCGACGCGGAGGCCGCCTGACCAAGCGAGTCCTTCAGTGACCGACCCGACGACGCCCGACAACCCCGAGAACGAGGAGCGCACCTCCAGCACCGACGAGGCCCCGTCGACCCGCCGCCGTGAGCGGTCGAGGTCCGGCAGCGCGTCGGGCACCACGCGTACCCGCAGCCGCAGCCGCCGTGCCCCGGCCGACGACACACCCGCCGAGGCGTCGACCGACGCCGCGCCTGACGAGGCCGTCGACGAGGTGCCCGCGGAGGTCTCCTCCGGCGAGGCGGCCGCCCGGGAGGCCGCCTCGCCGGACGACGTCGACCCCTCGTCGGCCGCGAGCGGCGACGAGGTGGTCGACGCCTCGGAGGGCGGGGACGTCGAACCGGCCGCCGGCGGACGCAGTCGCTCCACGCGCAGCCGCAAGACCGCGGGGCGCAAGACCACCTCGCGCAAGACGGCGGCGAAGAAGACCTCCCGCAAGACGGCGGGGAAGAGGACCGCGGACACCACGTCGGCGGACGCCGGGCCGGACGATGCGGCCACGGCCACGGCCGCGGACGTCGACCCGTCCGACCCGGACGTGGCGGCGGCCTCGCGCGGCACGGACGATGCCGAGGACGCGGTCGCCGTCGCCCCGGACGCCGACACGGACGAGGACGTCGAGACGTCGGCGACGTCCACCGGCGCCGATCCGGCCGCATCCACGGACACCGAGGCGCGCGACGCCGCGTCCGAGGCGTCGACCCCGGACGAGGACGAGGACGGCGAGGGCGGTGGCCGTCGCCGTCGCCGTCGTGGCCGGCGAGGGCGCGGCGGTCGTGGTCGTGGTCGTGGGGGCAAGGGCCGGTCCGAAGGGGCCGGTGGCGACGACGACGCATCCGGTCGCGACGACGCATCCGGTCGCGACGACGGCACCTCCGGCGGTGCCGCCGGCAAGGGCGACGCCGACGGCAAGGGTGGCGACGCCGACGGCAAGGGCGGCACGAAGCACCAGGACCGGGGCAAGGGCGAGGGCCGGGAGGCCGCCGCGGACGCCGACGGCGGGCAGGACGCCGACGACGACGTCGAGGCGGCGATGGCCAAGGGCGGCACCCGGCTGGCGGCCAAGCGTGGTCGACGCAACGGTGGCAACGGTGGTTCCCGCAACGGCGGCAGTGGCGGTCGTGGGCGCCAGCAGCGGCCCGGCGGGGTCTCCGAGGAGGTCCGCCGCGCCATACTCGAGGGCCCGCCACGCACGATGCTCGTGACCGCCCGTGAGGACCGCACGCAGATCGCGGTGCTCGAGGACCGCACCGTCGTGGAGCACTACGTCACCCGCAAGGAGGACGTCACCTTCGTCGGCAACATCTACATGGCGCGGGTGCAGAACGTCCTGCCGGGCATGGAGGCCGCATTCCTCGACATCGGCAAGGGCCGCAACGGCGTGTTGTACGCCGGCGAGGTGCTCTACGACGAGCTCGACCTGGAGGAGGGCGCCGAGGAACGGATCGAGAACGTCCTCAAGCCGGGCCAGAAGGTGCTGGTGCAGGTCACCAAGGACCCGATGGGTTCGAAGGGGCCGCGCCTGACGATGCACCTGTCGCTGGCCGGCCGCTACATGGTGCTCGCCCCGAACTCCGACCTGTTCGGCATCAGCCGCAAGCTGACCGACCGGGAACGCGACCGTCTTCGCAAGGTGGTCAAGAAGGTCAAGCCGTCCGAGCACGGGGTGATCGTCCGCACGGCGGCGGAAGGTGCCAGCGACGACCAGCTCACCGCCGACCTCGAGCGCCTGCTCGCGAAGTGGCGACGGGTCGAGGAGGCCGCCGACGGGGCCAAGGCCCTGACACCGGTCTACGAGGAACCGCCGCTCGTCGTCAAGGTCATCCGTGACAACTTCGGTCCGGAGTTCGAGCGCTGCATCGTCGACGAGGAGGACCTCTACCACCAGGTCCGCGACTACCTCGACGAGGTGGCCCCGGAGCTGCTCGACAAGGTCGAGCTCTACGGGGCACCGACCACCGACGCCCGCTCCAAGGCGGCCGGTGCTCCCTCGGCCGACGGCAGCACCCCGGCCGACGACGCCGTGGCCGAGGCGACGCCGGTCGCGACGGACGCGGACGGCCACGACACGCCCGACGACGGTGACGGTGACGGCGACGCGAGCAGCCAGGGCGAGCGGGTCACCGACCCGCAGGTGCAGGCCGAGCTCGACTCGGGAACGGTCGACCTCGAGGCCGCCCGGGAACGACGCAAGGACCTGCCGGCGCTGTTCGACGCCTACGACGTCTCCGACCAGCTCCGCAAGGCCATGGGCAGGAAGGTCTGGTTGCCCTCCGGCGGGTACCTGATCATCGAGACCACCGAGGCGATGAAGGTCATCGACGTCAACACCGGCAAGTTCACCGGCAACGGTGACACCAACCTCGAGGAGGTGGTCCTCAAGACCAACCTGGAGGCCGCCGACGAGATCGTTCGTCAGCTGCGTCTGCGGGACATGGGCGGGATCATCGTCATCGACTTCATCGACATGCTGCTGAAGTCGAACCAGGAGCAGGTCGTGCGACGGCTCAAGCGTGAACTGCTGCGCGACCGCACCAAGACCCGCGTCTCGGACGTCTCCAAGCTCGGCCTGGTGCAGATGACGCGCAAGAACGTCAGTCAGGGGCTGGTCGAGTCCTTCAGCCACACCTGCCAGGAGTGCGACGGCCGCGGGCTGGTCAGCGAGATCGACTGACCTCGCCCCTTGCGTGGGCCCGCGAGGTCGTGCCCGACGCCCCGCCGCTGTCGGCGGGGCGTCGGCGTTTGTATCGAATGCTTGACACAAACCCGGACGTTGGTTTGTATCAATCTCTTGACACAAACCAAGGGGCCGGGGCATGAACAGGCAGGACGTCGGCACGCACGAGTCGATCGGGACCGGCGACGGGTCGCCCGGCGGGAGCGACGGGCGCGGAGAGCGTCGCGGTGGTCGCGGCGCCGTTCTCGTCGCGGTCGGGCTGGCGGTCGCCGGCCTCGTGCCGCTCGGGCTGGTGGCGCAACCGTCGTCGGACCCAGCGTCGGCGGGATGGCCGTGGGCGCTCACCGGCGCGCTGGTGCTGCTGCTCGCCGCGGCACTGTGGGTCCCGGCCGCGCGGTGGGTGCGGTGGCCGGCGGCGGACCGCCGTGCGTCCGTGCGCGCCGTCGCCGGTGCCGTGCCGCTCGCCCTGGTGGTGATCGCGGTGGCGACGGTCGTCGCGGTCGCCCTCGTGCTGCTCGTCGACCTGCCGAACGCGGCGATGTTCGCCGCACTGTGGCAGGTGCCGCTGCGGCCGACGGCCCTGCAGGTCGTCGTCCCGGGAGTCGTCGCCCTGGTCTACGCCGGCCGACGCGTGACACCGCTCGCCGCCGAGGTGTGGGCCGCCCGCCGGCACCTGCCGCCGGCCACCGCCCCCCTCGTGCGGACGGAACTGCGGCGCCTGCGCCTGTGGCGGACGGTGCCGGCGGTCACCGGCGCCGCGTTCGCGGTCGCACCGTCGATCGCCTACGACCTCGCCCTGGACGTGCTGGGCACGCCACCGAGCGACCAGGTGATGGCGCTGCTCGACCGCTACAACGTCTGGCCCCTCGACCCGCTCACGCTCGCGCTGGCGGGCTATCTGCTGGGTGCGACGGTGGGCGAGGCGACCCGGCGTCGGCCGGCACCCGGTCCTGACGGCAGTGCGTCGCTCGAGGTCCGGACCCCGGCCGCCTACCTCACCGGCTGGGCGCGCTGGCTGGCGCCCGCCTTCGCCGCGGTCGCCGTCGTCGCGGGGTTGGTGGCCTGGGCACGGTTCGGCGTCCTGCCCGATGCACCGCTGGCGGTCGCCGTCGTCCTCGCGGCCGGGGTCGCCGGCATCCAACGCTGGGTGGTGCGTCGCCCGCAGCGCGGCCTGGACGGCGGACGCCTCCTCCTCGACGACGTCCTGCGCTCCTCGGCCGCCCATGCCACGGCCGGGGCCGCCGGGGCGCTGCTGCTGGTCCTCGCGATCGCCTCGGTGCAGCGGGCGGTGATGGGACCCGAGGCGCTCGGTGGTGGCGTGCTCGGCCTGGTGCTCGGCCTGGCGGCGATCTTCGGGGTCATCGCGCTCTGGCTCGGGTACGGCTCGGGGCATCGCGGTCGGGTGCCCGCCCGGCCGGCCGCGTCGGTGCGCCGATGACGGCCGTCACCCCGCGCACGGCCACCGGGAGCCCGACATGAGAGTCGCCGTCGAAGCGGGTTCGCCCGTACCTCCCTACGAGCAGCTGCGGGCCCAGATCGCGGGACTGGTCGCCAGCGGCGGCCTGCCCGCCGGCCGCCGGCTGCCACCGATCCGGCAGCTCGCGGCCGACCTGGCGATCGCCCCGGGAACCGTCGCCCGGGCCTACCGCGAACTCGAGCAGGCCGGTCTCGTCGTCAGTCGCGGTCGGCGCGGCACCCGCGTCGTCGATCACCCGCCCGTCGAGGTCCCGCCCGACACGCGCGGGCGCCTGCAGGCCGCGGCCGAACGCTTCGCCGCGACCGCGCAGCAGTTGGGTGCCGCACCCGAGGACGCACTCGCGCTCGTGCGTCACGCCCTCGAGGAGGGGGCCGCCGTCGGTGCGCCCGTCGAGGCCGCGGACCGCGCTCCCGCCGCGCCGAACGGGACGGCACCGTACGGTGATGGTGAGCGTCCGGCGACCACGGGCTGAGGGCGCGCGTTCGGCCGCACCGGGCCGGACGACGGACCGGCATTCGAAGCTTGCCGAACCTCGCGGCGCCCCCGTCGAGAGGTGTCGAATCGAGGCGGTAGTCTCGGCACGATGAGCGCCGTGAACTCCCGCCCCACGCCACGCGCCCGCGACGGCATCGTCCGGCGTGGCGCCGTCGTCGTCGCCCAGGCCCTGCGGTCGGCCCCTCGACCGTTCGCCTGGGGCATGGCCGGTGCGACCCTGTACGCCGGCATGACCGTCGCCTCGTCGCTCGTGCTCGGCTGGGTGACCGACGAGGTCATCCTCCCCGCCTTCGACGACGGGGCGTACGACCGCGGGCTGCTCGCGCTCGGGCTGGCCGGCATCGTCGGCGTCGCCACGCTCAAGTCGATCGGGGTGTTCGGCCGCCGCTACGGCGCCTACGTCGCCCAGTACGGGCTCCAGGCGGACTACCGGCGCCAGGTCACCCGCCGCTATCTGCAGCTGCCGATCTCCTGGCACCGACGCCACCCGACCGGCGAACTGCTGTCCAACGCCAACGCGGACGTCGAGTCGGCGTTCTTCGTCGCGGCCCCGCTGCCGATGGCGTTCGGGGCCACGCTGTTGCTGCTGATCACCGGGTTCCTGCTCGTGGCCACCGATCCGTTCCTGGCCGCCATCGGCTTCTCCGTCGGCCCCCTGCTCGGCCTGGCGAACTGGTACTACCAACGCAAGATGCGCCATGCCGCGACGGTGGCACAACAGGCGCGGGCCGAGGTGTCCGAGGTCGCCCACGAGTCGTTCGACGCCGCGCTGGTCGTCAAGACCATGGGGCGCGAGGCCGCCGAGGCCGGCCGGTTCCGGGGCATCTCCGAGGACCTGCGCGACAAGATGATCGTGGTCGGGCGTCTGCGGGCGTTCTTCGACCCGGTCATCGAGGCCCTGCCCAACATCGGGATCCTGCTGATCCTGCTCGTCGGTGCCATGCGGGTGCGCGACGGTGCCCTCAACGCCGGGGCGTTGGTGACCTTCGCCTACCTGTTCCGTCTGGTCGCCCTGCCGATACGCGTGTTCGGGTGGTTGCTCGGCGAGCTGCCCCGCGCGATCGTCGGCTGGGACCGCGTGCAGCGCGTCCTGACCGCGGTCGGTGACATGGTCTACGGGCGCCACCGCGACACGCGCGACGGCGGCGCCGAGACCGGGCTCGAGGAGGTCGGCTACCTCCACCCGAGCAGCGACCGTGAGGACCTCTCGGCGGGCAGTCCCGACCTCGCCGTCGGACGACCGGAAGCCGAGCCGGTGGCCGGTCAGGCGCCACGCGCCCACACGGGCGCCGACGCCGGCGTGCCCGCGCCCCGCGGGGTGACCGGCCTGACCTTCGACGTCGAGGCGGGCCGCACCATCGCGCTGGTCGGGCCGACCGGATCGGGCAAGTCCACCGTCGCGGCGTTGCTGGTGCGGCTCTACGACCCCGACACGGGCGTCGTCACCTTCGACGGCCGCGACGTGCGCGAACTGGACCGCGACCGGCTCGCCGCCGACGTCGCCATCGTGTTCCAGGAGGCGTTCCTCTTCGACGACACCATCCGGGAGAACATCACCCTCGGGGCCGACCACACCGACGAGGAGGTCGAGGCAGCCGCGAGGCTCGCGCAGGCGCACGACTTCGTCTCCAGCCTGCCCGACGGCTACGACACCGAGGTCGGCGAGCGCGGTGCCAGCCTCTCGGGCGGGCAACGCCAACGCATCGCGCTGGCGCGGGCCCTGATCCGCAAACCCCGACTGCTGGTGCTCGACGACGCCACCTCGGCCGTCGACCCGTCGGTCGAGTCCGCCATCCTGCGCGGCCTGTCGGACGCCGCCCTGCCCTCCACGGTGGTCGTCGTCGCCTACCGGCGCGGATCGATCGCCCTCGCCGACGAGGTGGTGTTCGTCCGTGACGGCCGCATCGCCGGCCGCGGTGCGCACGTGGACCTGGTCCGCGACGTACCCGCCTACGCCGCGCTGGTCACCGCCTACGAGGAGCAGGCGCGAGAGGCGGATGCCGAACGGCGCGCCCACGCCGGGGGAGGGACACGGCGATGAGCGCGACCACCACCTCGTCGACGGTCACGCCGACGCCACCGGAAGGGGCGTGGCGGACGTTGGTCCGCGGGATCTCGCTGAGCCCCGAGCTGCGCACGGGTCTGCCCGCCACCCTGCTGCTCGCCCTGCTCGCCACGGCCGGTCGCGCCATCGTGCCCATCGCGGTGCAGCGGACCATCGACGACGGCCTCGGCGGTGCCGGTGGCGGCGTCGACCTCGGGGCGGTCACCACCGCCGTCGTCCTGGCCGGGATCGCGGTGCTGATCACCGCCGCGGCCAGCGGCTGGATGAACTGGCGGTTGGCCACGGTCGTGGAGACCGCGCTGTCCAATCTCCGGGTGCGGGCGTTCCGGCACATCCACGACCTGTCGATGCTCCACCAGGCCACGCAGCAGCGCGGATCGCTCACCGCCCGGGTCACCAGCGACATCGACGAGATCAGCCGGTTCATGCAGTGGGCCGGGCTCAACCTCATCACCGCCACCGGGCAGTTGACCGTCTCCTTGCTGGTGATGCTGTACTACTCCTGGCAGCTGACCCTGGTCGTGCTGGTCGTCTTCCTGCCGTTCCTGTTCGTCGCCCGGGCGTTCCAGGTCCGCCTCACCGCCGCCTACCTCGCCGTGCGTGAGCGGGTCGGCCACCTGCTCGGTGCACTGGCCGAGACGGTCGTCGGTGCGCCGGTCGTGCGGGCCTACGGCATCGAGCGCCGCACCCAGCGGCGACTCGACGGGCGCATCGAGGACCACCGCAGCGCCGCCATCCGGGCCGGCAGGCTCTCGGCGCTGTTCTCCGGCAGCGGTGAGGTCTTCGCCGGCGTGGCGACCGCCGGCGCGGTCGCCACGGGGGTCTTCCTCGGCATCGACGGCGATCTCACGCCCGGCACGGTCCTGGCGTTCCTGTTCCTGATCGCCCTGTTCGTCGAGCCGGTCCTGATGGCGACGGAGGTCATCAACGAGGGGCAGACCGCCGTGGCCGGCTGGCGCCGCGTCCTCGACGTCCTCGACCTCGATCCCGACGTCGCCGACCCCGCCGACGACGGTGTCGACCTGCCCGACGGTCCGATCGGCGTCACCTTCGACCACGTCGCCTTCCGCTACCCGCGGGTGGGCGAGTCGGGCCGTGACGCGTCCGGGCCGCTGGTGCTGCGCGACGTCCACCTCGACATCGTCCCGCAGACGCGGGTCGCCGTGGTGGGGGAGACCGGATCCGGCAAGACCACCTTCGCCAAGCTGCTCACCCGCCTGATGGACCCCAGCGAGGGCCGCGTGCTGCTGGCCGGCACCGACCTGCGACGGGTGCGCTTCGACTCGCTGCGCCGACGCGTGGTCATGGTGCCCCAGGACGGGATGCTGTTCGACGGCACCATCGCCTCCAACGTCCGTCAGGGGCAGCCCTCCATCGACGACGACGACCTCGAGCTGGCGATGGTCGAGCTCGGCCTGGCCGACTGGGTCGCCGAGCTGCCCCAGGGGCTCCAGACGCGCGTGGGGGAGCGGGGCAACGCCCTGTCGGCCGGGGAGCGACAGCTGGTCGCCCTCGCCCGTGCCTACGTCGCCAACCCCGACCTGCTCGTGCTCGACGAGGCGACCTCCGCGGTCGATCCCGCCACCGAGGTCCGCCTGCAGCGGGCACTGGTCGGGCTCACCAGCGGGCGCACGACCATCACCATCGCCCACCGGTTGTCGACCGCCGAGGCCGCCGACGAGGTACTCGTCTTCGACGGCGGCGAGCTCGTCGAACGCGGTCCCCACGGCGACCTGGTCGACGGCGGCGGCATCTACGCCGGCCTGCACGCCAGCTGGCGTGCCGGCACGCACAGTCGGTGACCCGGCTCCTCGTCCGGCGACCGGGCGAGCGCGGGGCGGCGCTGGCTACCCTCGGCGCGTGTGCGCACCGGCGTGGGGTCGGCGTCGCGAGGAGGCAGCATGACGGCGAGCTGGACGGGGACCCTGGCCATCCCGGAACCGGGTGACGGCATCCCGCCCACGGCACCCGAGGCCATCGACGCGGCCTTGGCGACGCTGCGTGAACGGGCCCCGGTCTGGATCGACACGGACGTCCCCGCACGCCTCGCGCTGCTCGAGGAGCTCGTCGACGACACGCTCGCCTCGGCACCCGCCTGGGCGACGGCTGCGGCTGCGGCCAAGGGCATCCGCAGCGACTCGCCGCTGATGGGGGAGGACTGGATCTCCGGTCCGGTCATGGTGCTGCGCAACCTCCGCCTGCTGCAACGCAGCCTCGGCCAGATCGTCGAGACCGGCCGTCCGCAGCCACCGTCGCTCGAGGTCGCGGCCAACGGGCAGGTCGTGGCGCGCGTGTTCCCGTCCGACACCGTCGACCAGCTGATGTTCCCCCAGTTCACCGGGGAGATCCGCCTGCGTCCCGACGTCCCACTCGACCGGGCCGAGGCGCGCATCGGTCGGATCCATCGCGAAGGGACCGTCAGCGAGCCGACGGTGGCACTCGTGCTCGGCGCCGGCAACGTCTCCTCGATCGGGCCGATGGACGCCCTCTACGAGCTGTTCGCGCGCAACCGCGTCGTGCTGCTCAAGATGAACCCGGTCAACGCCCACCTCGGCCCGCACGTCGCCGCCGCGTTCCAGCCGTTGGTGCGCGAGGGCTTCCTGCGCATCGTCTACGGCGGTGCCGAGGTCGGTCGCCACCTGACCGATCACCCGGAGGTCGACACCATCCACGTCACCGGGTCGGACAAGACCTACGACGCGATCGTGTTCGGCACCGGGGAAGCGGGCGCGCGCCGCAAGGCCGCCGGTGAACGCCGTCTCGACAAGCCGGTCACGGCAGAGCTCGGCAACGTCAGCCCCGTCATCGTCGTCCCCGGTCCCTGGAACGACAAGGACCTCGCCTTCCACGGCGACAACATCGCCTCCATGCTGGTCAACAACGGCGGGTTCAACTGCATCGCTGCACGCGTGGTCGTCCAGCACCGGCAGTGGGCCAAACGGCGCAAGCTGCTCGACGCCGTGCGCGACTCCCTGCGAGGCGCGGAGCCGCGCGTGCCCTACTACCCGGGCGCGGTCGACCGGTGGCGGCAGTTCACCGACGCGCACCCGAGCGCCGAATGGTTCGGGGACGCCCCCGACGACGACCACCCCGACCGTTTGCCGTTCACGTTGATCCCGGACCTCGACGCGCACACGATCGACGACGTCGCCTTCACGACCGAGGCCTTCTGCGGCGTCTTCGGCGAGGTGGCACTCGACGCCCCGCGCTCGGTCGCGGACTACCTCGAAGCCGCGGTCGCGTTCTGCAACGACACGCTGTGGGGAACCCTGTCGGCATCGCTCCTGGTGCACCCGGACTCGCTCAAGGACCCGGAGATCGCCAACGCCGTGGAGCGGGCCATCGACCGGCTGCGTTACGGCTCGGTGGTGGTCAACCACTGGTCCGCCGTGCCCTACGGCATGGTGTCCACCACCTGGGGCGCCTACCCGGGCGCCGAGCCGACCGACATCCAGTCGGGCACCGGGGTGGTGCACAACACCTACCTGCTCGAGGACGTGGAGAAGACGGTCGTCCGTGGCCCGTTCCGCCCCCCGATGAAGCCGGTGTGGTTCCACACCCACCGGGGCGCCGCGAAGCTCGCTCCCAAGCTGGCACGTCTGGTCGCCACCGGTGAGCGCCGCCAGGTGCCGGGCATCCTGTGGCAGGCCGTGCGCGGGTGATCACTGCCCGGCCCCCGGTGCCGACGAGCGGTCCGACGGACGGGCCGCGGCGCCGGTTGACCGGTCCGGGCCCCCGCCGGTACCTTCCCCGGACGCGCGTGGCCCTACGCGGCCTTTCGCGCGCTCGTCTCGCCCTTCGCCCGACGCCCCGGTCCTCGAACGACCGACTCGCCACGCCCCGTGCGCTGGCACACGGCCGGAACGGCACCGGGACCGGGACGGATCAGCGACCTATCACGTGACGCCTCGGCATGCGGGGCGCCGGCAGACCGAGGAGGCCACCGTGTACGCGGTCATCGCGACGGGCGGCAAGCAGTACCGGGTGCAGCCCGGTCAGGAAGTCACGATCGAGAAGCTGACCGGTGAGGTCGGTGACGCCGTCGAACTCGTACCCGTGCTGGTCGTGGGTGACGAGGGCGACGTGACCGCGGGTGGTGACCTCGAGGGGCGCGCCGTGCGTGCGACCATCACCGGTCACGACAAGGGTCAGCGCATCCGGGTGTTCACCTACAAGAACAAGTCCCGGCAGCACAAGCGGCGGGGCCACCGCCAGCACCGGACGACCGTCCGCATCGAGGAGATCTGACATGGCGCACAAGAAGGGCGGCGGCTCGTCCAACAACGGCCGCGATTCCAACGCGAAGCGCCTCGGCGTGAAGAAGTACGGCGGCGAGACCATCCGTGCCGGCGGCATCATCGTCCGTCAGCGTGGCACCAAGGTGCACCCGGGTGAGAACGTCGGCCGTGGCGGCGACGACACGCTGTTCGCGCTCGCCGACGGTGCCGTCAGCTTCCACAAGACGCGCACCCGCACCACCGTCTCGGTCCTGCCGACCCAGGACTGACGACGACGAACGACTCCACGTCGAGGGCGGCCCGCACGGGCCGCCCTCGACGTCGTTCCTGACGGCCCGTCCCCCGGTCGGCGGCGCGGTGCGGCCACGATCTCCGCCGGCGCCTAGGCTTCGACGAGCGCTTCCCCGGCCGACCGTTCCCCAGCTTCGGAGCACACGCGTGGACACCCCGAGCTTCGTCGACGAGTGCACGGTGCACGTGCGCGGCGGTGACGGCGGCAACGGCTCGGTGTCGATGCGCCGGGAGGCCCACGTGCCCCGCGGCGGCCCCGACGGCGGTGACGGTGGACGTGGAGGCGACGTGGTGCTGGTCGCCGACCGCAACACCACCTCGCTGCTCGACCTGCATCGCACGCCCCACCGGCGCGGTGGCAACGGCGGCCACGGCTCCGGACAGAACCGCACCGGCGCAGAAGGGCGCGACGAGGTCATCCCGGTCCCGTTGGGCACCGTGGTCCGTGAACGGGACACCGGGGTGGTCCTCGCCGACCTGGTCACCGACGGGCAGCGCTGGGTGGCCGGACGGGGCGGTCGCGGCGGCCGTGGCAATGCGGCGTTCGCGACCCGCTACCGCCGGCTGCCACGCTTCGCCGAGCGGGGGGAGAAGGTCACCGACCGTTCCCTGCGGCTCGAGCTGAAGGTGATCGCCGACGTCGGCCTGGTCGGCTTCCCGTCCGCCGGCAAGTCCTCGTTGGTGTCGCGCCTGTCCTCGGCGCGCCCCCGCATCGAGGCGTGGCCGTTCACCACGCTCACGCCCCACCTCGGCGTGATGCGGGCCGGATCGGACGCCGAGGGGCAGCCGATCGACGTGGTGCTCGCCGACGTGCCGGGCCTGATCGAGGGCGCCGCGGAGGGCAAGGGCCTCGGGATCCAGTTCCTGCGCCACATCGAGCGCTGCCTGGTGCTGCTGCACGTGCTCGACGCCGTGCCGATGGAGCCGGATCGCGACCCGGTGCGCGACCTCGCGGTCCTGCGCGAGGAGTTGCGTCGCCACGACCCGACGCTGCTCGAACGCCCCCAGCTGGTCGTGCTCAACAAGCTCGACCTTCCCGACGGCGAGGCGATGGCGGACCTGGTCCTCGAGCAGCTCACGGGCGCCGGCGAGGAGGTGCTGACGGTGTCGGCGATCTCCGGCGTCGGCCTCGACGCGTTGCGCTACCGGCTCGGGGCCCTGGTCGCCGCGGAGCGCGAGGTGCGCGGTGACGTGCTCGTCGAGACCGTCCCGTCCACCGACGAGGAGGTCGTGCTGCGGCTGAGCTCGGCCGGTGAGCGGGACTTCACGGTCACGCCGAGCGACGAGGGCTACGTCGTCACGGGGGAGCGCATGGCCCGGTGGGTGCAGATGCTGCCGCTCGAGGACTGGGAGGCCGTGCGCTACCTGCAGGGGCGGCTGCGACGGGCCGGGGTCGAGAAGGCGTTGGTCGACGCCGGTGCCCGCAAGGGCGACGAGGTCGTCATCGGCGACCTGGTGTTCGACTTCGACCCGGACCTCGACGACCTGCCCGCCGAGGAGCGCGAGGCGATCCTCGCCGGCGAGCACGACCCCGAGGACGTCGGCGACGACGGGCTGTCCGACGACGGTGCCTCCGAGGAGGAGGAGCGCGGGGACGAGCCCGAGGTGGGAGCGTGACCGACGGGTCGGCACGCCGCTTCGCGCGCCCCGCGTTGTGCGTGGTGAAGGTGGGCTCGTCGTCGTTGCGCGGGCACGACGGTCGGCTCGACCGCGGGCAGGTCGCCAACATCGCCGAGCAACTGGTGGCCGCCCAGCAGGCGGGCACGCGGGTGGTGCTCGTGTCGTCGGGTGCCGTCGCTGCCGGCATGGGCCTGCTCGGCCTCGAGCGGCGTCCGACCGACCTGCCGACCCTCCAGGCATGCGCGGCGGTGGGGCAGGGGGAGCTGATCCACGAGTACCAGCAGGTGTTGGCCCGCTCGGGTCGGGCGGCCGCACAGATCCTGCTCAGCCAGGACGACTTCGTGCGCCGGGGCCGCTACCTCAATGCGCGCACCACGCTGCGGCGGCTGCTGGAGCTCGGGGCGATGCCGATCATCAACGAGAACGACGCGGTGGCCACCGAGGAGCTCGCCTACGGTGACAACGACCACCTCGCCGCGCTGGTCGCCTCGATGCTCGACGCGCAGCTGCTGGTGCTGCTCAGCGACGTCGAGGGGCTCTACGACGCCGATCCGCGCACGTCCGCCGAGGTCGGACTGATCGAACGGGTCGACGACGTCGACGCACTCGACGACGCCTCCATCGGCGGGGTCGGGTCCTACGTCGGCTCCGGCGGGATGCGGACCAAGGTCGGCTCGGCCCGCGTCGCGGTGCGCTCGGCCACGCACACGGTCGTGGCCGACGCCCGGCGGCCGGGCGTGCTCGCCGAGGTCGTCGAGGGCGGCGCGGTCGGTACCTGGTTCGTGGCGCAGCCGCAGCGGCTCGAGGCCCGACGCCTGTGGATCGGCTTCGCGCTGCGCGCCCACGGGCAGGTCCATGTCAACGACGGGGCCGTTCACGCGCTGCGGGTCGGGGGCGCCTCGCTGCTGTCGGTCGGCGTCGTGCACGCCGACGGCGAGTTCGCGTCCGGCGACGCCGTCGAGGTGCGCGGTCCAGACGGTCGGCTGGTCGCCCGGGGCCTGAGCAACTACTCGGTCGACGACCTGCGCCGGATCGCGGGACGGTCCACCAGCGACGCGGCCGAGGCGTTCGGGTCCGGGTTCGCCCGCGAGGTCGTGCACCGCGACGACCTCGTGCTCCTCTGACCCCTCGGCACACCGACGACGGCGGGCCGCCCCTCTCGGGGCGGCCCGCCGTGTTGCCGCGGACGACGGGTCACCGCGGTGACCCGTCGTCGGTGCTCAGTCGGCCAGCTCGTCGGCCAGCTCGAGCAGGGCCTGCTTGAGGTCCTGCTCGACGTCGCTGGAGCCGAGCTGGTTGCTGACGGCGCGCAGCTGCGCGACGTCGTTGTTGCGCTGCTTGCTGTTGCTGGCGTTGGCCGCCAGCTCGGCACGGTCGATGAACCGGGTCAGGTTCCGGTCGACGTTGCTGGCCAGGACCCCCTGGCGCTGCGCGGCGGCGTGCCACGCCCGCACCGTGGTGAACGACGCCGGCCAGGTGAAGCGGGTCTGCGCCTGGGGGTTGAACTCATCCAGCTGGACCTGCTCCATGGCCGCCAGCTCGACCTCGCTCAGGTCGGCGCTCGGCGTGAGCTTCCACGAGTCGAAGCCGAGGAAGATCTCGTTGCCGTAGATGTGGCCGTTGTACCAGTAGATCGACCAGTAACCGCCCTGGTGGAACGTCGGCTGCGGGGCGTAGGGCCCGCGGTCGAAGTAGGCGATCTCCACCGGGTTGGCCGAGTCGGTGAAGTCGAACACCGACGCGCCGCCCTCGTACCAGGCCTGCACCATGATGTCGCGGCCCGGCACCGGGACCAGCGAGCCGTTGTGGGCCACGCAGGTCTCGTTGGTGTTCTGGACGTTGGGGATCTTGTAGTAGCTGGCGAACTCGAGCTTGCCGTCGACGAGGTCGAAGATGGCGTTGGCGCCCCAGTTGTCCGGGTCGGTGGTCCGGCAACGCGCGCCGACCCCGCCGCCCCACTCGTCGGTGAACACGACCTTGGTGCCGTCGTTGCTGAAGGTCGCGGAGTGCCAGTAGGCGAAGTTCGGGTCGAGTACCTCGTCGATCCGCTGGGGGTCGGCCGGGTCGGAGATGTCGATCAGGAGGCCGTTGCCCTCGCAGGCGCCGGCGGCCAGGCCGATCTCGGGGTAGGCCGTGATGTCGTGGCAGGCGTCGGTCGCCGCCGTCGACTGTGTCCCCTCACCGTGGTTGCCACCGGGCCACAGGCCGGCCGGGCTCCCGGTCGCCTCGTCGGCCATCAGCCGGGCCTCGTTGACGACCGCGGCATCCGCAGGCGTCGCGAGCGGCACCTTGATGACCTCGACCAGGAACCGCGAGGTGGAGATCGGGTCGCCGTTGGCGTCGAGGTGCGCCGCGAGCGTGTTCGCGTTGGTCGGATTGGTGCAGCCGGCGAGCTGTGCCGCGGAGCGGACCCCGGCGGTGCCGGACACGTAGACGTAGACGTTCGCCGGGTCGCTCGGGTCCTCGACGATCGTGTGGGTGTGCGACCCGCGGCAGGTCTGGACACCGGCGATGTACTGCGGGTTGGCGAGGTCGCTGATGTCGAAGATGCGCACGCCGCGGAACACCGGCGAGGCGGTGCTGGTCGAGCAGTCGGTGCGGCCGGCCGTCGACTCCACCGACATGAACAGCAGGTCGCCGTACACCGACACGTCACCCTGGCCGCCGGGACAGTTCACCGTGGTGGTGAGCACCGGCGCCGCGGGGTCGGAGATGTCGTAGACGCCGAAGCCGCGGTAGTTGCCGCTGATGGCGTGGTCGCCGGTGAAGGCCAGGTCGGAGCCGATGTTGCTGTAGTTGAAGGCGCCCGCCGCGGAGTCCTGCCCGGCGGCGTTCGTCCACCGCGGCTTGGGGCGGTTGGCGAGGTGCTCCATGTTGGACGCGACGGTCTCCGCGTCGGCGTTGGGCACCGTGAACGCGTTGCCGTCGGCCTCGACGTCGGTCCCCGGGGCGAGGTTGCCGCGCGGGTCCGCCTCCTGGGCGACGGCCGCGGTGGACAGCGAGGTGGCCAGCAGGGCCGCGCAGGTCGCTGCGGTCAACCCCCGTCTCGTCCGTCCCCCGATCGAGTGGTGGGTGCGTCGGTTCACACGACTCTCTCCTTGCAGCATGCTGCTGCGGATGTCCGGCGCCCGGTCGGGGCCTGTCCCGTCGACGAGGTCCTCTGCGAGCACGTCACTGTCCCGTCTCCCAACGGACGGTGACCGCGGCGAACCTACCCCCCACGTCCGACGATGCCACGCGGTCGGGGGCGAGAAGCGCGCGCCGTGCCCGTCGTTGGCCGCGAAACCGGGTCGAAACACGCCGGTGGGCCGTCCTCGGTCGAGGACGGCCCACCGGCGTGTCGGTGTCACCGCCGGCGCCCGTGACCAGGTCACGGGCGCCGGACGCGACTCACTTGCTCAGCGTGTCGGCGAGCTCGTGCAGCGCGGCCTTCAGGCCCTGCTCCACGTCGCTGTCGCCGAGCTGGTTGCTGACCGCGCGCAGCTGCGCGACGTCGTTGTTGCGCTGCTTGGCGTTGTTGGCGCCGGCCGCCTGCTCGGCGCGGTCGACGAACTTCGTCACCTGGGCGTCGAGGTCGGCGCCGATCGCGCCCTGGTGCTTGGCGGAGGCCTGCCACCCACGCACGGTGGTGAAGGTCGCCGGCCAGGTCAGCTCCTGCTGGCCCTGGACGTTGTACTCGTCGAAGGTGACCTGCTTGGCGGCGGCGATCTCCGCGGCGCTGAGGAACTCGGACGGGGTGAGGTCGAAGACGTCGAACCCGCGCGCGATCTCGTTGCCGTACAGGTAGCCGTTGTGCCAGTAGGTCGACCAGAAGCCACCGGTCTGCAGCTGCGTCGGGTGGTTCGGGCCACGGTCGAAGTAGGCGATCTCCACCGGGTTCTTCGAGTCGGTGAAGTCGAAGACCGTGGTGCCGCCCTGATACCAGGCCTGCACCATGATGTCACGGCCGGGGACCGGGATCAGCGAGCCGTTGTGGGCGACGCAGTTCTCCTGGTTGGTCTGGACCATCGGCAGCTTGAAGTAGGAGGCGAACTCCATCTTCGGGCCGTCCTCGGTCTGGACCACGTCGAAGATGGCGTTGGCGCCCCAGGTCAGCGGGTCGGTCGCACGGCAGCGCGCACCCGAGCCGCCGCCCCACTCGTCGGTGAAGACGACCGTGGTGCCGTCGTTGTTGAACGTCGCCGAGTGCCAGTAGGCGAAGTTGTAGTCCTCGACGGCGTCGATGCGGCTGGGGTTGGCCGGGTCGGTGATGTCGAGCAGCAGGCCGCGTCCCTGGCAGGCGCCGGCCGCGAGCCCGATCTCCGGGTAGGCGGTGATGTCGTGGCACTGGTAGGTCTGCGAGACGCTCTGACCACCGGGCGCGCGCGGGGAGTCCTCCGGGTAGGTGGGCTGACGACCCGAGCCGGGGAGCCCGTTGAGCGAGCCCTCGGCGTGCTGGTCCTCGCAGGAGTTGTCACCACAGGTCGAGAAGATGCGCGCGTTGCGGTTGACGATCGCCGCGGTCTCGGGCGCGTCGAGCGGCACCTTGATCACGGTGATCGAGAAGTGCGAGGTGTTCGGGTCGACCAGCGTGCTGCCCGTGGAGCAGATGTCGAGCTCCGCGGTCGAGCGGACGCCGGCCGTGCCCGACACGTAGATGTAGACGTTGTCGGGGTCGTTGGGGTCCTCGACCACCGTGTGGGTGTGCGAGCCCTTGCAGGTCTGCACACCGGGCAGGAGAACGGGGTTCTCGATGTCGCTGATGTCGAAGATGCGCACGCCGCGGAACCGGTTCTCCGAGGTGACGCCGCCGCTGGTGCAGTCGATCTTGCCGGCCGTCGACTCCACGGACAGGAACAGCAGGTCGCCGTAGACCGAGACGTCGTTCTGGCTGCCGGGGCAGATGACCGAGGTGGTCAGCTGCGGGTCCGACGGGTCGGACACGTCGTAGACGTTGAACCCGTTGTAGTTGCCCGAGACCACGTAGTCGCCCGTGAAGGCGAGGTCCGAGTTCGTGCTGGCGCCGGGCGCCATGGGCAGGCTCGCGAGCTTCTCGAGGTTGCTGATGGCCTCGCCGGCGGTGTCGCCGGCGCCCGGCTCGAGCCCCACGCGCGGGTCGTCGGTCGTCGGGTACCCGGGTGCGTCGGCGGACTCCGCCGCGAAGCTCTCGAGCCCGATCTCCTCGCTGCCCTCCGGCAGCGAGTCGGTCGGCAGCGTGGCTGCCGAGGCCGGCAGCGCGCCGGCCAGCAGCGCGGTCGCGGCAAGTGCCGCGAACGCGGAACGTCCTGCGCGTCGACGCGCAGGACGGGTCAGGAATTTCTTCATGTTGTGCACACCCTCCCGAGTGTTGCCCCGTGTTGGCTCCCGCTTGCTCCCGTCGTCGTGCGGCCGGCGCGCCGGTTCCCCGTCATGCCGCTCGCGCGACGACGGTCGGAAGCTACTCTGAACCCGGCGCGCCGAGGCCGCAGGTCTCCGGGAGCAGGCAGCCAGCGCACACGCGGGGAGCAGTGCATGAAGCGAGTTTCGTTGATCTCGATGGCCGTGGTCGTCGGCGTCGTCGCGGCCGGGTGCACCGGCGGCACCGCCGAGGAGGAGCCGGCGGCGGCGTCGTCCGAGCCGCGCATCATCCAGCCGGGGGCGCCGGGCGAGCCCAGCCGCGAGCTGACCCCGGAGGAGGCGGCCGAGGCCGTCGAGCCGCCGAGCGCCACCGATGCCGACGTGGCGTTCATGCAGGGCATGATCCCGCACCACGCGCAGGCGCTGCGCATGACCCGCCTGGTCGAGGACCGCACCGAACGCGAGGACCTGCCGCTGTTCGCCGAGCGCATGGACATCTCGCAGGAGGACGAGATCGACCTCATGCGGCGCTGGCTCGAGGAGCGCGACGAGGAGGTCCCGAGCCTGCTCGCCGAGCACGAGGGCCACGAGGGCGAACTGATGCCGGGCATGCTCACCGAGGAGGAGTTCGCCGAGCTCGAGGCCGCCGAGGGCGAGACGTTCGACCGGCTGTTCCTCGAGTCGATGATGCGCCACCACGCCGGGGCCCTGCAGATGGTCGAGGAGCTGTTCGCGGCCGAGGGCGGCCAGGAGCCGGAGATCAGCCAGTTCGCGATGCACATCGTCTCCGACCAGGAGATCGAGATGAGCCGCATGCAGCAGATGCTCGCGGACCTCGACGGCTGAGGCCGACGCGGACGCGGACACGAACCATGACGGGCGGCCTACGGGCCGCCCGTCGTCGTGTCAGCCGGTGAACACGTCGCGGGCCGTGACGGCGTCGGGTGCGATGGCGAGCCGGACCGTGTCGGCCTCGCAACGCAGGCGGGCGTGCCGGTCGGGTCCGGTGAACTCGTGCACGTCGGCGGACGTCACGACCGTCGCGTCCGGGAAGGCGGCGGCGTACCAGGCGGCGAGGTCGTCGCACAGGGTCCCGGTGCCGTCGCCGAGGACCAGCCCCACGGCCGTCGCCGGTCCGTCGGCGAACACGCCCACGCGACCGCCGGCCCACGCCGCGGCCGCAGCGGCCGGGGCGGGCAGGGCGGCTGCCTCGTCGCCGCCGGGTGCCTCGAACAACCACTGCAGCGGGGCGGCGCCGAACTCGTCGGCAAGCACCTCCTCGTAGCCGTCGGGGACGGTCGGGCCGTCGAGGCTCCGGCCGGCGTGGGCGGCGACGCCGAACAGGATCTCGGCGGTGGTCGACGGCGGGTCGGCGTACGCGGCGTCGACGGCCTCCCAGCCACCCTCGCGCCAGCGGTCGCAGACCCAGTCCAGCCCTTCGGTGTAGGGGAACAGCAGCTCCCGTCGCAGGTGCGCCGGGACACCGTCGAGGCCCGCCTGCGCGCGGGCGGCCTCCTCACCGCCGGCCGCGGCGAGCTGGTCGGCCAGCGGGACGTGCGCCAGCGCCCAGCGGTGCATGAACAGCGTGGCATCGCCCTCGACCACCGCCTGCGCCGCCAGGAGCCGGTCGCTGCCGGCCTCGGCCAACGCCTCGAGGTCGGGCAGCCCGAGGGTCTGGTCGGCCAGCGCGTGCTGCAGTTCATGGGCGAGCGTGATCCGGTCGAGGGTACCGATCCGGCCGTCCTCGGGCACCCGGACGACCAGTTCCCCGGTCTCGGGCACGTAGAAGCCGGCCACCTGGTCGTCGAGCAGCTGCCGGCGCACCGTCGCGAGATCGAGCTCGGCCGGGATCGCCCCGAGGGCGCTCAGCAGACGCTCGGCGGCCTCGTCGGCGGCCGGATCGACGTCCTCGGCGAGCAGCGCGTCGAGCCGGTCGGACAGTTCGGCCGGCGTCAGGAAGTCCACCTCGACGGGATCGGTCCAGGCCAGCTGCCGTTCGGCGGCGACCTGGGGCACCAGCGTCGAGACCAGCGCATCCGGGTCGTCGGGCAGCGCATCGGTGCCGGTGTCCTCGAAAGGCGTGAACCGTTCCCCGAGCAGGCCTCCGAGCGCGTCCTGGTCGAGCAGGTCACCGAGCGTGCCGTCCCCGAGTGGGCCGTCGCCGAGCAACCCGCCGAGACCGCCGGCGCCGTCCGGGGTCAGGCAGGCCGCACCCGGCGCGGCACTCGGTGTCCCCGTCGGCGCGCGCCCGTCCGGGTCGAACAGCTCGCCGAGCAGCCCACCGAGCCCACCGAGACCGGCATCCCCGTCGAGCAGCCCCTCGAGCAGGTCGCGCAGGCCTCCGGTGGCGTCGGACGCGCCGCCGGCCTCGAGCTCGTGCACCCGGTCGCGCAACTGCTCGACCTGGACGGCCAGCGCCTCGGCACGGGCCTCCGCCTCCGACGCGCGCCGCGTCTGGACGACCAGGCCGACGCTGGTCGCCAGCAACGCCACCGCGGTGACGCCGGTGGCCAGGGGCAGGATCCAGGGGCGCATGACCGCAGAGGGTAGCCCTCGCTGCTGCCCCGCAGACCGGGGCGCGACCGGTTCGTTCCCGCTCAGGTGTCGACGCTGTCGACGGTGTCGGGACGTGAGTGCGCCGATGCCGAGGCTCGCTGCGGCGGTCACCATCGAGGCGACCTGCCAGCGGCGTGCGGCGTCCATGCGCTCGCCGCGCTCGACGCGCTCGTGGGCGAGTCGGTCGGGTCGGACGTCGCCGTGGGCACCGGCTCGCCGAGACGCTCCTCGACCTGCAGCTCGATCGCCTCCGGCGCGGCATCAGGGCCGGCCACGGCGGAGCTCAGGCCGAAGGCACCGGCCGCGACCGCGGCGGTCGCGGCGGTGGCGGTGGCGGTCTTCCAACGCGGGAGGTGCTTCATGGATCAGGCTCCTAGGTGGTTCGGCGTCCAGCCTGCCGGGTCGACCTGAGCCGCCACTGGGTCTGAGCTGAGAGCGGTCTCAGCCGCCGCCGTGGCGTCCGGGCTTGTTCCCGACGTCGGACAGCGTGCGGGAGCGACCTGGGACGGTCGTGAACCGTCGATGAGGGTTCGCCGAGCTGCAGCTGAGCCGGTTCTCAGGCCCCGGCGGCTGCTGCGCCGTCCACGGGGCGCGGCCGCCACCGCAGCCAGCGGCCGTGGTCGTCGACCGTTCCCAGGACCTGGTCGCGGCGCCGGCCGCCGTGCCAGCTGGTACGGCCCAGGAAGCTGCGCGAGACCCCGTCGCGTCGGGTGCCCGGCAGCAGGCCCCCGTCCTCCATCCCGATGCGCTCGACGTCCCGCTCCGCTCCGAGCGCCGCCAGGGCCGCGTCGAACGCCTGGCGTGCGGCGGCGTCGAGGTAGGCCAGCACCCAGGTGTGGGTGACCACCAGCGTCGCGTCCGCCGGCGCAGCTGCGGCCGCGTCGGCGAGGTCGGTGACCGCATCGCCGGCCGTCACGGGCACCGGGACGTCGACGGCCACCTGCAGCGCGGCCCGCAGGCGCGCCAACCGGTCGGTCTGCTCGGGCCACACGCACGCCTGCAGCCACCGGCGTGCGTCGTCGTCGGTGAGGTCGACCGGGGCCGCGTCCAGGCCGGCGCGCCAGGCCAGCGACGGCAACCGGTCGGCCGGCGGGTCCCCGCCGACCCGGCACGTGAGGCGCACGGTCGCGTCGGCCGGTCCGAGCACGGCCGCCGAGGCCGGTCCGTCGTCGCCGACCAGCGCGTGACGGAACCGGTCGGCGCGCAGGGTCAGGCCGGCGGACGTGCCGACGTCGAGCCAGGCGAGTGGGCGCCCGACCTGCTGCTCGACCGCCCGCAGCGCGAGCAGCAGGGCCGACGAGCGGCCGACCTCGTTGGTCTGGGTGCGTCGGGTCCGGATGCGGTGCTCGACCTCCGACCGCTGGCCCAACGAGGTGGCCCGGAAGATCGGCCACGGGTCCCCGTCGGTGGTCGTGCGTGTCCCGCCGACGCTCGGGTACCACGCGGCCAGCGCGGGAGCCGCGCCGAGGAGCACCAGGTCGTGCACGGCGGCGAACAGCAGGGTCGGATGGCCCAGGGGTGCGCTCGGCGCGGCCGTCAGCAACCCGGCCACGTCCGGGTCGTCCGCCGCGGACCGGGCCAGGTGCGCGTACAGCGGCGAGCGGTCCTCGCAGGCGGAGGCGAACCGCCGCAGGCGCTCCCCGGCGGCCAGCGCGTCGTGGCCGAGGCCCTCGTCGCTCGGCCCGCCCATGTGTCCGCCCCTCCTCGGGACCGTGCCCGATCAGCGTCCCGGGTCGAGCCACACCTTGCCGACCGTCCGCCGTTCACGCAGGTCGCGGTGCGCCTGCGCCGCGTCGGAGAGCGCGTAGGTCCCGCCGACGACCGGCCGCAGGTCACCGGCCGCGGTCAGGGAGAACAGTTCCCGCATCGGCTCGGCCAACAGCCGGTCGGGGTCACGCATCGCGTGTGCCAGCCAGAACCCGATCACGCCCTGCGACCGGCTCATCAGCGCGGCTGGCGCGACCGGGGTCGGCGGCCGACGCGACGCCATCCCGTAGAACACCAGCCGCCCGAAGGGCGCGAGCGCGGCCAGGCTCGCGTCGGTCGTCGGGCCGCCGACCATCTCCAGCACGACGTCCACCCGCCGGCCGCCGTTGGCGTCCCGCAGGGCGGACGCGAGGTCGTCGACGCCGGCGTCCACCGCCACGTCCGCCCCCAGCTCACGCGCCAGCTCGCGCTTCTCCTCGCTGGAGGCGACGGCCACGATCCGGCCGGCGCCCCACCGTCGTGCCAGCTGCACCGCCAGGGTTCCCACCCCGCCGGCGGCGGCGTGCACGACCACCGACTCGCCCGCCTGGAGCCGGGCCGAGGTCCGCAGCAGGTGCCAGGCGGTCGTGCCCTGAAGCACCAGCGCCAGTGCCTGTCCGTCGTCGACCTCGTCGGGGACCGCGAAGGTCAGGGCCTCAGCCGCGACGGCTCGCTCGGCGTAGCCGCCGCCGGCGAGCAGCGCGACGACCCGACGGCCGTCGGGCGTGGTGCCCACCGCCTCGGCGCCCGGGACCAGCGGCAGCGACGACGGTGCCAGATAGGAGTTCTCGGCCTGATGGGTGTCGGCGTAGTTGCAGCCGGCGGCCGACACCTCGAGCAGCACCTCGCCGTCGCCGGCGGTGGGTTCCGCCTCGTCGTCGACGAACTGCAGGACCTCGGGGCCTCCGAACTCGGTGATACGGATCGCGCGCACGGTTCCTCCGGTGCTCGTGGGTCGTTCGGGCGGTCAGCCGGCCCGGGTCACGTCGACGACGGCGGCATCGACGGCCGCGACCAGGTCGGCGGGGGACAGCAGCAGCGACACGCCGTGCGCGCCACCCCCGACGGCGATGCGCTCGGCAGCGGCGGCCTCGGCGTCGACGACCACCGGCAGGGGTCGCACCGTCCCCAGCGGGGTGATCGTCCCGCGCTCGTAGCCGGTCGCCGCGCGGGCCTCGTCGGCGTCGGGCAACGACAGCCGGGAGACGCCGAGGTGGGCCCGCAGCTTGGGCCAGTCGAGCTGCCGTGAGCCGGGCACGACCACCAGCAGGTGCTCGCCCTCGGCACGCCGCACGACCAGCGTCTTGCACAGCCGGTCGACCGGCACGCCGAGGCGGTCGGCGGCCTCCTCGAGGCTGCCGGCCCGTTCGATGACCCGGACCTCGTGGTCGATGCCGAGTTCCTCGGCCGCCTCCACGGCCCGGGTGCGCGGTGGCGTGGTCACGGGTCGTCTCCTTCCTCCTCGAGGGTGGCGCGCTCCTGGCGGGACTCGACGAAGAACGCGCCCAACGTTCCCGCCAGGGACGCGAACACGATGATCGCGTACACGGTCAGGACCAGGCTCAGCAGCCGGCCGGCCAACGTCACCGGCGTGTGCACGAGGTTCGAGGCGATCGCGAGGTTGGCCGACCAGTACAGCGCATCACCGAGCGAGGCGACGGCTCCGTCGCGGCCGCGCTCGAGCACGTACAGCAGCTGCCCACCGCCCAGCGCCACGATCCCGGTCGTGACCGCGAGGAACTGCAGCCGGCCGGCCGCCAGCCCGCGCGCCGTCCCCACGGCGCGGTAGGACGAACCGACCACCCGGGCGGCCGGGAGCACCCGCACCACCCGCAGCGCCCGGGCGATGCGCAGCACCCGCAGGACCGGCAGCACCAGGAACAACAGCGAGGGCCACCGACGGCGCAGGAACCGGCCGGGGTGCCCCGACACGGCCAGCTTCACCACGAACTCGACCACGAACACGATCCAGATCACGTTGCCGGCCGTGGCCAGTACCGGACGCTGCTCGCCGGGGGCCACCAGTTCGTAGGCGACCAGTGCGGCCCACACGACCGCGAGGACGGCCATGGGCACGTCCAGGCGGCGCTCGAGCACCGCGGCCAGCCGCTCCCGCGGCGAGAACTCGTCGTCCGGGTCCGGATCGAGGGTGGAAGCGGCGTCGTCGTTCACACCGGGCCAGCGACGGTCACGGCTGCAGCAGCAGCTTGCCGGCGGTCTGCCCGGACTCGAGGTCCCGATGGGCCTGCGCCACCTCGTCGAGGGCGTGGCGTGCGTGCACGTGCACCTCGAGTTGCTCCTGCGAGACCAGCTCGAACAGGGCGTTGGCCCGCCACTCGAGCGCGTCCGACGTCGCGACGTAGTCGTGCAGCGACGGACGCGTGAGGTACAGCGACCCCTTGGCGTTGAGCACCTGCGGGTCGAGCGGTTCGACCTTGCCCGACGACGCGCCGTAGAGGACGAGCATGCCGCGCGGGTGCAGGGCGTCGAGCGAGGCGGCGAACGTGTCGCGCCCCACCGAGTCGTAGGCCACGTCGACGCCCTGACCGTCGGTGTGCTCCCGCACCGCGGCGACCAGGTCGACGTCGCGATACCGGATCACCTCGTCGGCACCCAGCCGGCGGACCTCCGCCTCCTTGTCGTCGGTGGACGTGCAGGCCAGTACGCGTGCGCCGCGCCGCTTGGCCAGCTGCACCAACAGGCGACCGACCCCACCGGCCGCGGCGTACACCAGCGCCGTGTCGTCGCTGCCCAGCTTGTAGGTGGAACTGGTCAGGTAGTGGGCGGTGAGGCCCTGCAGCATCAGCGCGGCGGCCAGATCCGGCTCGACCCCCTCGGGGACCAGCACGGTGCGATCGGCGGCGACACTCGTCAGCTGCGCGTACGAGCCGAGCTGGTCGGCCCAGGCCACCCGGTCGCCCTCACGTCGATGCTCGACGCCCTCGCCGACGGCGCGAACGACGCCGGCGCCCTCGAGCCCCAGGCCGCTGGGGAGCTCGAGCGGGTAGGCACCGCTGCGCTGGTAGGTGTCGACGAAGTTGACGCCCGCCGCGAGCACCTCGACGACGAGCTCGCCGGGGCCCGGACGCGGCTCGTCGGCATCCTCGACCCGCAGTACCTCGGGCCCACCGTTCTCGTGGAATCGCACGGCACGCACGGCGCTCGGTCTCCTCGTCGGCTGCCGACCACGCTAGTGGCGTGCAGCGACGCGTCCGCAGCCGCCGACCCCGTCCGGTGGTCGTCGTCGGCCGCCCGTGGCTAGGGTGCCGCCGCCGAACGGGACAGGAGACGGCCGTGGCGAGTCCGCAACCGGGCGCCGCGCTGGCGTTGATCGCCCACGACGCCCGCAAGGACGAGCTGGTGGCGTTCTGTGAGCGTCGTCGCGACGAGCTGGCCTGCTTCCGGCTGCTGGCGACCGGCACGACCGGTGGGCGCATCGCCGAGGCGACCGGCCTGGAGGTCGAGCGGGTGCTCTCGGGGCCCGTCGGCGGCGACGTGCAGATCGGCGCGCGACTGGTCGACGGCGACGTGCTCGCCGTGTTGTTCCTGCGCGACCCGATGACCGCCCATCCCCACGAGCCCGACATCCAGGCCCTGCTCAAGCTGTGCGACATCCACGCCGTACCGCTCGCCACCAATCTCGTGACCGCCGAACTGGTGCTCGACGCCCTCGTCGACCACGCCGGGACGGGGGAGGGCACGGACGCATGACGCTGCAGGCCACCTACGGGAGCTTCGCCGGGCCGCTCGAGGGCACCCCGGTGACGGTCGGGGACCACGACGGCACCCCGGTCGTCCTCGACGTGGTCGTCGACGGGCCGGCCGACGGGGAGCCGGTGCTGCTCGCCGCCGGCCTCGGCATGCAGCGCACCGGTTGGTCGCCGCGACTGCTCGACGGGCTGCACGCCGCCGGCTACCGCACCGTCACCGCCGACAACCGTGACGTCGGTCGCGCCACCGTGCTGCCCGGTGAGGTCGCCGACCTCCCGCGTGGTGCCGACGGCTGGCCGGTCGCGCCCTACGGGCTCGCCGACCTGGCCGCGGACCTGGTCACGGTGCTCGACCAGGTCGGGGTGGACGGTCGCTGCCACGTGGTCGGGATCTCCATGGGCGGCATGATCGCCCAGCACGTCGCCCTGGGCACGCCCCGACGGGTCGCCTCGTTGACGTCGCTGATGTCGATGACCGGCGCGGCCGACACGGGGCAGACGCACGCGTCGGTCCGCTGGGTGCTCACCACGCCGGCGCCGGTCGCCGACCCGGATGCGTACGTCGAGCACGCCCTCGCCGTCGCTCGGGCCGTGGGCAGCCCCGGCCGGGTCGACGAGGACGCCGTGCGGGCCCGCGCGGCGGTCGAGTTCGCGCGCGGGGTGCACCCGCAGGGCACCGCCCGGCAACTGCTCGCCATCCGGGGCGACGGCGACCGTACGGCCCGGCTCGGCGCCGTCGCCGCACCGACGTTGGTCGTGCACGGTGACCGCGACCCGTTGATCGACGTCTCCGGTGGTGCGGCGACCGCGGCCGCCATCGCCGGCTCCCGGCTCGAGGTGGTCGCCGGTCTGGGGCACGACCTGCCCGACGCGTTCGTCGACGCGCGGGTGCTGCCGTTGCTCGTCGACCACCTGCGTGCCGCGCCGATCGCCTGACCGGCTCGTTGCACGACGCCGAACCGTGTCGCGTGTCCGGAAGGCCACGGCGGAGCCATCGGGCACCGGTTGGTCGCCGGGGCACGACCTGCCGTAGCCTCCCGGCCGGCGTCCTGCGGCCGCCGACGTGGTCCCGGCACCGGCCCGCGCCCGTCCCGCCCTCCGGCGAAAGCACCCGGCGTGTCCAGCAACCCCAGCGAGTTCGGCGGTGTGGTCGACGTCCGCGAACGTCTGTCCGCGGTCGGGTACCTCCCCGACGCGTCGATCGAGACCGTCACCTACCTCGCCGAGCGGCTGCACAAGCCGGTGCTCGTCGAGGGGCCCGCCGGTGTCGGCAAGACCGAATTGGCCAAGGCCGTCGCCGCCGCCCGCGGGGCGGAGCTGATCCGCCTGCAGTGCTACGAGGGGCTCGACGAGGCCAAGGCGCTCTACGAGTGGAACTACAAGAAGCAGTTGCTCCGCATCACGCACGCCCGTGGCGGGGACACCGCCGGCGGCGAGAGCTGGGACGCGGTCGAGGACGACCTGTTCGGCGAGGACTACCTGCTCGAGCGGCCACTGCTGCGGGCGCTGCGCCACCCCGGTGACGTGGTCCTGCTCATCGACGAGGTCGACAAGGTCGACTTCGAGTTCGAGGCGTTGCTGCTCGAGATCCTGTCCGACTTCCAGGTCACCATCCCGGAGCTCGGCACCGTGCGGGGCAGCCGGCACCCGTTCGTGGTGTTGACCTCGAACAACACCCGGGAGCTGTCCGAGGCCCTCAAGCGTCGCTGCCTGTACCTCCACCTCGACTATCCGTCGGTCGAGCGGGAGAAGCAGATCGTGCTCTCCCGGGTGCCCGAGGCGCCGGAGGCGCTCGCCGACCAGCTCGTGCGCATCGTGCGCTCCCTGCGCCAGCTCGAGTTGAAGAAGCCACCGTCGATCTCCGAGACGCTCGACTGGGCACGCACCCTGCTCGAGCTCGGGTTCGACGCCGTCGACGAGGGCGTGGCGCGCAGCACCCTGAACGTGCTGCTGAAGTACCAGCAGGACGTCGAGAAGGCCGCGGCGCACCTCAAGCTGCCGCCGCGCCCCGAGATGAACTGACGAGCGCCGTCCAGTGAGCGATCCCACGGTCCCCGAGGACCTCGACCCGGTGCGGGGGACCAGCGACGACCCGCTGTCCGCCGACCGGCGTGTGCTCGCCATCGGTGCCCTCGCGATGGTGCTGCTGATCGTCGTCGGCGTCGTCGCGGCCTCCGTGTTCACCCGTTCGGCCTGCGCGGACATCGCCGTCGACACCGTGCCGGCCGGCACCGCCGGCGACCTCGAGACGGTGCTCACGGACGGCCTCGGCGACCTGTTCGACGACGAGCGTCAGGTCCTGCTCGACTTCCTGACCGGCATCCTGCCCGACCGCCTCGGGCCGGTGACCGGTGCCGTCGACGTGCTCGGGGCCGAGGGTCTGACCCCGGTCGGGACGGCCGGCGAGCGTCTGGTGGCGGCCACCGGCACGACCACCACCGTGATCGACGTCGCCGCCGTCGAGGCCGCCGGTGCGGTCGACGTCGGCAGCGGAACGGTCGTGGGGAGCGGCCCGAGCCTGTACGACCTCGCGCTGATCAACCCCGGCACCGGACAGACCGACGCGTTCCTGCCGCTCGACGCCCGCCTCGACGCCGGTGACTGCCTCGACACCGCCACGGTCGGTACGTCCTTCGCCTTCTTCCTCGACGCCGCGGACGGCCAGCTGCTGCTGTTCCGGGTCGAGGAGGACGGCGAGTTCCCCGAGCTCGAGCTGCGCGACGCCCACCAGGGACAGATCTGGGCGTCGCACCTCGACGTGCCGGAGATCCCGCCCGGCATCACCGGGGAGCGGCTCGACGCGCAGATCGGGGACGACCTGGTCGTCGTCGGGCGTCGGACCACCGTCGAGGACGAGACCCCGATCGTGAGCGCGTTCACGCGCGACACCGGTGCCGGCGTCTGGAGCCTCGAGCTTCCCGCGCTGCTCGACGCCGCCCCCGCGGGCGACACGCCGGTGTGGGTCGACGTGCTCGACGTCGACACGGACACGACGTTGCTGGGCCTCTCGCGCGAGGACCGGCAGGGCGAGGCGAGCCTGGTCGCGCTCGACAGTGCCGACGGATCGCTGCGCTGGGCGGACGACCTCGATGCCGCCGTGCCGGTGACCGCTTCGCTCGCCGGCGACACGGCCACCGTCGTGGTCGACACCGGCACGGACGTCGAGGTGCGCCTCGTCGACCTCGCCGAGGGCGCCACGCGCCAGCGGGCCTCACGCCCCGACCCCGCCGGTGAGGCGTTCGACGGACGGGTCGGCATCGTGCCCCTGGACGACGCCACGCTCGTGGTCGCAGGAACCTCGAGCTTCGTCGTCGGGCCGGGGGAGCAGGGCGCGTCCGGCTACCGCCCCGAAGCGTCGCAGGCGCGCCTGGTCGATGCCGTACGCGTCGGGAACGCCACCGTCGTGCTCGTCACCAGCGAGGACGGCGCCGTCGCCGTCGTCTACGGCGACGCCTGAGTGGATCGGTACCTCGCGATGCGCTCGTGATTCCTGCGTGCTCTCGCTACGCGATGCGCTCACTTCTTCGGGCGTGCTCTCGCTACGCGATGCGCTCGTGATTCCTGCGTGCTCTCGCTACGCGATGCGCTCGTGATTCCTGCGTGCTCTCGCTACGCGATGCGCTCGTGATTCCTGCGTGCTCTCGCTACGCGATGCGCTCGACGAACGTCGCGAGCTGCTTGAGGTTGCGGACCTCGACCATGTCCTCGACGAAGCGGGCGTAGGACGACGAGATCGAGTCGCCGGTGTCCCAGAACTGGATCGGCTCCGGATTCAACCAGTACACGCGTCGGGCACGTCGGGCCAGGTCCTGCAGCACCCAGGCATTGGCCTGCCGATAGTTGTTGCGGGCGTCGCCGAGGATGAGCACGGTCGAACGCGGCGTCAGGTCGCGGGCGTAGCGGGTGTGGAACCGCTCGAGCGAGTGGCCGTAGTCGGAGTGGCCGTCGAGCCAGACGAGCTCCGCCTCGGCGAGCATCCGCTGCATCGCGTCGGTGGGGTCCCCTCGCTCGAACAGCCGTGTGACCTCGTCCAGCGTGTCGATGAAGGCGAACGAGCGCACCTTGCTGAACTGCTCCTGCAGCGCGTGCACGAGCAGCAGCGTGAACCGGGCGAACGAGGCCACCGACCCCGACACGTCACAGATGACGAACAGCTCCGGCTTGTGGGGACGGCGGGGGCGGAAGTGGGGATCGAACGGCACGCCACCGGTCGACAACGACTCGCGCACGGTGCGTCGTACGTCGAGGCGTCCGTCCTTGCCCTGTCGGCGCTTGACCGACACGCGCGAGGCCAGCTTGCGGGCCAGGGGCCGGATCTGTGCCCGCAGGGCCGCCTGGTCCTCGACCGACAGGTGGAAGAAGTCGAGTTCCTCGACGGGCGGCCGGGTCATGCGGTCGGCGACCTGCTCCAGTCCCCGATCGGCCGCCGCGCGACGCCGGATCTCCGCCTCGACCTCCTGCCGGAATGCCCGCAGCCGCGCCTCGAACTCGTCGCGGTGCAGCCGCTCCTGCAGCGGAGTGAGCTGCTCGGCGTCGTCGACGGTTCGTCCCAGCATGTCGCGCAGCAGTTGCTGCAGGTCGACGGCGCGAAAGACCTTGTACTGGAAGTACGAGACCCCGCCGTCACGGCCCTCGACGCGGCCGAACTGGTCGACGGCGAGCCGGGCCATCTGCCGGATCGTCTCCTCGTCACCCTCCATCAGCCGGTCGAGCAGTTCGTCGAGGTAGGACTCGGGGTCGAGCTCGCCGTCGCCGTCGCCGGCGTCCTCGACGGCGCGGTCGCTGCCGTCACCGGCGGGACGGGCGGGGAAGTAGAGCGCGAACAGGTCGTCGAACGCGCGGCGATGGGTCACCGAGGTGACCGTCACCGCCGCCAACGCCTCGCGCAGCTGGGTGCGGTCGAGCAGGTCCAGGTGCGGGAGCGTGCGGACCGCGTCGATCGCCTCGGACTGGGTGGGTCCCACCCCGGCACGTCGCAATGCCTGCACGAAGTCGAGCACCCGCTGCAGCAACCCGTTGACCGGTGGCGGCCCCTCGGCCAGCACGTCGGCCACCCGCTCGTCCACGGCCGCCTCCTCGTCGTCGCCGCCAGCCTACGGTGAACCGGAGCAGGGACGGTGACGAACCCGACTCGGCTGCGGAACAGGAGCAGGCCGTGGACCTGATGGTGCTGGTGGCGGAGGTCGACGTGCCGGGCTGGCTGCGGGTGGTGCTCGCCGGTGTCGCCGTCGCGTCCATCGTCGGCATCACCGCCACCCTCGGCCGGGACTGAAGCCGGCGGTGTCGGCAGCCGGTCGCCGCCCCGGCGCGCGCCACCGTCGGTGGCCGAGGCTGGAACCGGCGCGCGCGGCCGATAGCGTGCGCGGCAGGTCGCGGGTGCGGAGGTCGGCGGGTGCAACGGGTGCGCTACTACTGGGACTATCTGGGTCTGGACGAGGTGCTCGCTGCGCAGCGGCTCGCCTCCAGCGAGGACGGCGGTGACCCGGCGCACGACGAGTTGCTGTTCATCGTCACTCATCAGGCGTTCGAACTGTGGTTCAAGCAGATCCTGTGGGAGCTCGACGCGGTCATCGGCACCCTGTCGCAGGCACCGGTCGACGAGCGCGACATGGGCCAGGTGCTGCACCGGCTCGAGCGGATCAACGAGATCCAGCCGCTGCTCGTCCAGCAGTTCGCGGTGCTCGAGACCATGACGCCGCTGGACTTCCTCGACTTCCGTGATCAGCTGATCCCGGCCAGCGGGTTCCAGTCGCTGCAGTTCCGGTTGATCGAGAACCGGCTCGGTCTCGATCCGGCCAAGCGGATGAAGATCCAGGGATCCCACTACACCTCACGGCTCTCGCGCGAGCACGCGGCCCGGGTCGAGGCGTCCGAGTCGGAGCCGACCCTGCTCGGCGCGCTCGACGCCTGGCTGGCACGAACGCCGTTCCTGCGCTTCGGCGCCTTCGACTTCTGGGCCGCCTACCGGGACGCCGTCACGACCATGATCGAACGCGACCGACAGATCGTGGCCACCAACGCGAACCTCGACGAGGTCAGTCGTCAGCAGCAGCTCGACGCGTTCGAGACCACGGTGGAGACGTTCGCGACGCTGTTCGACCGCGAGCGGTGGGAACAGCTGCGGGCCCAGGGCCGCCGACGGCTGTCGCACGAGGCCTTCCTCGCCGCGCTGCTGATCAGCCTCTACCGCGACGAGCCGGCGTTCCACACGCCCCACCGGATGCTGCGCACGCTGGTCGACCTCGACATCGGCTTCCACGCCTTCCGCAACGCCCACGCCCAGCTGGTCCACCGCACCATCGGCGGGCGCATCGGCACCGGCGGGACCGCCGGGCACGAGTACCTCGAGGCCGCCGCCCGCCGGCACCGGGTGTTCACCGACCTGTTCGACCTGGCCACCTACTCGGTGCCGCGCGACGAGCTGCCCGAGCTGCCCGACGACGTGCGCGACCAGCTCCGCTTCCGCTTCCAGCCGAGCTGAGCGTGCCCGCCCGGGTCGGCCTGCTCGGTGGGACCTTCGACCCGCCGCACCTCGGCCACCTCGTGGTCGCCGAGTCCGCGCGGGTCGACCTCGGGCTCGACGAGGTCCGGCTGCTCGTCGCCGGTGACCCCTGGATGAAGCGCACGGTGGGCGCCCCGGCGCACCGGGTGGCGATGACCCGCGCCGCCGTGGCCGAGGACCCGCACCTGTCGGTCGACGTCCGTGAGACCGCACGTGACGGGCCGACCTACACCGCGCAGACGCTGGCCGACCTGCACGCCGACGAGCCGGGGACCCGGTGGACGTTCCTGCTCGGGGCGGACGCCGTCGCCGCTCTGGAGCAGTGGCACCGCCCCGACGACGCGCTCGCCGCGGCAGCGTTCGTGGCCGTCACCCGTCCGGGCCACGAGTTGCACGTCGCCCCGCGTTTCGCCGACCGGGTCGAGCGCCTCGAGGTCCCACGTCTGGAGATCTCGTCGACCGACCTGCGGGCCCGCTACGCATCGGGACGATCGACCCGTTACCTCGTGCCCGAAGCGGTCGACCGGTACGTCCGAGATCATCGGCTGTACGTGGAGTGAGCAGTGGACCGCGACGGAGCAGGGTGGACGCACCGGACGGCGTCCGCGGCGCAGCGGCGACGCCTGCGCCGGCGGGCGCGTCGACCGGGGTCCTCGCTGCTGCGTGCCCTGGCGAAGGTCGCCGGCCTGGCCGCGCTGGGCACGCTTGCCGCGACGGCGATCGGCGCCACCTCGCTCGGACCCGTCACGCTGCCCGTGGTCGACCTCGACCCCTCGGGAGTCGCCACACCGGCGGCGGTCGCGTCCCGTGAACCGATCGTGCGGCTGGTCACCGGGGACGTCCACGCGACGGACGCCACGACGCTGCGCGACGCCGGGTTCACCGTCTTCACCGTCGACGCGACCGCCCAGCCCGGGTCCGTGACGCGGATCCTGGTGCACCGGGACGGTGCGGACGCGCTCGTCGTGGCCGCCGACCTGCGTGACGTGCTGCGCCGCGGGGTGATCGAGCGCGGCGAGAACCTCGGCGACGGGGTGGATCTGACGGTCGTCCTGGGGGCCGACGACCGCGACGGGCGTCGCTGACGGGTGGCGACGGTCGTCCCCCGGTGCCGCCGTGGGCGACGGCACGGACAGCGGTGAGCAGTGTGACGGGGCGACGCTGCTGCGGCGCTCGAGCGCCGAGCCCGACCTCCCACGCACGCCCGCGTCGTCGTCTCGCGCCCGTCGGGCGGCTGTGGTTCCCTGGCTCGACACGATCCGTCCATCGACGAACGAGCCTGCCCGTGCCCGCCACCGACGAAGCCGTCGCGCTCGCCGTCGCCGCTGCCGATGCGGCCGACGACACGAAGGCCACCGACCTCACCATCCTCGAGGTCGCCGACCTGCTCGCCCTGGTGGACGTGTTCCTCCTGGCCACGACCGCGAGCGATCGACAGCTGAAGGCGACCGCCGAGTCGGTCGAGGAGCGCCTCCAGCGTGAGCACGGACGCAAGCCGCTGCGTCGTGAGGGCACCGCCGAGGGCGGCTGGCTGGTCCTCGACTACGGCGACCTGGTCTGCCACCTGTTCTCGACCGAGGAACGCGAGTTCTACGCGCTCGAACGGCTGTGGGCCGATGTTCCGCGGCGCGACGTGCGGACCGGCGAGCCCGTGGGTGCGAGCCCGGCGCGGCTCGGTACGGACCGCTCCCTCGAGGCCGACGCATGAGGCGCCTGGTGCTGGTGCGCCACGGTGAGTCGATCTGGAACGCCACCGGTCGCATCCAGGGTCAGCAGTGCGCCGGCTTGTCGGACACCGGCTCGGCCCAGGCACGGGCCACCGGTGCGGCGCTCGCCGAGGGACACCCCGATGCCCGGGTGGTGGTCTCGGACCTGTTGCGCTGTCAGCAGACGGCGCAGCCGTTGCTCGACGCGCTCGGGGGCGAGCCGGTCACCGACGCCAGGCTGCGCGAACGCAGCTTCGGCGCCTGGGAGGGGTTGACGCGCGACGAGGTCGCGGAGCGCGACGCCGAGCGTTGGCGGCGGTGGCGCGAACGCGACGACGAGGTCGTGGCCGAGATCGACGGGGAGACCGACGCGGTCTTCGTCGCCCGAATCGTCCCGGTGCTGCGCGAACTGCTGGCGGACACGCCGCAGGACGGGGTGACCGTGGCGGTCACCCATGGGGGCCCGATCTGGCACGGGACGCACGCCCTGCTCGGGTTGCCGCCGGCGACGCTGGGCACGGTCCACAACGCGTCGGTGACCGAGCTGGTGTCCACCGACGGCGGATCGCCGGCGCTCGAGCGCTACAACGAGATCGCCCACCTGCCCCGCGAACTGCGTGTCGGCCGGCAGCCGGCCGTGGTCGCCTGAGGCGGCTGCACGCGCACCGTCGAGGTCGGACGAGGCGTTCCTAGACGCGGCCGGCGGGGGTGACCCCGGGCACGGGCGCGGGATGGACGGCGTTGTCGATGGCCGCGAAGGACTGCTCGTCGACCGCACGGGCGATGGCCAGCACCCGGTCGGCGTCGCGGCGGCGGACCGTCGCCAGGACCATGTCGACGTCGCCCTTGTAGCCGGTGCCCCGGAACACGGTCGCGCCGAACCCGGCCGCGTGGATGGCCCGGGCGATGCCGTGACCGAGATCCAGGGGTCGCCCGACCTCGTCACAGCGGGTGGCGTCGGCGTAGACCCGCACCGTGGCCATGCCCAGTCGCAGGCGCCCGGTGAGCTGCACGCCGACGAAGGTGCCGGCGGCGACGCCGACGACGAACCCCGCCGTGCGCAGCGGGGTCATGTCGGCGAAGACGATCCCGGCCGCGGCGAGCCACGTGCCGGCCTCCAGACCGGACGTCGTCGCCGCCAGCCAGCGTCGTTGCTGGACCACGAACACGGTCTTGAACACGTTGAGGGACACGTCGCCGATGCGGAGCAGGGCGATGGCCACCGCCGGCCACAGCAGTTGCCAGAGGTCGGTGGCGTCGGCGAGAGCGGCGTCGGCGATTGCGGGGTCGAACACGAACACATCCGAGACGTGGGGGAGCGGCGTCGGTGCCGCGGACGAGGGCGGTTTCGAACGGGTCCATCGGCCGCCCCTGCGCCCACTGCAGTGGTTCGGCGTCGCGCGGCCCGTCGGCGCGGCGCTCCCGGCCCCTCGGGGCTGGCTTCGCTGCCTCGGATCGGGTCGGATTCGCCCCGATCCGCACGGATCCGCCCCGATCCGTCCGCGATCCACGCCCACACGTCCTGCTCAGCTGGACCAAGTCGGCAAGCGCCTGACCATTGCCCGGTCAACTGCCGCTGCGTGCCCCCGGAAACGGGGTTTCGCGCAATTCCTCGGAGGCGGGACTGGTCCTCCGACCACCTCGTTGCGCCCGGACGGCCGCCGGCCGCGGCCACCGGTGGGGCGGTGTCATGGACCTGGGACCAGCCTCCCCTGTCCGCGAACGGCTGTCGACCCCGTTTGCTGTGTTCCCCGGCCGATGCGCGCCCAGAGGCGTCGGCCGCCCCAAGACGGAGGGAACGACGTGGCACAGCCACAGACGTACGGGACCACCAGCAACCAGGACGACAACGACACCGTGGACCTCGGCAAGCAAGAGGGTCGCGAGGTCGCCGAGGACGCCAAGCAGCAGGCCAGCGAGGTGGCCGGGACCGCCAAGTCCCAGGCCGGCAACGTGGCCAACGAGGCCATGGGCCACGCCCAGGACCTGGCGCAGGACGCCAAGCAGCAGCTGCACCGGCAGGCCCGTCAGCAGACGGACGCCTTCGGGGAGGTCATCGGGACGCTCGGTTCCCGGGTGCACGCCCTCGCCGACGGCAACGTCGAGGAGGCCGGTCCGGTCGGTGACTACGCGCAGCGGCTGGCCGGACAGGTCGACCAGCTCGCGGGCCGGGTCGACCAGCTCGGCTTCGACGGCATGATCGACGAGGTCCAGCGCTACGCCCGACGCAAGCCCGGGGTGTTCCTCCTCGGCGCCGCCGTCGCCGGCTTCGCCGCCTCGCGGCTCGCTCGTGGCGCACAGGCCGCCCAGGAGCACGAAGGCAACGGGTCCGCCGGCGGCACCTCGTCGCGCCGCACCGGTTCGCCCTCGGGTCTGAGCTCGCCCACGTCCGCCGGTACCGGCGGCATGGCGACCGGCACCGGCGGCACCGCCGGTATCCCCGGTGGGACCTCCGGCACGACCGGCGCCGCCGGGAGTTCCGGCACCACGCCGCCGCCGTTGCCCAGTGCCGGTAGCCCGACCGGTGGGGTCGTCCCGCCGCCGACGTCCGCGCCCAGCGCGCTGCCCGGCACCGACACGCCCGGAGGGAGCCCCCGATGAGCAGCACCCCCACTCCGCACGGCTCCGAGGCGGTCGACGACCTGCGGGTCGACACCGCCTCGGCCCCGCCGCCAGGCCCCAACGCCTCGCTGAGTGACCTCGTCAGCCGACTCGGTGACGACGTCACCCTGCTGTTCCGGCAGGAGGTCGAGCTCGCCAAGATCGAGATCAAGCGCGAGGCGACCACCGCCGCCAAGGCCAGCGGCATGTTCGTCGTCGCCGGCCTGCTCGGCCTGGTGACCGTGTTCCTGCTCGCCTGGGCCGCAGCCTGGGGTCTCGCCGCCGTGATGCCCACCGGTCTGGCCTTCCTGATCGTCGGCATCGTCTTCGGTATCGCCGCCGCCGTGATCGGCATGGCCGGCAAGAAGCGGTTCGAGCAGGTCGACTTCACCCCCCACGAGACCGTCGAGACCCTGCAAGAGGACAAGCAGGTCGTCCAGGATCGGATGAGTTCATGAGTCAGTACGCGACCACCGACACGCCCCAGGACCCCGAGCAGCTCAAGCGCGAGATCGCGCGCACGCGGTCGGACATGGACCGCACGCTGGCCGAGCTCGAGGACCGGGTCAGCCCGCAACGCATCAAGGAGCGGCAGACCGAGAAGGTTCGGGGCAAGTTCCAGCGCGCGAAGGATGCCGTCATGGGCAACACGCCCGACAGCGACGAGGTGAAGGGCCGTGCCCAGGGCATGGCCGACGACGCCAAGGACCGCGCGCAGGGCATGGCCGACGACGCCAAGGGCCGGGCGCAGGGGCTGGCCGACAGTGCCAGCGGCACGCTGCACGACGCCTCGGAGGCGATCCAGCAGAGCCCGCAGCGCGTGGAGCAGGCCACCCGCGGCAACCCGCTCGCGGCCGGACTGATCGCGTTCGGTGCCGGAGCGCTCCTCGGCTCGCTGCTCCCGGCCACCCGTGCCGAGGAGGAGCTCGCAGGAGAACTCCGCGACACCTTCGAGGACCCCGTCAGGCAGCAGCTGCAGGGTGCCGGCCAGGAGATGAAGGACGACCTCCAGGAGCACGCGCAGCAGGCGGTCGAGGACACCAAGCAGTCCGCGCAGCAGGCGGTCGACCGCACCAAGTCGCAGGCCCAGGGCGCTGCCGACCAGGTGCAGGGCCACGCGAAGGACTCGGCGCAGACGGTCAAGGACCAGCGCTGACCGCGACCGACGTGCGTGTCGGGCCCGTCATCGCGACGGGCCCGACACCGCGACGAACCAGAGAGGAGCGAGACCGTGGGGCTCACCGACCGCAACTCCGCCAGCGGGCAGACCGCTGCCGGATCGAGCCGGCAGGACGAGGTCATCGACGTCCGCAACGCTGACGAGCGCGCCGACGAGGCGCGCCGCGACCAGGGCGGCGACCAGGGCGGCGACCAGGCGGACGACGGCCGGGGCGCGCAGTCCCCGACCGACATCCCGGCAGGCGGCTGGAAGGCCGTCGGCAAGCGCGTCGTCACGGAACTGAAGAACGACCACGTCTCGCTGCTCGCGGCGGGTGTCGCCTTCAAGGCGCTGCTCGCGCTGTTCCCGACCATCATCGCCGCCATCACCATCTGGGGGCTGGTCGCGGACCCGGAGCAGATCGAGCAGCAGGTCGACCAGTTCGCCGGCTACCTGCCTGACGACATCTCCGGGATCATCACCGACCAGATGTCTGCCGTGGCCGAGGGCGGCACCGGGGCGCTGTCGTTCGCGCTGGTCATCTCGCTCGCGTTGGCACTGTGGAGCGCCTCGGGCGGCATGGCCGGCCTGATGGAGGGTGTCAACGCCGCCTACAACGAGGTCGACCGGCGCAAGTTCCCGATCAAGCGCGGCCTCGCGCTGGCGCTGACGCTCGGCGGCATCGTGTTCCTGCTGCTGACGCTCGGTCTGATCGCGGTCCTCCCGGCCGCCCTCGGCGAGCTCGGTCTGGGTCAGGCGGGCGAGACGGCCATCCGGATCCTGCAGTGGCCGGTACTCGCCCTGCTGGTCATCGGCTCGCTCGGCATCATCTACAAGGTCGCGCCCGACCGGGACAACCCCGGATTCAAGTGGGTCAGCATCGGTGCCGTCGTCGCGACGGTGCTGTGGCTGCTCGGCTCGGCCGCTTTCACGCTCTACGTGGAGAACTTCGGCAACTTCGGCGAGACCTACGGCGCGTTCGCCGGCGTCATCGTGCTGATGCTGTGGCTGCTGCTGACGGGCTTCGTCGTGCTGCTCGGCGCGGAGATCAACGCCGAGCAGGAGCGGCAGACCCAACGTGACACCACCGTCGGCGAACCCGAGCCGCTCGGCACCCGTGGGGCCAACGCGGCCGACACGACCCCCGAGCAGTACGAGGGTCGCCAGGAATGACCGTCTGCGCCGGCCGTGGGTCCGTGCCCGGACCCCGCCAGCGCGACGGCGCGACAGACGTGAGGGCCCCGTCGGCTCCAGCCGACGGGGTCCTTTCGGTGCGCAGACGACGACGCGCATGGTGCCGCCCGATCCAACGGCGCTGCGGGTCGTGCTTGCGGCCCCGATGGCCGCACGTGGCCTGCTGGACGCGGCGTCGGACGTCGTCGATCGCGGCGTTGGCGAGCTTGACGACGTGGAAGCAGTCCGCGACCAGCCGGGCGTTGTCGAACCCGACCTGCGGGTCGGTGGCCGCGGTGCGGTAGCCGGCGTGCGGGTCGAGCGCCACGGTGGCGACCTGGGCCCGCCAGACAGGATCCTGCTGCTCGAGCCAGCCGTGACCGCAGCCGCGTGGCGGCCCTCGACGACGTCGATCACGCGGTGACGGTCGAGGTCGACGAACACGGTTACGGAGCGGCGGCGGGTGTGCGAACGGGACGGGTTCATCACGGTCTCGTCGAGGCCGAACGCGACCACGCACTGACCATCGTGCTCGGCCAGCACGGTCTCGGCGTCGTCGCGCACCGCCCGCATCACGGTGTCCCACGACACCCCGAACGTGGCGGCGACCGAAGCGATCGAGCGGTTCTCGCCCGAGACCAGCCGGACCGCCTCGGCACGGGCACGCATGGTCAGGCACGCCCGTGGCTCGATCGTGGCCGCCCGTTCCCGGAACGTGCCGCACCCCTCGGCACAGACCAGCACGCGCTTGGCCCACAGCAGCACGACCGGACGACCGGCCACGGGCAGGTCACGAACGCGGTGCACGGCTCGGTCGTGGACACGGTGCAGGGCGAGCACGCCGCAACGGGTGCACGGACGCTCGCTGCGGGGCATCACGATGCGGACGATGGTCTCCTCGACGAACTCCCAGACGTCGGCGATCTCGAACTCGGGCAGGGCAAGCAGACAGGTAGCGTGGGTCACGTAGGGCCTCGTGGATGGGTGGCGTAGACACCTCCATCCTCGCGGGCCCTACACCCCTCTCACGGCATCCCCGGCAGCGGCCCACCCACGTTCATCTCGAAGGGCCGGCTCGAGCAGGTGGATCACGACGCGTCGGCCGTAGGCGCCGGTGGCGCCGGTGATCAGGATGGACATGGGAAAACGTGGGGTCCGGCCCGAGGAGATCGTGGCCGGCGGCCGGGACGAGCAGCGGCTCGCGGCCCTGGCCGACCGAGGCGTGCGCACCGCCCGGATCGACTTCGACGACCCGGCCACGTTCGACGCGGTCCTGCAGGCGGGCGACCGGCTGCTGCTCGTCTCCGCCACGGAGGAAGGCCGACGCATCGCGCAGCACCACCACGTGATCGAGGCTGCCGTCCGCGCCGGTGTGGAGCTGATGGTCTACACCAGCCTGCTGAACGCCGAGGACAGCCCCGTGTCGCTGGCCGTGGACCACCGCGTCACCGAGGCGTCGCTCGCCGCGTCCGGACTGCCGACGGTCGTGCTCCGCAACGACTGGTACCTCGAGAACTACACCGGACAGCTGGCGACGTACCAGCAGACCGGCGCCGTGCTCAGCGCCGCCGGTGACGGCCGCGTCGCCGGTGCCACCCGTGCGGATTCGCGAGGCAGCGGCGGTCGTGCTGACCGACGGCGACCACGCCGGCCGGGTGTACGAGCTCGACGGCGAGGCGTTCACCCAGGCCGAGCTCGCCGAGGCGGTCGCCGCGGCGACCGGCCAGGACATCGCCCACCACGACGTGTCCCTGGCCGACTTCCGGCAGACGATGCTCCAGGCCGGACTGCCGACGCCGTTGGTGGCGATGCTGGTCGGCGCCGAGGCAGCGATCGCGGCCGGTGCGCTCGACACCACCTCCACCGACCTCGCCGACCTCCTCGGGCGGCGACCGACGACGCTGCGGGACGCACTGACCGCAACGGCGAGCTGACCCTCTGGAAGCACGAACGTCGCTGACGGAATCGAGGGCAGGCAGCCCGTCGACAGCATGTCAGCAGCGGCGATCGGGAGTCTCTCCATCAGCAGGAGCGAAGGCTCGAGAAACGACGAAGCCCCGCTGGGACGTCCCAGCGGGGCTTCGTCGAGGGTGGACCGGATGGGATTTGAACCCACGACCCCCTCCATGCCATGGAGGTGCGCTGCCGGACTGCGCTACCGGCCCGTGTTTCGCCTGCCACGCGCTGCGTGCCGTGCGGCGGCGCAATGTACACGGTGGTGGCGGATGGGTCGAACCGGGCGTCGGGCAGCACCTCGCGGCGGCCTGCGGTCCGACCGGGGGAGGTGCCCCTGGCGGCTACGCTCCCGCGGACGTCCATGTGGCGTGATGTGGCGCGGTGCGCACACCGCTGATCGACTGCGAAGGAGTGTCCGTGAGCGACGGGCAGGCGACCCCCGCGACCGAGGTCGAGCGTTACGAGCCGCTCGCGTTCGAGCCCGCCCTGGCGGCGCGCTGGCACGACGAGCGCACCTACTCGCTCCCGCTCGAGGCGAACGCCGATGCGGACGGCTTCTACGCCCTGACGATGTTCCCGTACCCCAGCGGCGACCTGCACATGGGGCACGCGGAGATCTTCTCGATCCACGACACGTTGGTGCGTCACCTACGCATGCAGGGTCGCAACGTGCTCAACCCGATCGGCTGGGACGCGTTCGGTTTGCCGGCCGAGAACGCCGCCCGCAACCGCGGCGCCGACCCGGCGAAGTGGACCTACGACAACATCGCCGAGCAGCGCGCCACCATCGCCCGCCTCGGCTACTCGTTCGACTGGGACCGGGTGCTGCACACCTGCGACCCGGAGTACTACCGCTGGACCCAGTGGCTGTTCCTGCAGCTGTTCGACGCCGGCCTCGCCCACCGCCGCGCCGCCGCCGTCAACTGGTGCGAGGGCTGCCAGACCGTGCTCGCCAACGAGCAGGTCGTCGACGGTGCCTGCGAGCGCTGCGGCACCGTGGTGGTCCGCAAGCCCCTGACCCAGTGGTTCTTCCGCATCACCGACTACGCCGACGAACTGCTCGACGCGCTGCCGTCGCTCGACTGGCCCGAACGGGTCAAGACCCTGCAGCGCAACTGGATCGGGCGCTCCGAGGGCGCCGAGGTCACCTTCCGTACCGCAGAACCGGACGCCGACGGGCACGAGGCGGACGCCGACGAGCGGGTCGTGGTCTACACGACCCGTCCCGACACCCTCTACGGCGCGACCTACTTCGTGTTCGCACCCGAGCACCCGCTCGTCGAGGCCCGCATGGGCGACGACGCCGACTACCGGGCGTTCATGGACGAGGTCTCGCGCAAGTCGGAGATCGAACGACAGGCGGGCTTCGAGGCGACGGCGTCGGAGAAGGGCGCCGGCCGGGCCAAGCGCGGCCTGCGCCTGAACTTCGACATGCGCAACCCGGCCACGGGCGAGGCGATCCCGGCCTACGCCGCCGACTACGTGCTGATGGACTACGGGACCGGCGCGATCATGGCCGTGCCCGCCCACGACCAGCGTGACTTCGACTTCGCCCGGCAGGAGGGCCTCGAGGTCCGGGTCGTGGTCGCCCCCGACGACGGCACCGCCCTGGACGGTGCCACCATGACCGGGGCGTACGCCGGCGACGGTCACACGGTCAACTCGGCCGACTACGACGGGCTCGACTGGCGTGAGACCAAGCGGCGCATCACCGCCGACCTCGAACAGCGTGGTATCGCCAAGGCGACCGTCAACTACCGCCTGCGCGACTGGCTGATCTCCCGGCAGCGTTCGTGGGGTGCACCGATCCCGATCCTGCACTGCCCCTCGTGCGGCGAGGTCGCCGTACCGGAGGACCAGCTGCCGGTCCGCCTGCCCGACGACCTCGACTTCTCGGTCGCCGGCTCGCCGCTGGCGATGCACCCCACCTGGAAGCACGAGGTGGCCTGCCCGCAGTGCGGGTCCGACGACGCCGTCCGCGACACGGACACGATGGACACGTTCGTCGACTCGTCGTGGTACTTCCTGCGCTACCTCGACCCCCGCAGTGACACGCAGGCCTGGCCCGTCGACGCCGCCGGCCGGTGGCTGCCGGCCGACCAGTACACCGGTGGTGTCGAGCACGCCGTGCTGCACCTGCTCTACGCCCGGTTCGTGGTCAAGGCCATGCGCGACCGTGGCCTGGTCGCCGCCGACGAGCCGTTCCAGGCGCTGCTCAGCCAGGGACAGGTCATCCTCGGCGGCGCGGCGATGTCGAAGTCGAAGGGCAACCTCGTCGTGCCGGGGGAGGTGTACGAGACCTACGGCGCCGACGTCCTGCGTGGCACGATGCTGTTCGCCTCGCCGCCCGAGGACGACATCGACTGGGCCGACGTGTCACCCGGCGGCATGCACAAGTGGCTCTCGCGCGTGTGGCGCCTGAGCCTCGAACAGATCGCCCGTGAGGAGGCCGGACTGGGCGAGCCCGGCGAGTCCGACGCCGTCGCGGCGCTGCGCAAGGCGACCGCCGAGGCCATCGTCGGGGCGAGCGAGGACTACACGGCGCGCAAGTACAACACCGTCATCGCCAAGCTGATGACGCTGACCAACGCCGTGCTCGACGCGACGCGCAAGGAAGCCCACGGTCCGGCGGTCCGCGACGCGCTCGAGACGCTGCTGACACTGCTCGCGCCGATCTGCCCGTTCATCACCGAGGAGCTGTGGCGACGGTTCGGCCACAGCGACTCGGTCCACGAACAGCGGTGGCCGCAGGCCGACACCTCGCTGCTCGTCGAGGACGAGGTCACCATCGTCGTGCAGGTCAACGGCAAGCTGCGTGCGCGCGTGAGGGTGGCCGCCGACGCCGACCGGGAGACCACCGAGGCCGCCGCCCGCGCCGCGGTCGCCGACCAGGTCACCGACGAACCCCGGAAGGTCGTCGTCGTGCCCGGCAGGCTCGTCAACCTCGTCGTCTGACCTCCGGCGATCCGGCGCGGCCACCGTGGCCGCGCCGGTCCCGGCGAAGGTGTCTGCCGTCGTTCCTGGCGTGGCGCTGCCGACCGCAGCGCCGCAGGACGTGCCTCGGCGTGGCGGTCAGGGAAGTGCCGGGCGGACCTTCTGGGTGAACCAGTCCTGGAACCGCTCGGTGCGCTCGGGACCGACCTGCACCACGGCGACGTGGTCGTAACCGGTCTCGACCGCCTGCTGGATCTTCTCGACGAGGGGCGCCGGGTCGTTGCCGGTGACCACCAGTTCCTGGATGGCGTCGTCGTCGACGAGCGCGGCGGTCGCGTCGAAGCCCGGGATGTTGGGCAGCTCGGACATCACCTTCCAGCCGGTCGCACCGAACGCGAAGTGGTGGGCGTGGTCGAGGGCGGTGTCGACGTCCTCGTCGTAGGCGACCGGGATCTGCGCGTAGGCGCGCCCGTCCGACTTCTGCGCCTTGAAGCCTCCGACGACGTCGGGGTCGGGCGAGTCGCAGACGATGTCGTCGCCGAACTCGACGGCGAGCTCGATCGACTGCGGACCCGAGGCGGCGAGCGCGATGCGCGGTGCCTGTTCGGGAAGGGTGTGCAGCTTGGCGTCCTGCGCGGTGAGGTGCTCGCCGCGGTAGGTGACCCAACCGCCCTCCCAGAGCTCGCGGATGATCTCGACCGACTCCTCGAACATCTCGTGCCGGACGTCCACGGCCGGCCAGCCCCGTCCGACGATGTGCTCGGAGAGGTTCTCGCCGGCGCCGAGCCCGAGCGTGAAGCGGTTGTCGGACAGGATCTGCACCGTCGCCGCGGCCTGCGCGATGATGGTGGGGTGGTAGCGCAGGAACGGGCAGGTCACGAGCGTCACCAGCTCGAGCCGTTCGGTTGCGGTGGCCACCGCACCCAGTGCGGTCCAGGCGAAGGGGCTGTCGGTGTGGCGGCTGAGCCACGGGTGGAAGTGGTCGGACATGCCGAGGAAGTCGATCCCACCGGCCTGCTCGGCGGCGACGGCCTGCGCGACCATCTCCTTGGGTCCGTTGAGCTCCGAGAAGAGGGTGAAGCCGTACTTCGCCACGGGACGTCCTTCGTGTGGGCCGCGGGAGCGGCGCTGCGGGCGGATCGGTCCACCGGATCACCGGCGTCACCGCCGGGGTGCCGGGCCCGTCCAGCGGGTCCGGCGGCGGCGTATCGGTCCTGACTATGCGAGCCGGCCCCGGGCGCGGGATCGCCTCCTTCCGTCCGGTCGGTCGCGGCCGGAGGGGTAGTTTCGGGTCACCACGCACGGCCGGACAGGGAGAAGCCACGGTGACCGCACGCTTCGTGCGCGCCAACGGGCTGCGCTTCGCCTACCGCGAGCAGGGGCCCGCCGACGGCCCCCTGGCACTGTGCCTGCACGGCTTCCCGGACACGCCGGCCACCTTCCGCCACCTGCTCCCCGCCCTGGCGGATGCCGGGTTCCACGCCGTCGCGCCATGGTCGCGTGGGTACCCGCCGACCGACGTCCCGGCCGACAAGCGCATCGACCCCGACACGCTCACCGCCGACGTCAACGCCCTGCACCGCGCGTTCGGCGGCAGTCGCGACGCGGTGCTGGTCGGACACGACTGGGGGGCGATCGCCGCGATGCGGGCGGCCGCGGCCGCGCCGGAGCGGTGGCGCCGGTTGGTGACGCTCGCGGTCCCCCCCGAGCGGGTGCTCGCCGGGGTGGCCGGTGACGGTCGCCAGTTGGCGCGCTCGCGTTACGCGCTGGCGGCCCTGGTACCGGGGGCCGACCACCGCCTCGCCGCCGGCGACGCCGCCGGGTACGTCCGGCTCTGGAAGCGCTGGTCGCCCGGGTACGAGCCGACCGAGGACGATCTCGCGCCACTGAAGGCCGCGGTGCGCAGCCCGGGCGCGGGACGGGCCATGGTCGCCTACTACCGGGGGTTCGCGCCGGCGGTGCTGCGCCGCCGGGCGCTCTCGCCGCGGGTGACGCTGCCGCCCCAACCGCATCTCGTGCTGCACGGTCGGCAGGACGGCTGCATCGGGGTCGAGTGGGCGGAGCGGGCGGAGGGCCGGCTGCCGCATCCCGCGTCACGGACGGTGATCATCGACGACGCCGGCCACTTCCTGCACCTCGAGCAGCCCGAGCGGGTCGCACGGTTGACCCTGGGCCATCTGCTGGCCCGCGGGACCGCGGCAGCGGTCGACTGAGGTCGTGGACGGTGACGTGGCCACCGCCAGGCCGTCGGGACCGGGCCCGGGTCGGCGTTAGGCTGCGGGCGCACAGGAGAGTGCCGGGTGGGACAACGCGTCGCGGTGGTGACCGACTCGACCTGTGACCTGCCGGTCGAGCTCGTCGAGCGGCTCGGGATCCGGGTCGTGCCGCTGTCGGTGGCGTTCGGGGACGAGGTGCTGGTCTCCGGGGTCACGGTCTCCGACGAGCAGTTCTACACCCGTCTCGCCACCGCCTCACGGCTGCCGACGACCTCGCAGCCGGCACCGGTGTGGTTCGAGGAGGCCTACGCCGACTGCGCCGACGACGGCCACGACGCGGTGGTCTCACTGCACGTGTCGTCGTCGTTGTCGGGAACGGTCGAGCTGGCCCGGCAGCGTGCCGCCCGCGCCGGCCTGCCGGTCGAGGTGGTGGACACCCGTCTCGTCGGCGGGGCGCTCGGGCTGGCGGTGTTGCGTGCCCACGAGGTGGCGGCAGGGGGCGGCAGCGTCGCCCAGGTCGTCGCCGCGGCCCGGCAGGCCAGTGCGGGCACCTGCAGCCTGTTGGTCGTCGACGACCTGGCCCACCTGAAGCGGGGAGGGCGGTTGACCGGCGCACAGGCAGCCGTGGGCAACGTCCTGCGGGTCAAGCCGGTGCTCGAGGTCGCCGACGGGCGGGTCGAGGTCCGCGAGCGCACCCGGACCTGGCAGCGGGCGCTGGACCGAGTCGCCGAACGGCTCGCGCAGCGGACGGCGGGTCGCCCCGTCGACGTGGTGGTCGCCCACGCGGTGGCGCCCGAACGGGCCGCGTCGGTGTGGGAGCGGCTCGAGGACCGGATCGAGGTGGTCGACCGCCTCGAGACGCTGATGGGCCCGATCGTCGGCACCCACGTCGGACCGGGCGCCGTCGGCGTCGCCGTCGCCCCCCGTCCGTAGCGGCAGCGGGCGGCGCACGTCGCGGTGTCGGTTCGTCGTCCACAGCGCCCGCGCGGTTCGCGGTGTCGGTTCGTCGGACGACGGGCAGGCTGCGTGCCATGGACGACACCTCGACGAGTGACTGGCGGGGGCGGACGCGCGGGTGGTTGCAGGCGACTCCCGCCGAGGCCGCCGGTCTCGTCCTGCTGCTGCTCGGGGCGGTCGCCGCAACCGGTCTGTTCGTGTGGCAGGCCGCGCAGCGGCCCGAGGGACCCGCGAACGCCGCGGCCGGCCTGCCCGGGGACGCTGCCGATGGCCTGCCCGGTGAGCCGTCTGCCGGACCGCTGGGCCCGGGCGGTGACGGGCCGACCGGCGCGTCAGCAGGTCTCGCGGGGAACGGGCAGGCGGCGTCCCACGACCGGGCCCACCAGGACACGCAGGGTCTCCGGCACGGTGTCGACGCCGATCCCGGTGCGTCGCGACCGGGAGCCGGTGGCGACACGGCCGGCCCGGAGCCGGCCGAGCTGGTCGTGCACGTCACCGGCGCGGTGCAGACGCCTGGGGTGGTCACCCTGCGCGGCGGTGCCCGTGTCGCGGACGCCGTCCGGGCGGCCGGCGGGGCGAGCGACGACGCCGCGCTGGAGCACCTCAACCTCGCCCGGGTCCTGCACGACGGTGAGCACGTCCACCTCCCACGACAGGGCGAGGACCCGCCGCCCGCCACGGTCGCGCCGCCCGGGGAGGCGGGTACGGCACCGCCGCGGTCGGACGGCGCAGGCGAGGGGACGGCCGCGGACGGACGGGTCGACCTCAACCACGCCACCGAGGAGCTGCTCCAGAGCCTGCCGGGAATCGGGCCGAGCAAGTCGGCCGCGATCGTGCGTCACCGCGAGGAGCACGGGCCCTTCGCCGTGCCGGGGGACCTGCGCGACGTGCCCGGCATCGGGGAGAAGACCTTCCAGCAGCTCGCCGACCGCGTCACGGTGTCGTGAGCGACGCCGAGGAGGCCGCCTGGCGTCGACCACCGACCGGCGAGGTGCTCGGCCCGCTGCCGCTGTGGGCGGTCGCGCTGGTCCTCGGGGCGGCGATCGGGGAGCACCTCGGGGCGGCACCGCACCCGTGGGCGTGGGTCACGTTCACCGCCGTGCTGGCCGTCGGTGCGGCCGTGACCGCCGGACGCGCCCTGCGCCACGACACGCGTCCCGCCCGACGGGCCGGTGCGGGCACCCGTGGGTCGCCGATCGTCGGGGCGTACACGCCGGGTGCCGCGGCGGTCGGTGGGTGGCTGCTCGTGACGGTGCTCGCCGTGGGGGTCGCGACGAGCGCCGCGCGCGTGGCGACGGCGCCGTGGGGGCTGTTGCCGGCGCTGGCGGACCAGGGCGGCCAGGCGGAGCTGACCGGCGCGGTCGTGCACGAACCACGCCGGATCGCGACCGGTTGGCACGTCGTCGTCCGTGTCACGGGCGTCGATGGGACCGTCACCCGCGAGCGGGCGACCACCACGTTGGAGACCGACGACCCGCCGGCCCTCGGCTCGCGGTTCGCCGCCCGGGCGACGGCCCGCCCGCTCCCCGACGGCGGGTACGGCCGGTGGCTGGCCCGCCAGCACGCCACCGTCGCGCTCGACGTCCGCCGCTGGGACGAGCTCGGTGGCGGTGGAGTGTGGGCGCGGGTCAGCGAACACGTCCGCGACCGGGTTCGGCGTGCCGCTGCCGGGCGCACGCCGCCGTCGGTCGGAGGACTGCTCGCCGGCCTGGCCACCGGGGACACCCGTGAACTGCCCGAGGTCGACCGCGCGGCGATGCAGGCAACCTCCCTCACCCACCTCACGGCGGTGTCGGGGACCCATGTCGCGCTGGTGACCGCCGGGGTGCTCGGGACGTGTCTCGTGCTGCGCCTGCCGGCCCCGCTGCGACGGGTCGTGCTGGCGACGACCCTGGCGTGGTTCGCGTTCCTCACCCGCTTCGAGCCCTCCGTGCTGCGGGCGGGCGCCATGGCCGGGATCGTCCTGCTCGCCGGGGCGCGTGGTCATGCGCGCGACGCCCGTCATGCACTCGCGGGCGCCGCGGTGCTGTTGGTGCTGCTCGACCCGCGGCTGGCCGGCTCGCTCGGACTGCTGCTGTCGGCGACCGCCACCGCGGGAGTCCTCGTCGTCGCGCCCCTCGTCCGGCGGCGCCTGCGGCGGATGCCGGGCCGGGTCGCGGACCTGCTGGCGGTCACGCTGGGGGCGCAGATCGCCGTCGTGCCGCTGTTGCTGACCACCTTCGGCACGGTGCCGCTCGCCTCCGTGCCGGCCAACCTGCTCGCCGTCCCGGTCGCGGCACTCGCGGCGTCGATCGGCTTCGTGGCGGCGGTGGTCGCCGCCGTCCACCTCGAGGCGGGGACGTGGGTCTTCGCACTGGCCGGCTGGCCAGCCCGGGGCGTGCTGGCCGTGGCGCACACCTTCGCGGGACGCGGCGGCGGTGCGGAGCTCGCCCGGCCCCTGACGGTCGCGGCGTTGCTGGCCGGCTGCGCGGCCCTGGTCCTGCCGCCCCGCACGCGTGCCGCCCGCGGTACGGCGCTCGCGACACTGGTCCTGTTCGCGGCCTCACTGGCGCCCGCCGCCGTGGGGGGCCGTGCGCCCGCAAGCCTGGTCGTCACCGCCATCGACGTCGGCCAGGGGGACGCCTTCCTCGTCGAGTCACCCGAGGCCCGGGTGCTGGTCGATGCGGGGGAGGACGGTCGCGCCGCCGACTGGCTGCACAGCAACGGCCGGCGCACGCTCGACCTGTTGGTCGTCACCCATCCGCACGCCGACCACGTCGGCGGGGCCGCCGAGGTGGTGCGCCGTGTCCGGGTCGGTGCGATCTGGTTGCGCACCGTGGGCGCCGACTCGCCACACCTCGCCGCGCTGGTGTCGACCGCCGGGTCGCGGGGCGTGCCGATCCGTGGGCCGGCGACCGGTGACCGCGTCACGCTCGGTGACCTCGGGCTGGAGGTGCTCGGCCCGGACCCGGGTCGCCCCTACCGACATGCGCCCTCGGAGCTCAACGACAGCTCGATCGTGTTGCGCGTGACCTGGCAGGACCGCCGGGCGCTGTTCGCGGGGGACACCGAACAGGCCGCGCAACGCGACCTGTTGGAGCGTGCGGAACAGGACCGTCGTCCGGCGCCGCTCGCAGCGGACCTGCTCGCCGTTCCCCACCACGGCGCGGCGACCACCGATCCGGCGTTCCTGCGGGCGGTCGCACCACAGGTGGCGGTCATCGGCGTCGGTGTGGACAACACCTACGGCCACCCGTCACCATCGACGAGGCGGGTGCTGGCCGAGCTCGGCACGGAGGTGCACCGCACCGACGTCGACGGCACGGTGCGGGTGCCGGTCCCCGCGCCGGCGCGGGAGCGGGCGCGGACCGAGCGGCCCCGACGGGGCACCGGGGCGCACACGGCGCCGGCCGCGTCCCGTGGCCGCTGCCGGGCGTCGGTAGGCTGCCGGCATGACTCCCGTGCTGCTGCTCGTCGGCGACGACGACCTGCTCCTGCACCGCGAACTCGAGCGCGTGCTGACCGACCTGCGCGAGCAGGACCCCGAGCTCGCGGTCGAGACCTGCGACGTGCAGGAGACCGACCATCTGCCCGAACTGCGGACCGCATCCCTGTTCGGCGGCCGGACCTGTGTCGTGGTGCGCGGTGCGGAGGGCATCTCGGGGCAGCTCAAGGCCGAGGTGGAGGCCTACGTCGCCGCGCCGACCGACGAGGCGGTCCTGGTCCTCGTGGCCCGCGGTGCCGGCAAGATCCAGAAGGTCGCCAAGCTCGTCAAGGAGCACGGGGAACGCCTCGACGTCAAGACCCCGCCCGACTGGGACGACCGGGGCTGGCAGCGCCTGGTCGGGGAGGAGTTCCGGCGGCTGCGACGCAAGGCGGACGCGACCGCGATCACGGCGCTGCTCGCCCATGCCGGCAACGACCCCGGCACGATCGCCTCGAAGGTCGGTTCGGTCTGTGCCACCCACAGTGGTGTGGCGACGCTGACCGCCGAGCACGTCGAGTCGTCCGTCGAAGGGCACGGGCGCCGCTCCGGGTTCGCGATCGCCGACGCGGTCGCCGAACGGGATCCCGCGGCAGCGCTGGTCGCCGTACGCGGGTCGCTGGAGTCGGGGGAGGCCCCCCTGGCCATCCTCGGTGCGCTCACCTTCCGGATGCGGCAGTTGTTGCGGGTGCGCAGCGGCGCCGGCCCGAAGGACGCCGGCGTGTCCCCCGGACAGCACCGCCGGCTGCAGGCGCTCGCCGGCGCGTTCAACCCGGGCGAGCTCGCCTGGTGTCACGACCGGCTCGCCCAACTCGACGTCGACCTCAAGGGCGCCGACCTGCCCGACCACCTACTCCTCGAACTCGCCATCCTCGAGGTCGCCACCCCCCGCCACGTCGGCCGCCCCTTTCATCCCCTCGCCCCCGCCTGACGAGCCAGGTCCGGTCGACGAGCCGACGGCTCCGCGCCCGTCGCACCCGGACCGTTCGCTCCGGGAGGCGACGGGCGAGCGCGACCTAGGCCCCCCGGTCGATGGCGTCGCGGATGGTCCGGGCCGCAACGGCGATCGCGTCGAGACTCTGATGGTCCTGGTTGTCGGCGGCGCGCACGAGCGTCGAGACACGCTCGAGTGCATCCGGACGTTCGTCGAGGAACCGGCGGACCGCGGTGGCCTCGTCGTCGTCCGGGAACCGTTCGAGGGCGGCGTGCGCGGCCTCCCGCCGCAGCCGGCGCAGGTCGTTGGCCAGGCCACCGCGCTGTCGACGGGCCCAGGGCGTGAGGACCTGTGCGCGCTCGAGCGCCTGCTCGATGCGGTCGATCCCGAGCGTCTCGCCCAGACGCAGGAACGCGTCGGCGACGTCGGACGCGCCGCGCTTGCCCGGGGCGCGGGCCAGCACGTAGGCCACGTCGGGGATCATGGCGAGGTCACCGGCGCACGCCAGGAAGCGCGCCAGATCCGGATGCACGAGGTCGTCGACGAGCCACCGGGCGTGGGCGACGCGGGCCCGGCGCTGGGCCGGGGTCCCCAGCGTGAGCATGTTGGCGCGGAGCTCCTCCGCGACGGGACGGTCGCGGTCGAGCAGCGACGCAGGATCGCGCAGCAACGGGTCGAGCAGCACCGTCGAGGAGATCCGTGCCACGAGTCGGTCGACGAGCTGTTCGAGCTCCAGCGCCCGCTGCGGGTCGTGCAGGGACTGGGCGGCCTCGAGCTGGTCCCACCAGTGTGGCGCGTCGACCTCCTCGCGGGCCACGACGTAGGCGAGCACGACGTCGGTGACCGGCACGCCGGCCGCGTCGGCGAGCGAGGTCGGGAACGTCACGCCCATCCGGTCGACGACGTCGTTCGCGGCCATCGTCGCGATCAGCTCCCGGCGCAGCCGGTGCCGCGGGAGCAGATCGGCGAAGGACTCGGTCACCCGGTCGGGGAAGTAGTCGGCCAGCAGCGGTTGCAGCAGGTCCTGGTCGGGCACGGGCGAGGCGAGCAGCTGCTCCTTGACGTCCCGTTTGGCCCACGCGAGCAGGGTGGCGAGCTCCGGTCGCAGCAGACCCGCGCCCGACTCGGCCCGGGCCGCCAGCTCGTCGGCGCCCGGCAGGATCTGCACGTCGCGGTCGAGGCCTGCGGTCGTCTCGAGCCGGGTGAGCAGCTGTCCGTAGGCGTCGAGGCTGTCGGGGCTGCGGGCGAGTTCCTGCGACAGCGCCGCGGCCTGCCGGTCGACCTCGCACAGCACGGCGTCGACGACGTCGTCGGCGAGCTCCGCGAGCAGGTCGTCCCGCTGCCGCTGGGTGATCCGGCCGTCCTCGACCGCCAGGGTCAGCAGGATCTTGAGGTTCACCTCGTGGTCCGAGGTGGACACCCCGGCGGCGTTGTCGATCGCGTCCTGGTTGACGCGGCCACCGTGCCGGGCGTACTCGATGCGCCCGCGTTGGGTGATCGACAGGTTGGCGCCCTCGGCGATGACGCGTGCCCGCAGGTCGCTGGCGTCGACCCGGACCTCGTCGTTGGTGCGGTCGCCGACCTCGTCGTGGCGTTCCGAGGACGACTTGACGTAGGTGCCGATGCCGCCGGCGAACAACAGGTCGACCGGTGCGCGCAGTACGGCGCGGATCAGCTCGGGAGGGCTGAGCGACTCGGCGTCCACCCGCAGCAGGGCCCGGACCTCGTCGGAGAGCGGGATCGCGCGCACGCTGCGGGGGTGGATCCCGCCGCCGGCCGACAGCCGGTCACGGTCGTAGTCGTCCCAGCTCGACCCCGGCAGCCCGAACAGGCGCTCGCGCTCGGCGAACGCCACCTCGGGGTCCGGGTCCGGGTCGAGGAAGATGTGTCGGTGGTCGAAGGCGGCGACCAGCCGGGTCGCGCGGGAGCGCAGCATGCCGTTGCCGAACACGTCCCCGGACATGTCGCCGATGCCGACCACCGAGATCGGCTCGATCTGCACGTCCACGCCGAGTTCGCGGAAGTGGCGCTGCACGGCCACCCAGGCGCCCTTGGCGGTGACCCCGAGCGCCTTGTGGTCGTAGCCGTTGGAGCCGCCGGAGGCGAAGGCGTCGTCGAGCCAGAACCCGTAGCGGCGGGCGAGCTCGTTGGCCGTGTCCGAGAAGGTCGCGGTGCCCCGGTCGGCGGCGACGACGAGGTAGTGGTCGTCACCGTCACGACGGACCACACCGGTCGGGCCGACGACGTCGTCGCCCGCGAGGTCGTCGGTGACGTCGAGCAGGCCTCGCACGAACGTGACGTACTGTCGGCGGACCTCGTCCCTGCGGGCCTCGGGCGAGTCGGGTTCGCGCATCAGCACGAAACCGCCCTTCGCTCCGGTCGGGACGATCAGGGCGTTCTTGAGCATCTGCGCCTTGACGAGGTCGAGGACCTCGGTACGCACGTCGTCCTTGCGGTCGGACCAGCGCAGCCCCCCGCGTGCCACGGGACCGCCGCGCAGGTGGACGCCCTCGACCCGTGGCGAGTGGACGAAGATCTCGCGGTAGGGGGCCGGTGTCGGCATGCCCGGCACGCGGGCCGGGTCCATCTTGAACGCGACGTAGGGTTCGCCGGACCCGTCGGCGACGGCGTCCTCGCGGAAGGCGTTGGTGCGGAGCGTGGCCTCGATCAGGTCGAGCATGCCGCGCAGGATGCGGTCGTGGTCGAGGCGATCGATGCGGTCGCAGGCGTCCACGACGCGTCGTCGGGAGGCCTCGAGGTCCTCGTCGTCAGCCTGCACGTGCGGGTCGAAGCGGGTGGAGAAGTGCGCCAGGAGCGCCCGCACGACCTCCGGGTGGGCCACGATGGCGTCGTTGACGTACTCGGGGGTGTACGCCGTGCCGACCTGTCGACGGTAGCGACGGTAGGCCCGCAGGAGCGCGACGTCGCGCCAGGACAGCCCGGCCCGCAGGACCAGTCGGTTGAGCGAGTCGACCTCGAGGTGGCCGCGCCAGGCGGCCAGGACCGCGTCGGCGAGGCGCGGCCCGTCGGCGACGACGTCGACGTCCTCGGTGCGCATCCCGAAGTCGTGCAACTGCACCTTCTCGCCGCCGGCGGTGCGTTCGAGCGGGTGCGGGATCTCCTCGGTGACGACCAGGCCGAGGCTCTCGAGGATGGGCAGGAACCCGGACAGCTCCAGCGGTGTCCCGAGCTTGGCGGCCTTGAGCCGCACGAGCCCGTCGTCGCCCTGCTGGAGCCGGACCAGCAGGTCGTGTCGGCCGCTCAGGAGCCGGTCGAGCAGGACCACGTCCTGCACGGCCACCTCGGTGGGGACGGTGTCGCGGTAGGCCCGGGGCAGGCGGGCACCGACCTCGACGGTCAGTCGGTGGGCCTCGCCCTCGTCGAGCAGGGCACGCAGCCGGGTACGCAGCTCCTCCAGCCAGGAGCGGGCCAGGGCACGCACCCGCTGCTGCAGGTCGGCCAGCGGCACCTCGGGAACCTCGTCGCCGAGCTGGAGCAGGAAGCGGGTCAGTGCCTCGTTGCGGTCGCCCAGCGACACCTCCACGTCGATGCGCTCGGCCCCGTAGACCTCGGTGAGCAGCGCTTCCAGCCGTTCGCGCAACTGCGGTGAGTAGACGTCGCGGGGCACCGCGATCAGCACCGACACCGTCCGGGTGTGGTGGTCGATCCGGGTCAGCGTGCGGATCTCGCGGTGTTCCTCGGCATGCAGCAGCCCGACCAGGGTGCGGTGCAGCGCTCCGGTCGAGGACTGGAACAGCTCGTCCTTGGGCAGGGCCTGGAACAACGAGAGCAGGGTGATCTCGTCGTGCGACCCGGCGACGACGTCCTCGGCCTCGAGGATCCGCCGCAGCTTCTCGCGCAGGACCGGGGTGGTGCGGGCCGGTTCGGTGTACCCCTTGCGGGTGAACAGCCCGAGGATGCGGAACTCCCCGACGACCTGTCCGTCCTCGCCGACACGCGAGAGGCCGAAGTACTCCATGCGCACCCGGCGTTGCACGGTCGACAGCCGGTTCGTGCGGGTGACGGTCAGCAGCTGCGGACGTTCGAGGTGGTCGCGTTCGGAGGCCGGCAGCTCGTCGACGGCGACGGGTTCGGCGAAGCGGGAGGTGGACTCGTCGCGCAGCAGCCCGAGCCCGGACCCGGCGACGACGGTGGCGCAGCGGCGCCCGTCGTGGTCGGCGAGTTCGTACTCACGGATGCCGAGCACGATCAGGTTCTCGTCGAGCAGCCAGTCGAGCAACGCCGCGACCTCGGCCTGCTCGTCACCGGCGACCGGGGACCAGCGTCCCTCGGCCAGCTGGGACCCGACCTCGCGGATCCGCGCGCGCATGGCGTCGTAGTCGCTGGTGGCGATCATCACGTCGTCGACGAGGCGGCGCAGTCGGCGGCACAGCTCCCGGGCGTCGTCGTCGGTCAGCCGCTCGCCGAGCTCGAGGTGCAGCAGCGACTCGCGCTCGTGGGCGGTCCGTGCCGGGACGATGCCGACCAGCCGGCCGTCCGGATCGCGTTCCACGCCGACGATCGGGTGCAGCGAGCGCACCACCCGGTAACCGAGGCGTTCGAGCTCGTCGGTGACCGTGGACAGCAGGAAGGGCCGGTCCTCGGAGGCGACCTCGACGACGGAGGTCAGCGCCGGCCGTCCGTCGAGACCGGTCGGCGGTACGCGCAGCGAGATGTTGATCTCGCCCTCGCGTCGGCGGTCGATCGCCGTGAACGCCTCGAGCAGCCGTCGTGCGGCTGCCGGGGCGTCGGCCCCCCGCAGCTGGTGGGCCGGTACGCGGCGCAGGGCCGCGCGGGCGAACGCCTGCAGCACCTCGGGGCGATCGTGGTCCAGGTCCGCCAGCGCGGTCAGCACCCGTTCGTGACTGGCCGTACTCGCGGGAAGCGGATGCGTCTGGTCCTGTTCCGGCCACGTGCCGGTCCGGTCGTCGTCGGGTCCTGCCGGTGTCGCTGCCGTCGGCTCCGCCACGTCTCCCTCGAGGTCGGGGGTCCTCACCGGGATGCTAGGACCCCCGAGCGTCGGGAACGGAGTCCGCGCGGACGGCGCGTGCGCTCGCGGACACCGACCGCGACGTAGGGTTGGGTGTGGCGACTCGTCGACGCGGGAGGGCCACGACGTGGTGCGGATCACGCTGGACCCGGACGAGGTCAACCAGGATCGCGAGTTCACGTTGGTCGACGGCCGCACGGTGCTGCTCGACGAAGCCGACGAGCACACGCTGCGGGAGGTCGCCCGGCAGCTCTACACCCACCACTCGAGCTACGCCTCGGCCTTCGCGCCCGCCGACGAGACGCGGCTGGACCGGCTGCGCGCGGGCGAGGCGCCGCTCGACGAGCTCGCGCCGCTGCACCGTCGGGTGCGGCAGCTGCTGGAGCTGCAGCGATCGCCGGGCGGTCGTTCTCCCCGGCAACTCGATCCGTCGGTGCTGCTGCAACGACGGATCTGGAACTCGGCGTCAGGCGTGAGCCGGCCCTTGGAGGAGCTGACGCCGACCCACCGGCGCAATCTGCTCGGGTGGCTCGAACGTCACAGCGAGGCGCTGGCCGAGCGGTTCGCGCAGGCGTCGTTGTCCGACGCGCAGCGCGCCCTGGTCGAGCCGCGGATCCCGTGGGTGCTCGGCACGCCGCTGCACCAGCGCCTCGAGGAGCTGATCGCCGCGGAGACCTCGACCGAGCAGGCCCGTGACGAGGCCCGCCAGGTGATGCGCAAGGTGGCGTTCACCCGGCAGGGGGAGTGGCCCGAGCGGTGAGGACCGGCTCCCGCAGCGTGCCGACGAGCGCGCCTCGGGTCCCAAACGGCGCACGGCGCCCCGAAAGGGCGCCGTGCGTGACGTGCGGGAGCGTCAGATGCTCTGCAGCCGCTTGGCCATGCCCGACTTGCGGTTGGCCGCGTTGTTCTTGTGGATGACGCCCTTGTTGGCCGCCTTGTCGAGGGCCTTGGAGGCGTCGGCGAAGGCGCTCTCGGCCGCCGACTTGTCGCCCGCCTCGACCGCGGTCTGGAACCGGCGGCTGTACGTCTTCAGTCGCGAACGGACCGCCTTGTTGCGCTCGTGGCGCGCCTCGTTCTGGCGGTTGCGCTTGATCTGGGACTTGATGTTGGCCATGGCGGAAGGCTCGTCTCGTTCTCGTGCGGGGCGGCGTAGCCGCGCGCTCTCTGGTTCGCGCTCGCCGGGAAGCGGCTTGCGTGGCAAACGTGCGAACCGGCGCAGCAGGACTACCACCGGTGCTGGGCCGAGCGGAGAAGGTACCAGTGCGTCAGCCGGTCCGGCAACCGCCCTCCCAGGGACCGGACCCGCCGCCGGCCACCAGCGGGTGCCGCTGGCAGCGTCGCTCGGCGACGGCCGCCTCGGTGTGCTCGAAGGGACAACCCCACACACTGCGCCGCCAGGAACCGGCGACCAGCCAGTGGATCGTGAGCAGCCACACGACCGTGATGACGAAGGCGAGCACCAGGCCGCCGGTGGTGACGGGCAGGTCCCCGCCGAGCGCGGTCCAGGCCAGGCGGACGAACTGCAACGCGGTGACGGCGGCGATTCCCACCGCCAGGGCGAGCCAGACGACGTCGCGCCAGCCGGCGGGCGGCCGCGGTCCGGTGCTGCGCGGATCGCCGGGACGCGGCGCGGCCGGAGGCGATCCCTGCACGTGCGCGACCTCCCCCGCGACTCCGGGACGCCGACGGTCCCCGAAGGGCGTCACGGTAGCGCCAGGGGGCCGCTTCCCTGCCGTCGGGGAGCGCCTGCTGGACGGCACCCACCGTGCGGCGGCCGGGCGGGTCGTGGGTGACGCGTCGATGTCCCTCGCCCCGGTAGCGTCCGTCCCCGGCCGCGGTCGTCATCGATGTCCGCCGTCCGCAGCGGATCCGGCGTCGGCGTGCGCGGGACCGCGCCGATGGAGGAGGACGACATGTCACTGCGGTGGGGGATCCTGGGGACGGGCGGCATCGCCCGCAAGATGGTCGCCGCCGCCCGGGCGCGTGGTGGCGAGGTGGCCGCCGTGGGCTCCGGGGACCCGGCCCGAGCGGCCGCGTTCGCCGAGGAGCACGGCATCGCCCGTCACCACGGTCGCCACCACGACCTGCTCGCGCGGCCCGAGGACGTCGACGTCGTCTACGTCGCCACGACCAACGATCGACACCACGCCGACGCGCTCGCCTGCATCGAGGCGGGCGTGCCGGTCCTGGTCGAGAAGCCGTTCACCCTCGATCTCGAGCAGGCCGAGGAGGTCGCCGCCGCGGCGCGTACCGCCGGGGTCTTCTGCATGGAGGCGATGTGGATGCGCTTCCAACCGGCCTTCCTGGAGGTCGAACGGCGCATCGCCGCCGGACACATCGGCGAGCCCCTGCTCGTCCAGGCCGACTTCGGCATCGCCGCCACACCGGACACCGACCGGCGCTGGTTCGCCCGCGAGCTGGGCGGCGGGGCGCTGCTCGACGTCGGTGTCTACCCGCTGACGTTCGCCACCGGACTGCTCGGCACCCCCGAGCGGGCGTTCGCCCTGGGCGAGTTGGCCGACAGCGGCGTGGACGCCACCGTCGCTGTCGCGATGCGCCACGGGGGTGGACGGCTGTCGTCGTGGTCGTGCTCGTTCGTGGCCGACACCGGGGTCGAGGCCACGGTGTCCGGTGCCGAGGGCAGCCTGCGCGTCCACGGTCCCTTCCACCACGCGGGTCGGCTCACCCTGCGGCAGGGCAGTACCGTGGTCGAGGAACACGACCTGCAGGGGACCGAGGCCGGCTTCGAGTACGAGGTCGACGAGGTGGTGCGCTGCCTCGAGGACGGCCGGACCGAGTCGCCCCGCATGCCCCTCGCGCTCAGTCTCACCACCCTGCGGTGGCTCGACGAGCTGCGGCGGCAGGTCGGCGTGACCTACCCCCACGAGGACTGACTCCCCGGTGTTGCGGACCCGCCGTGCCCCCGTCGGTGCGCGCTCGGCCCTGCTCGGCCTGACGCTGCTCGTCGGCACCCTCGGCGTCGTGGGTCCAGCGGCCGCGGCCGCGCCACTGCCGACCCACGTCCACGGACACGCGGAGCCGGGACCGATCGAGGCACTCGCCGGGCGGGAGTACCAGCGCGAGTGCCGTCCCGAACCACAGCCCGGCGTGGAGGCCTTCCGGGACTTCGTGCTGGCGGCCCACCCGGGTCGCGACGGCGGCATCGTGCGCGCCTGTGACGTCGGGGGCCGCAGCGAGCACAAGGAGGGCCGCGGCTGGGACTGGATGCTCGACGCGTCCGACCCGGTCGAGGCCGCCGCTGCCGACCAGGTGCTCGACTGGTTGCTGGCCACCGACGCCGAGGGCAACGAGTTCGCCATGGCACGGCGGCTCGGGGTGATGTACGTGATCTGGGACCGGCAGATCTGGTCGGCATCGCGCGCGCGGGACGGGTGGCGGCCCTACACCGGCACCAGCCCCCACACCGACCACGTGCACGTCAGCTTCTCCTGGGCCGGCGCCCGCCAGGAGACGTCCTACTGGCAGTTGCTGCCGGACCCGCCGGTGACCCGGCTCCTCGCGGCGCTCAGCGGGGACCGGGGCCCGGCCGTGATGGCGGTGCTGGCCACGTCGGCGCTCGTCCTGGCCGCGCGGCGCCGCCGTGGCGACGAGCCTCAGACCGAGCGTTCCTCGTCCGGGCCGTCGGGGGGCGCGACGCGCTGAGGCGAGGCGAGCAGTCCGGCCCGGTGCCGCCGCCGCTGCCACTCGAGCAGCGCCAACGCCAGCGCGACCGTGGCCGCCAGCGTCACGGCCGCCGGCGCGAGCGTGCCGTCCTGCGCCGTCGGTCCGGTCGCGAGGTCGGCGAACTGGCACGCCTCACCGCGTCCCGCTCCCGGACGATCGTCGGCGATCGGTCCCGGCGCCGTCGGACCGCTCGCCGACTGCACCACGTGCACGGTGATGACCAGGTCGCCGCCGCGTTCACCCGGCTGGCAGGCTGCCGCCACGGCGATGCCGGTCGCGCTCCGGTCGAGCAGCGTGTCGGCCTGGTCGTTGGCGACCCACCCGGCCACCGCCTCACCGCTGCGGGTACCGGTGCCGAGCCGGACGTGCAGTTCCCGGGCCACGACCGCCTCCTCGCCGTACGCCTCGAGCAGGTCGCGGTCCGGTTCCTGGTCCCGGAGTCGGGCCTCGTTCGCGGCGGTCGCGTGGGTGTCGTCGAGGATCCCGAGCAGGGTCATGCTCCGCGCCCGACGCTCGCTGTTGACGTAGGCCACGACGTCGTCGGCGATGCGGGCCTCGAGGTCCGGGTCGCCGGGGAGCTCGTCCGACCCGACGGCCACGGACGAGCCCGAGCCGGACGGCGGGTCGTCGCCGTCGACGACGTCGAGCGCCACCGTGCGCTCGCTCGGGGCGAAGGCGAGCGAGAGCAGACCCGCCAACGCCGCCACCACACCGAGCACCGTGAACGACCACGATCGACCGCGCAGGAACCGGGGTGCGGGGGCGGTTGGGGTGGCGTTCGGCAACGTCATCGGTCCTGGCGAGGTCGGGGCAGGTCGGGGTCGGGTCGGCCGGGCGGCGCGTTCGGTCGGTGGGGAGGCGGACGATCGGGGCTTCGCCCAGCGTCGGGAGGTTCGGTTCCCGTCGCGAGGTCCGATCGCTGTCGAACGGACGACGCAGTCTGCCGCTCCTCCCGCTGAACCCGGCTGGTCGACCGGACCGTGCGTGCGGACGGCGCAATGACCCGGCCGGTGTCGCAACGGTCCGGGCTGCGGACCGTGTCGGGTCGGGCTGCGCTCACCGCGCCCATGCCCCCGCTACGGTCGCCGACACCACCCCGCCGGTCGACGCGGCCGGCCGCGCCAGGCAGGAGGTCGACCGTGAGCAGCAACGACGGTCCCGACGACGTCACCCGACGGGTCGGTGGGTCCGGCGGTCCACCCGACGCGACCCGACGGGTCTCGGACGACCGCTCGATGCCCGCGGACGCGACCCGCCGGATCGGCCCCGATGACGGCACCGGTGACCGGACCCGCGCCCTGGGCAGCACCGAGGCGGGCGGCGGGCGGCAGCCGCTGACCTACGAGCAGCCGTGGCACGGCGACCAGGCCGAACGCGGGGCCGCCGGGGGCGTGTCCGCCGAGACCGACGAGGAGCTCGCCGAGGCCGACCGGCTCGCCGAGGACGCGCGCAAGGAACGCCGGCGACGCGACCTGCTGATCGGGCTCGTCGGGGCGCTGCTCGGCTTCGCCCTCGCGTTCGTCGTGGTCGCCCTGGCCACCGGCGGCGACGAGGACGGTGCGGTCGCCGCCGCCGACGAACGGGTCACGGCCCTCGAGGCCGAGGTGGCCGAACGCGACGCGCGCATCGCGGAGCTCGAGGCCCAGGTCAGCGAGCTGGAGGCGGCCGCCGGGGAGAGCGACGCAGCCGTCGCCGAGCAGCAGCAGGCCCTGGACGAACGCTCCGCCGCGCTCGACGACCGGACCGAACAGCTCGACGAGCGTGGCGAACGGCTCGACGAGCGTGAACTCGCGCTCAACGACCGGGAACGCCAGCTCGATCAGCGCGAGGAGCAGCTCGACCAGGCCCCCGTTCCCGAGCAGCCCGCCGACCCGCCCGCCGAGCAACCGGCTGACGGTGACGGTGGCGGGGACGGCGGCGGCATCCAGCTTCCCGACCTGCCCCAGATCGACGACGAGGCGGTCGACAACGTCGTGGAGCGCATCCTCGACAATCTGCGCAACCTCTTCGGCAACAACTGACCGGCGTCCGGCAGCGGTGGTCACCCACCGCAGTCGATCGCGACGTCGTCCCCGACGGAACGCTCACAGCCAGCGGCGGACACGACCCTCGGTCAGGGCGACTCGGGCGGCGGCGTGACCGCAGGCGCCGTGGACCGCACCGCCGGGGAACGTGGCGGCGGAACCGAGGTAGAGACCCTCGACGGTGGTGCGGTACGGGGACACGCCGGGCACGGGACGGAAGATGAGCTGGTCGATGGCGTACGAGCCCCCGCCGACGTCACCGCCGGGCAGGTTGGCGTTGCGCTCCTCGAGGTCGGTGGGACCCATCACGTGGCGGGCCAGGACCCGGTCGCGGAATCCGGGGGCGAAGCGCTCGATCTGCGCGTCGATGCGCTCGGCGAACGCGGTCACGCCGTCGGCGTCGAACCGGTGCGACTGCGGTACGCGGGTGTAGGCCCAGGCGGTGTGCTTGCCCTCGGGCGCCCGGCTCGGGTCGGCGACCGACTGCTGACCGAACAGCAGGAACGGGCGCTCGGGCAGTCGCCCGGCGCCGACGGTGCGCTGGGCGTCGACGAGGTCCTCGAGGTGCCCGCCGACGTGGACGGTGCCCGCCCCGCGGGCCTCGTCGGCGGTCCACGGCACGACGTCGTCGAGGGCCCAGTCGACCTTCACGGTCGCCGGTCCGAGTCGGTAGCGCTCGAGGCGGGCGCGGTAGGCGCTGCCGAGCGCGTCGCCGGCGACCGACAGCAGCCCACCGGGCAGCAGGTCGGCGACGACGACGTTGGCGCGCAGACGCTCGCCGTTGGCCAGCTCGACCCCGGCGGTGCGGCCGCCGGCGGTGATGACCTTCGTCACCCGGCTGTTGACGCGCAGGGTGCCGCCGAGCGACTCGAGGTAGCCGGCGAGCGCGTCGGCGAGCCGCTGTGCGCCGCCGCGCGGGGAGGGCCAGCCGACGAAGTGTCCGAGCAGCTGCAGGTAGGTACCGGTGATCGCGCTGCCGGCGTCGTCGGCAGCGACGTCGCCGTGCAGGCAGGACCCGGCCAGCCATGCCTGCGCCCGCGGCCCCGCGAACAGTTCGGTGGAGAAGGTCCGGGCGGAGGCCAGGAGCAGACGAGCGAACTCCAGCGTGCCCTGCATCCCGTGTCGGGCGAGCAGCCCGGCGGGACCGACGACCGGGAACCAGCCGCCGATCATCGTCCGGCGCAGCTGGGGGAACACCTCGAGCAGCGGCCCGGCGAACTGTTCCCAGGCCGCGCCGTCTCCGGCGTGGGAGGCATCGAGCGAGGCGGCGGTGCGCTCCAGCGACTGGTGGAGCGCGACCGCTCCACCGTCGGGGAACGGGTGCGCCATCGACACGGCCGGGTGGACCCATTCGAGCCCGAAGTCCTCCAGCGGCCAGCGGGCGAACACCGGGGAGGCGGCACCGGCCGGGTAGACGCTGGAGAAGGTGTCGTGCAGGAACCCGGGCAGGGTGAGCTCCTGCGTGCGAACCGCGCCACCGGGGGCGTCGGCGGCCTCGCAGAGCACGACGTCGCGTCCGGCGCGCGCGAGGGTGATGGCGGCGGCCAGACCGTTGGGACCGGCGCCGATGACGATGGCGTCGTGGCGGGTCACCGGCGCCCCCCGAGGTCGCTGCGGACCGCATCGGCGAGCTGGTGCAGCACCGATTCGTGGGCCTGCCCCATGCCCCAGAAGGCGTGCTGGCAGTAGCGGCCCATGCCGGCGTAGAGGCGGTCGAGGTGCCAGTCGAGCGGGTCCCAGTTGCCGACCGCGCGCACCCAGGCCTGACCGTCGGCGGTGAAGACCAGCAGCCGGTTGCGGGCTCGGCCGAGGAAGTGCCCGGCGTGGGTGGTCAGCTCGATGAGCGCCGCGGGTGCCGCGCCCTCGGGCAGCGGATCCGGGTCGAAGGGCGCGTAGCGGGCGAAGGTCTCGTTGAGTCGGGCGGTGTAGCCGTCGAGCGCGTCGCCGGCGGTGAGCAGTTCGGTGACGGTGACGTAGGCGCGCAGCAGCACCGGGATGGGGCCGACCGGCTCGCCCAGCACCTCGATCTCGAAGGTCTGGCCGTCCAGCCCGCCGGAGCGCACCGGGGTGAAGCGGCCGAGCGAGGAGCCGTAGTCGGGCCAGGTCTGTGGCTGCGTGAGCAGCTCGAGCGCGCGTCCGGCGGCGGCCTCGTCGCCCAGCAGCACCGGCGGGTAGGTGTGCCAGGTCTGCTCGGCGGCGGGGGACTGCGGTGGGGTGATCCCGCCCAGCTTGGCGTGGTCGAGCCGCAGCTCGGGCAGATAGGCCTCGCGGTCGGCGACCTCGGGGAACGCGATGCCGTACGCACGTCGGGTGGGGTCGTCCCAGGCGCCGAGGAACCAGTCCCCGAGCAGGCGGGCCGCACCCTCGCGCAGCTGCCGGGTGTTGAGCGTGCCGCGCGGGCTGTCGGCGTCGTCGACGAACCGGTCGCGGCCGAACGCCTTGTGGAACGGGGCGACGTCGGCGGCGCGCAGGCGACGGGCGCCGGCCCGGTGCCAACGGGTGGTCAGGATGCCGAACGCGAGCCGCAGGTCGGCGGTGCTGCGCTGGTCCGCGTCCCGCCGGAAGTAGGCGGCGTTGAGGAAGTCGGTGACCCAACCGGCGGCGCCGGGCGCGGCGATCGAGGTGCCGCTCATGCCGGCGAAGCGCGCCTGCGGCAACCGCTGGAGACCGCGTGCCGCGAGGGCCCCGCCGGTGGCGGCCAGGGCGAGCTTGCCGAGGGAGGAGGTGGACGGCATGTTCGACCTCGTGCGGGATGCGGACGTCGCGGGCAGTCGTCGACCACGCTAGGGGGCCGCACGCGTGGACTCGGCGCCGCGCCCGGCCGCCCGGCCGGGGCAGCGGCGCTCCGGGGCACGGCGGGGCGCCGGTCTCGTAGAGTCGCGGTCCGTGCGTCTCCGACGAAAGTGCTCCACCGTGTCCGCCGACGACTTCGGCACCACGCCCGACGGCCGTCCGACCCACCGGTTCCCGCTCACCGACGGGACGCTCGAGGTGGCGGTCAGCGACTACGGCGCGACGCTGGTCGCGGTGCGGGCCCCGGACCGTTCCGGGCGACTGGCCGACGTGGTGCTCGGCCACGACCACGTGTCCGGCTACGTCTCCGGGGACGGGTTCCTGGGTGCGACCGTGGGACGGGTCGCCAACCGGATCGGCGGGGCGTCGTTCGTGCTGGACGGTCGCCGGTTCGCGTTGACCCCCAACGAGGGCGAACACCATCTGCACGGCGGTGGCGAGCGGTCGTTGGCGCGGGTCGTGTGGGAGGTGGTGGACGTCTCGCCGCAGCGCGTCGAGTTCCATCACGTCTCCCCCGACGGTGAGGAGGGGTACCCGGGTCGCCTGGAGGTGACGGCGGTCTACGAGGTCGTCGACGGCGAGGTCCGCCTCACCTACCGCGCCGGCACCGACGCGCGCACGCCGGTGAACCTGACCAATCACGCCTACGTCAACCTCGCCGGTGAGCCGGTCGGCACGGTCGAGGACCACGAGGTCCAGCTCTTCGCCCAGCGCTGGACACCGGTGGACGACGGGCAGATCCCCACCGGGGACATCGCCGAGGTCGCCGGCACCCCGCTGGACTGCCGGCGTGCGGTGCGCATCGGTGACCGGCTCCCGGCCCTGGTCGACACCGTCGCGGGAGGGTTCGACCACAACCTCGTGGTCGACGGCGAACCCGGTGAGGTCCGCCTCGCTGCCCGGGTGTCCGAACCGACCAGCGGCCGCCGGCTGGAGCTGTGGACCGACCAACCGGGCGTGCAATTCTACACCGGCAACCAGCTCGACGGCTCCGTCGTGGGCCGGGCCGGGCGGGCGTACGCGCGGCACACCGGGCTCTGCCTCGAACCGCAGCAGTTCCCCGACGCGGTCAACCAGCCCGCGTTCCCCTCGCCGGTGCTCGAGCCGGGCGAGGCGTACCTGCACCGCTCGGCGCTGCGTTTCTCGGTCGACTGAGCCGGCGCGTCGCCGCCCCACTAGGGTGCGGCGGCCAATCGACGACGGGGAGGTCGTTGTTGCGCACGCGTGCTGCCGTCCTGGTCGCGACCGACCGCGAGCCGCCCTACGCCCGGAGCCGTCCGCTCGAGATCGTCGAGCTCGACCTGGCTCCTCCCGGTGCCGGCGAGCTGCTCGTACGCGTGGAGGCGGCAGGTCTGTGTCACTCCGACCTGTCGGTGGTCGACGGCAACCGGCCGCGTCCGACCCCGATGGTGCTGGGGCACGAGGCGGCGGGCGAGGTCGTCGAGGTGGGTGCCGGCGTGACCGACGTCGAGGTCGGCGACCACGTCGTGCTCGTGTTCGTGCCCCGCTGCGGGACCTGCGCCGAGTGCGCGGCCGGGCGTCCGGCGCTGTGCGAGCGGGCCGCGGCGGCCAACACCTCGGGTGAGCTGCTGCGCGGCGGACGCCGATGGGGGACGCTCGGCGGACAGGAGGTCCACCACCACCTCGGGGTGTCCGCGTTCGCCGAGCACGTCGTGGTCGACCGCGGCTCGGTGGTCGTGGTTCCCGACGAGGTGCCCTTCGCGACCGCAGCGCTGTTCGGGTGCGCGCTGCTGACCGGCGCCGGCGCGGTGCTCTCCTCGGCACAGGTGCGGCCGGGCGAGTCGGTGGCCGTGTTCGGGCTGGGCGGCGTCGGGCTCGCGGCCGTGCTCGGGGCGGTCGTCGCCGGCGCCCATCCGATCATCGCCGTCGACCCCCTCGAGGCCAAGCGCGAACTCGCCCTCGAGCTCGGCGCCACCTCTGCCATCGGCGTCGAGGACGTGGTCGACACCGTCCGCGAACTGGTGCCCGGTGGCGTCCGTCACGCGTTCGAGGCGGTCGGCTCGGCGCGGGTGCTCGGGGACGCCTGGGCGGTCACCCGCCGCGGTGGCACGACGGTCGCCATCGGTCTGCCGCACCCCTCGCAGGAGCTGACCATCCCGGCCGTGCAGTTGGTCGGCGAGGCCCGCACGCTGACCGGCAGCTACCTGGGCGGGTCGGTGCCGCAGCGCGACATCCCGGCGTTGATCGAGCTGTGGCGGGGCGGCCGGTTGCCGGTGGAGCGCATGCACAGCTCCTCGCTCGCACTCGAGGACCTCAACGCCGCACTCGACGAACTCGCGGCAGGACGCACCGTCCGACAGGTCGTGCATCCCGGTGGCGTGCCGGTCTGACACCTCGGCGCGAGCGCGCCGATGCGGGGGAGCAGCGGTTGGGTGCCCCGGTGTCGACCACGGTGGTGCTGCGACCGGCTCGGAGGATCGACGGTCAGGCGGTGCGTCGTTCGGCGGGCTGCCGCCGGTGCATGGGGGCGTGCGCGCCGGGTGCGAGCGAGGCCAGCCGCAGCCCCGGACTCCGGCGCAGGTCGAGCTCGACGGGATCGGCCACCTCCTCGCCGTCGGCGTCGAGCACGAGCCGGACGGACGGCTCGTCGACCGCCGCCAGCGGTACCGAGGTGACGACCCCGCGCCAGCCGGCGTGGACGCTGCCGGGCTGGACCTCGACCCAGCTGCCCACCGGGTAGGCCGGAACGAGCCGTCGTAGCCAGCCCACGATCTCCCGGTTCAGGTGCGTCCCGGCCATGTGCGTCAACGTGGCCGCCACCTGGTCGGGGGGCAGCGCGCGCCGGTAGGGCCGGTCGGAGGCCAAGGCGCTGTAGACGTCCGCCACCGCACCGATCTCCGCGATGAGCAACATCCGCCCGGCACCGGCGCGCTCGTGGGCGGTGCGCCCGGCGACCGTGTTGTCGCCGACGAGTCCGCGCGGATAGCCCCCGCCGCCCTGCTTCTCGTGGTGCTGGTAGGACACGTGGGCGGGCAGCAGGCTCTGGAACGGCATCCGCCGCAGCAGTTCGAAGCCCAGGTACGGATGCTGCTGGATGACGGCGAACTCCTCGCCGGTGAGCGGCCCGGGCTTCTCCAGGATGACCCGGTCGATGTAGGTCTTGCCGATGTCGTGCATCAGGCAGCCCAGCGTCAACTCGCGCAACCGGTCGTGAGGCAGACCGAGTCGCCGTCCCAGCAGTGCCCCGACCACGGCCACGTCGACGGAGTGCTCGAAGGTGTAGGAACTGTGGGTCTTGAGCGACTCGAGACCAGCGGCGCTGTCGTTCTCCAGCACCTCGTTGATGAGGTACTCGACGTCGGCGTAGAGCTCACCGATGGCGCGGGTCGCGGGCTCACCGAGCTCGAGCGGTCGTTCGCCGAGTCGGTCGACCATGCCGGCGACGCCGTCGGCGCCGGGACCGCGTTCGTCGGCCACCAACGCGACCGAGGTGAAGGTGCCGGCGACGTGTCCGGTGATGGTGGCGCGCACCTGCTCGCTGACGAGGTCGCTGGGGACCACGTCGTCGGCGAGGCCGTCGCGGACGAAGACCGACAACAGGCCGCGGTGGCGCAGCGCCTGGACGTAGGCAGCCGTCAAGGTCGTCCCGGCCGTCAACAGGGGCCGGCCGGTGTCGTCGTAGACGGTCTTGGCGAGGACCTCGCCGGGCGCCACACCCTCGAGGGCGAGCCGGTACATGCGCTTCCTGCCTGACGGAGGTGGGGGGTTCGGCCACGCGGGCCGCACCGGGTCCGTGGACGTCGCCCGACGCCTCCCCGGTCGGCCACTTCGTACCCGGGGCAAGCGTGCGGGCGGCGAGGCGCCGGCCGGTGCCGTCCGGGCGACCGGATCCCGTCGGCCGCGTCCCGAGCGCGCAGTAGCGTGCGACGGCATCGCCGACGGCCGTGCCGGACGGTGGGCCGCGCCGGTGGGCGGGGGTGTGCCGCTCCGGCACGTGGTGCGAGGGTTCGGAGGTGGCGACCATGCGCGAGCCGGGACACGTCTTCGTGGTCCGGGGCGATCTCACGCAGTTGGCCTGTGACGCCGTCCTGGTGCCCACGACCGAGACGATGTCGGTCAGCGGGGCCTGGCGCGCGCTGGTCGGCGAGCCGCCGGCGCCGGGCACGTCCTGGCCCGACGAGCCCCAGCGCATCTCCGCGGCGACCGTCGACGACCCGGCACGACCGCAGGTGTGGCTGGCGGCCACCGCGGGGCTGCATCCGCCCGACGGTTCCGACGGTGACGTCGCCGCCACCCTCGAGCTGTTGCTCGGCCGGGTCGAGCGCTTCCTCGCGCAGGCGGCGCGGGACCTGACCGGCGGGGTGGCGGGCCGGGTGCGTCCGCTGGTCGGGCTGCCCGTCGTGGGCACGGGTGCCAACGGTCTGGGTACGCGACCCGGCGCGGTCGTCAGCGCGCTGCTGCGGGTGCTCGACGCCGCCGTCGTCGAGCACGACCTCGACGTGGTGCTCGTCGCTTCGTCGGCCACCAACGAGGCGCTGTGCCGGCACTGGCGTCGCCGGCTGTGGGCCGAGCGCCCCGGCGTGGACCAGTGCTCCTACCGTGACGAGGTGTTCGCCCGCTGGCGCCGCGGCTGCATCGCCGGTGGCGACGTCGAGGAACGCCCGGCGAGTACCGAACTCGAGGCGCTGGCCGAGCGGGCCGCCGTCGGTCAGCTCGTGCCGTTCTTCGGTGCCGGTGTGAGTCGTGCCGCCGGACAGCCGACGTGGTCGGCGCTGCTCGACGAGCTCTCGCCGGTGGGCGCGGCGCAGCTGTTCGAGCGCCTGTCCGCGCAGGACCGGCTCCACATGACGGATCCGTTCGCGCGTGCCCAGGTGATCTCCAACCTCGACCCCGGTGGCAGCCCGGCCTTGCGCGAACGGCTCGCCGAACGACTCGCGATCGAGCGGCCCTCGCTGCTGCACGTGGAGTTGGCCAACCTCGGTGCGCTGGATGCGATCACCACCAACTACGACCGCGGCTACGAACGTGCCTGCGAGACGGCCGGGGACGAGGTCGCGATCGTGCCCCACCCCGGCGGGGACCGCCGGCTGGTCAAGCTCCATGGCAGCCTCGGCGGCGAGGGTGGCGACCCGCTGCTCACCCGCGACCAGTTGCTCGACTTCCAGGCCGAACGGGGCGCGCTCGCCGGGGTGCTGCAGATGCTGCTGCTGACCAACCATCTGGTGTTCGTCGGCTACAGCATGAGCGACCCCTCGCTGCACGCCGCCGTGCACGCGGTCCAGCGCGCCGTGAGGCAGGAGGCCGTCGGCGACGGCCGGCCGGTGATGGCCACCTCGCTCCAGGTGGACCCGAGCCCGGCGCTGGCGGCGCTGTGGGACGACACCGTCGACGTGGTCTGGCCGTGCCCGCGACGCTACCCCGAGCAGGCCGCGCGCGTCCGCCAGAAGGAACTCCTGCTCGACCTGTTGGCGGACGCCGCCAGCCAGGCGACCGTCCCGCTGTTGGAGCTCGACGGTCAGGCCGCCGAACTCGACCTCACCGCCGACGAACGCGAGCTGCGGAGCGCCCTGCGGGCGCTCGAGCAGGCACGGGACCGCTGCGCGCCGCGCTCGCCGTTGTGGGACCCGGTCGCGGCGCTGCTCGAGCGCTACCGCGACGTCAGCGGCTAGCCTCCGCGCCCGCGAGGCAGGAGGCGTGGTGGACGTGGCGTTCGAGGGCAGGGTGGCGCTGGTCACGGGCGGCTCCCGCGGCATCGGCCGCGCGACCTGCCGGCGCTTCGCCGAGGCCGGCGCACGGGTGGTGGTGCACTTCCGCGCGGACCGGACGGCGGCTGAGGCGACCCTGGCCGAGCTGCCCGGCGACGGCCACCTCGCGCTGGCGGCCGACCTCGCCGACCCGGTCGCCGTCGACGACCTCGTCTCGGACGTGGTCGCGGCGTGCGGACGGCTCGACGTGGTGGTGAACAACGCCGGCATCTACGAGGACCACCCCGTCACCGGCACGGACTACGCGGCCTGGCAGGCGGCGTGGCAGCGGACGTTGGGCACCAACCTGATCGGGCCGGCGAACCTCATCCACCGGGCGGTCCCGCACCTGATCGCGGCCGGCGGCGGACGCATCGTCAACGTCTCCTCCCGCGGCGCGTTCCGCGGCGAGCCCGGCCACACGGCCTACGGGGCCGCCAAGGCGGGACTCAACAGCCTCGGCCAGTCGCTCGCGCAGGAGCTGGCGCCGCACGGCATCTTCGTGACCACCGTCGCGCCCGGCTTCGTCGAGACCGACATGACCGAGGACCACCTCGCCGGTGCACGCGGTGCGGCGATCCGGGCCCAGTCGCCGCTGGGCCGTGCGGCCGATCCGGACGAGATCGCACGCACCATCGTGTTCCTGGCCACGCCCGGCACCGAGTACGCCACCGGGGCGATCGTGGACGTCAACGGCGCGTCCTACCTGCGCAACTGACCGGAGGGACGCGGGGCGGCATCGGCGTGCGAGGGTCCGTCGGACGGGCTCGGGGTCGCGTCGGCGCGGCGCCGGCGCGGATCAGGGGCGCAGGACGTCGAGTCCGACGTGGCGCAGCAGGACGACCGTCTCGGCCAGCGGCAGACCGATGACGTTGGTGTCGGAGCCCTCGAGGCGTTCGACCAGGACCGCGCCGGCTCCCTGCAGTCCGTAGCCGCCGGCCTTGTCGAACGGTTCGCCCGTGTCGAGGTACCAGGTGAGCTCGTCGTCGGTGAGGGTCCGGAAGATGACCGTGGTACGCACCACGTCCACGTGCACGATCGGGCCGTGGCGGACGGCGACGCCCGTGAGGACCTCGTGGCCACGTCCCGACAGCGCCCGCAGCATCGCGGCGGCGTCGTCGCGATCGGCCGGCTTGCCCAGCACCCGGCCGTCGAGCACGACCTCGGTGTCGGCGGCGACGACCACCTCGTCGTCGGTGGCCTCGGTCGCCATGGCCTTGAGCGCGGCGAGACGCCGGACGAGATCGGCGGGCCCCTCGGCCGCGCCGGGGGTCTCGTCGACCGACGGGGGGCGCACCTCGGGGTGCAGGTCCAGCCGCGCGAGCAGTTGCGCACGTCGCGGGCTGGCGGAGGCGAGCACGAGGGGTGGGTCAGCCACCGGACACCACCGCGGCGGCCTGGGGGGGAAGCGGTGCCCCGGAGGTGCGGGAGTCCAGCCACCCCGCGGGCAGGTGGGGGCGTCTGGGCCGGTCGGTGTGGCCGCGCGGGCGGCGACGCACCGTCTCGTCGAAGGGCACCGTGCGCTCGAGCGGGGCGAGACGCTCGCGGAGCTCGTCGACGGATCCCACCTGGTTGAGCGCCCGGCGCAGCTCACCGCCGACCGGGAAGCCCTGCAGGTACCAGCCGGGATGCTTGCGGAACTCGCGGATGCCCTGGTCGGGGCCGAGGCCGGCGACCAGCAGTTCGGCGTGCTCGACCAGCAGGTCGCAGACCTCGCCGAGCTCCGGCGGTGACGGCACGGCCCGGCCCTCGAACGCGGCCTGCAGGTCCCGGAACAGCCACGGTCGACCGAGACAGCCGCGCCCGACGACGACGCCGGCGCAGCCGGTCTCGGCCACCATCCGCAGGGCGTCGGCCGCCTCCCAGATGTCACCGTTGCCGAGCACCGGCAGGTCCGGGACCGCCTCGACCAGCCGGGCGATCGCGCGCCAGTCCGCCGGCGGGCCGTAGCGTTCCTCGGTGGTGCGGCCGTGCAGCGTGATCGCGGCGACCCCGAGGTCGGCGGCGATGCGTCCCGCCTCGAGGTAGGTCAGGTGGTCGTCGTCGATGCCCTTGCGGGTCTTGACGGTGACGGGGACCTCGCCGGCGGCGGCGACGGTGGCGGCCACGATCGCGGCGTACAGGTCGGTGCGCCACGGCAGGGCCGAGCCGCCCCCGTGCCGGGTCACCTTCGGCGCGGGGCAGCCGAAGTTCAGGTCGAGGTGGTCGACCGGTGCGAGGCCGCCCTGCCCGTCGGGCGCCCCCTGCTCGACGAGCAGGCGCGTGGCCGCCGCGGCGTCGTCCGGGTCGATCGTGTAGAGCTGGATCGAGCGCGGGGACTCGCCCGGGGCGAACGACGCCTTCCACTGCGAGGTGTGGTTGCCCTCCACCAGTCCGCGCGCGCCGACCATCTCCGAGACGTACAGCCCGCCGCCGTTGCGGCGGCACAACGTGCGGAACGGAGCGTTGGTGACGCCGGCCATGGGCGCGAGCACCACCGGTGGCCACACCGTCAGGCCGCCCAGCTCGAGGGGGGCGGCGGTGGCGGCGGGCGCAGGGGCGATGGCAGCGGACATGGCCGCGGACGGTACCCCGCTCCTGCCTGCCGTCGCTGGCCGCGACGCGGGTACCGTCCGGTCCCCGTGTCGGTGGTCGGATCCGGGAGGTTCGTGTGGAGGTGCGTCGCTTCGTCGCCTGTGGGGACTCGTTCACCGAAGGGCTGCACGACGAGCTCGGCCCGGACGGCCGGCACCGTGGCTGGTCCGACCGGGTCGCGGAGGGGCTCGCGCGGGCGAACGCCGACGGGACGCTGTCGTACGCGAACCTGGCCGTGCGCGGCAAGCTGCTCGACGAGGTCGTCGCGGACCAGCTCCCGGCCGCGCTGGCGCTGGACGCGGACGTGTTCTCGTTCCACGCCGGCGGCAACGACGTGCTGCGCCCCAAGGTCGAGGTCGAGGCGCTGGTGCGCCGCTACGAGCAGGCGGTGCGCGAGCTGCGGGCCGGTGGTGCCGAGGTGGTGCTCTTCACGGTGCTCGAGCGGGCCGGCGGCACCGGCCGTCTCGCCGACGCACTGGCCCGGAAGTTCGCGTTGTTCAACGCCGGTGTGCGACGGACCGCGCAGCGCACCGGTGCGCGCCTGGTCGACGTCGGCGGTGTCGCCGCGTTGCAGGACCGCCGGGTGTGGGACGAGGACCGTCTCCATCTCGCCCCCGAGGGGCACCGGCGGGTCGCCGGCGCCGTCCTCGAGGTGCTCGGGATCGACGACGAGGCGATCCGTGGCGGCCCGGTCGGCTGGTGGCGGACGCCGCTGCCATCGGGGGTGCCGGCGGCCCGCACCGCCAAGCTGGCCGGTGACGTCCGCTGGGTCCGTCGGCACCTGCTGCCCTGGGTCGGTCGTCGCGTCCGCGGGGTGTCCAGCGGGGACGCCGTCGCCTGCAAGCGGCCCGAACCGGTGCAGGTACGCGCCGAGGCCTGAGTCGGGACGACGCCGGCCGCAGGGACGGCGTCCTGGCGCCCCGGTGGACGACGGCGGTCGGACCCGCAGGAGATCAGGCCGTCGGGAAGGGCTCCCAGGCGTCTCCGCGGTGCGCAGGCGCGACGACGTCGGGGTGCAGGATCTCGGCCAGGATCTCGGTCGACTCGGCCAGCCGAGGGCCGGGGCGGTTGAAGAAGCGGTTGCCGTCGGTCAACGCCACCCGGCCCTCGCGCACCGCGCGCAGCTGGGACCAACCCGGCAGTTCGCGCAGCACGGCCGCCTCCTCGCGCGTGCGAGGCAGGTCGAACCCGCACGGCAGGATCACGATCACCTCGGGATCGGCCGCGCGCACGGCGTCGAACTCCAGCCAGGGGGAGTGGCGACCGGCGACGCCGAACAGCTCCTGTCCACCCGCCGCCGCGAGCAGTTCGGGCATCCAGTTGCCGGCCGCCATGAGCGGCTCGATCCACTCGAGCGTGAGCACCCGACGCCGAGGCAGGTCCGCGGTGCGCCGGGTGACCGCGTCGATGCGTGCGGTCATGTCCGCGACCAGCTGCTCGCCGCGCTCGGGCACCCCGAGTGCAACCGCGACCCGGCGAACGTCGGCGTACACGTCGGCGAGCCCGTTGGGTTCCAGCGCCACCACCTCGGCGTGGCCGTCGAGATGGACGTCGACGGCCTGCTGCACCTCGTCGGCGCTGACGGCGCACACCTCGCACTGCGACTGGGTCAGCACCACGGTCGGGTCCAGCTCGACGAGCACGTCGGTGTGCACCCGGTAGACCGACAAGGCCTGTTCGAGGATGGTGCGGACCTGACGGTCGACCTCGGCGGAGGTCCCCGTCATGGGAGCCTTCGGCTCGGTCACGATCGGGAGCCGCTCGACCCCGGCGGGATGGTCGCACTCGTGGGAGCGGCCGACGAGGCGGTCCCCGCAGCCGAGCGCGTGCACGATCTCCGTGGTGGAGGGCAGCAGCGAGACGACGCGGTCCATGAGCGGTGTCCTCCGGCGGTGGGAGTGCGGCCGGCAACCGTAGTCCTCGCCGCGGCGAGGACCACGTCACCGCTGGGGCGACGAGTGTTCACCCCGGCGTCATCCCGGGCAGGCGTCCCGGTCACCTGCCGACGTCATCCTCGAGGGCGGGCACACGAGCCGGGAGGCCCCATGGAGCAGGTCCTGATCGCCCTCGCCGCACACGTCGCGGTCGTGCTGCTCGACCTGGCGGTGCAGACGCTGCGACGACGCTGGTCGACCCGCGCGGTGACGGTCGCCGCCTGATCCGGCACGTCGGGGCCGCACGGGGTACCCCGTGCAGCCCGGTGGCGGTGTCCGGGGCGCCACGTGGCTGGTCGGTGCCGGCGTGCCGGCGGCCACGGTGGGTTGGCCGGCCGGTCGGTTCACCGGTGTCGCGCCGGCGGGCAGGCTCCTAGCGTCGTCGACCTCGACCGGCGACGCCGGTCCCTGGCCCGAAAGGTGTGCCCCGATGCGCCATCCCTACGATCTCGCCGTCGGCCTGGAAGAGGACGAACGCCTCGACGCGGCCGTGAACGCGCTCGAGCAGGCGATGCCGGCGAAGCTGCTGGACCCCGCCACCCGCCGGGCGCTCGAGGGCCGCTCGTTCGGCCACACGCTGCACCCGTTGCTGATGCTGCTGCCCCTGGGGACCTGGACCAGCGCCACGGTGCTGCGGCTGCTCGGGCCGCGCCGGTACTCCGGTGCGGCGTCGACGCTGACGGCGGTCGGCCTGCTCGCCGCCGCCCCGACCGTCGCGACGGGACTGGTCGAGTGGCAGCGTGCCGAGCCGTCCGCGAAGCGGGTGGGGGTCGCTCACGCCGCCGCGAACACCGTCGCGCTGGGGATGTACGCGACCTCGATGACGTCGTCGTGGCGTGGCCGGCGGATCCGTGCACTGATCGCCGCGCTGGCCGGTGCCACCGCCGCGGGGGCCGGTGGCTACCTCGGTGGTCATCTGTCCTACGCCCAGGGCACCGGGGTCGACCGCAACCGGATCGACCCGGCGCTCGTCGACAGGGGCTCGTCGGAGGGTGGCGGCGACATCGAGGTGGTGTCGGCCGACACGGGGTCCGACGCCGACACGGGGTCCGACGCCACGGCCGGTGCCGGCGGGACGGCTGGTGCCGGCGGTACGCCAGGGGCGCCGGCGACGGCTCCGCGCGACCTCGCCGCCCCGGTGGACGTCCCGGCCCCGATCGACCGGCCTGCCACCTGACCGTGGCGGACCGCCGGCCGGCGTCGGGAAGCGCCTGCCCGTCCGGGCCAAGAACACGACCGGTCGAGTCCACCCGTCACCTGGATCAGGCCGGCGGGTAGCCGGCCGTGGCGAGCAGGTCGCGCAGGGCCGCGGCCGTCACGCGGTGCTCGTCGAAGGTCACGGTCGCGAGTCGGCGTCGGACGTCGACCTCGGTCGACACGACGCCGACCGCGGCCTGCAGTGCGCTGACGATCGCGGCGCGGCAGGCACCACAGTGGGCGCCGGGGACGTCCAGGACCAGGGTGCGCACCGCGACCGCCTCGCTCGGATCCGACGAACCGAGCCTGCGCCGCGTTGCTTGGGGCTACGTTGCGGTGAGCTTGGCCGGTCCCCCGGAGATCGGCCCGTCGACGTGTGGAGTGTCGACGGCAGGGGGTGAGGGTTGGAGTTCCGCCTGCTCGGACCGCTGGAGGTCCACCGTGGCGGCACGCCGGTGGCGATCGGCGCGCCGAAACTGCGTGCCCTGCTCGTGCTTCTGCTGCTCGAGACCGGGCGCACCGTGCCCGCTGACCGGTTGGTCGCGGATCTGTGGGGGGAGCAGCCCCCGCCGCAGCCGTTGGTGTCCCTGCGCTCGTACGTGTCGAACCTGCGGCGCCTGCTGCAGGAGCCCGGTGCGCCGCCGGTCATCGTCACGGGAGGACGTGGCTACGGGTTGACCATCGCGCCGGACGCCATCGACCTGCACCGGTTCGAACGGCTGGCTCGGCAGGGGCGGGACGCGGTCGCCCGGGGCGCCGCGCGCGCCGGCCTCCTGGCGCTCGACGAGGCGCTGGCCGCCTGGCGGGGTGAGGCGCTGGCGGACGTCGCGACCGAGCCCTACGCCCAGCCGGTCGTCGCCAAGCTCGACGAGCTGCGCTTGACGGCGACGGAGGACCGCGTCGAGGTGCTGCTGGCACTGGGCCAGCACCTCGAGGTGATTCCCGAGCTCGAGGCCCACGTCGGCCACCACCGCCTGCGCGAGCGACCGCGACGACAGCTGATGCTGGCGCTGCACCGCGCCGGTCGCAGTCCCGAGGCACTGCAGGTCGCGGCCGGATTCCGTGCCGAACTCGCCGAGGAACTCGGCCTCGACCCCAGCCAGGAACTCCGCGAGCTCGTCGACCGCATCCTGCGCCAGGACCGCGGCCTCACTCCGGCGACATCCGACGAGTCGAGCTCGGTTTCCGGCGAGTCGAGCTCGGTTTCCGGCGAGTCGAGCTCGGTTTCCGGCGAGTCGAGCTCGGTTTCCGGCGAGTCGAGCTCGACGCCCGGCCCGGCCGTCACCTCCTCCACGTCCGTCGACGGCGGACCCCCCGCGTCCCCGCCGCCGACGTCGTCGGTGCCGCCCGTCGACACCGGCACCCCCGTCGACACCGCCGCGGTCGACGCCGGCGCGGCCACGGTGCCGGGTGCGGCCCTGTTCGGCCGTCGCAGCGAACGCCGGGCCCTGCGTGCTGCGCTCGACGCCGCTCGCGTCGGACGCGGCGGAACGACGCTGCTGGCCGGCGAGCCCGGCATCGGCAAGACCTCGCTGCTGCGTGAGCTGGCGACCGCGGCGCGCGTCGCGGGGGTCCCCGTCGCGTTCGGCCGCTGCCTCGACGCCGAGGGGGTGCCGGCGTTCTGGCCCTGGGTCGAGGTGCTGCGCCAGCTCGCCGCGGATCTCGACGGGGCGGCCCTACGGGCGGCGCTGGCCGACGCGGCGGCGCCGATCACCCAGCTGGTCCCCGAGCTGGCGGCACGCGCGGGGAGCGAACCGGCCGGGCTCGGCGCGGACCCGGGTCTGGCGCGCTTCACGCTCTACGAGGCGGTCGCGACCTTCCTCGACCGTCTCGCCGCACGGGCCGACGGAGGCGGGCTGGTGGTCGTCGTCGACGACCTGCACTGGGCCGACCTGCCGTCGCTGCAGTTGCTGACCTTCCTGGCGGCCCGGGCGGCGCCGGCCGGTGTCTGCCTCGCCGGCGCCTATCGTCGTGCCGCCGCCGACCGCACCGCCGAGCTGGACGCGGCCCTGGCCGAGCTCGCCCGTGAGCCGTCGTCGACGACGCTCGAGCTCGGCGCCCTCGGACTGGAGGACGTCGCGGCCATCGCCTCGGACGTGGCCGGCTCCGCGCCCGACCCGACGCTCGTCGACGAGCTCGTGCGTCGCGGGGGCGGCAATCCGTTCTTCACCCGGCAGCTGGCCGCCTTCGCGCTCGAGCACGACGACGACGATCTGCGTGGCGCGGTCCCCGTCGGTGTGCGGCACGTGCTGCTGCGCCGGTTGCAGTTGGTGCCCGTCGGGACGCGTCGGGTGCTCGAGGCGGCGGCCGTGCTCGGGCAGGACGTCGACGCCCGGCTGCTCGCCCGGGTCACGGGGATGGACGTGCTCGACGTCCTCGACCACCTCGACGTCGCCATCGAGCATGCGCTGGTCGAGGTGACCGGCCATGCCGGCGGGGCGGGTGCTCAGGCCGGTGGGGCGTACCGGTTCGTGCACGCGTTGGTGCGCGAGACCCTCGACGAGGAGCTGACACCGGGCCGAGCTGCCCGGTTGCACGCGGCGGCCGCCACCGCCCTCGAGGCGGCCGGGCAGCCACCGGCCGCCACCGTCGCCCAGCACCTGTGGCTGGCCGCGGACGTCGTCGACGTGGCGCGGGTGATCGCCTGGCTGCGCACGGCCGCCGACGAGGCCCTGGCCGTGTACGCCTGGGAGCAGGCCGAGCAGCACCTGCGCCGTGCCCTGCACCTGCTCTCGCACGCCGGGAACGACGATCCCGGTCTGGAGCTGGCGGTGCGGCTGCGGCTGGTCGACGTCCTCACGCGCGGTCGTGGTTGGGTCGCCAACGACATCGACGAACTCGTCGGGTCGCGGCTGCGGGAGCTCGACGGGCAGGTGGGGTTGGACCTCGACGTCCTCGCGCTGTGGTGGTCGCTGTGGACGAACGTGACCACCCGCGGGCAGCTGGACGCGTCGATCGAGCTGGTCACCGAGCTGCTCGCCCGCGCCGAGGTGCCCGGAGCGGACCCGGCCGTGCGGGTGGCCGCCCACCTCGCCGCGGCCTACACGCGCCTGTTCCGTGGCGAGGACCCGGCGCTCGTGCGCGAGCACCTGCGTCGTGGACGGCAGGCCGAGGCGGAGGCGGGTCCGGTGGATCTGGCCATCACGCCCGAGCACCTGTCGGTGTCGCTCGGTGTCGCCTGTTCGATCGCGCACGGGTTGTACGGCGAGGTGGCGGCGGCCGAGGCGGCGGTCGCGGACCTGATCGCCCAGGCCCGTACGGTCGGCACCCCGTTCTCGCTCGGGTACGCGCTGCTGTTCGCTGCCTGGACGTGCGCGACGATCGATCGTCCCGAACTGGTGCGTGCGCAGCTCGACGAGTGCCTGGCGCTGTGCGAGCGGACGGGTCTGCACTTCCTGGCGACGCTGGTCACGCCGCTGCACGGCTGGGCGCTGGCGCGCACGGGCGCCGACCCGGCGGTCCAGGCTCCCCGGATGGCCGAGGCGTGCGAGCAGCTGCTGGTGGCCGGGCAACGGCATGCGACCACCTGCTGGCGGCTGCTGCTCGCAGAGGTCCACCTGCTCGCCGGGGACCGGGCGGAGGCCGAGGCGGAACTCGCGCGCGCCCGGGCCCTGGGGACGGCCATCGGTGAGCACGCCTACGGCCGGTTGTTCGCCGCGTTCGCGCCTCGGGTCACGGCTGACGCGTGACCGCGCTCGCGGCGAGCTGACGGCGGGAGCGGTGCAGCCGGCTGCGGACGCTGGCCGTGGCCAGCGAGAGCTCCTGTGCGATGTCGTCACAGGAGCGGTCCTCGAGGTAGTGCGCCACCACCGTGCGGCGGTCGGCAGGGGCGAGCTGTTCGAGCAGTCGGTCGACCTCGTCACGGTGCGCGACGTGCTCCTCGGGGCCCGCGTCGATCACGCTCGGCGTCGGTCGGCGATCCATCGTCCGCCGTTCGAGGTCGCGACGGCGATAGCGGGTCACCAGCTCGTTGCGCAGCGCGCGGAAGAGGTAGGCGTCGGGGTCGTCGGGACGTCCGATCCGTTCCCAGCGGGCCCACACGCGCAGCAGGACGTCACTGGCGACGTCCTCGGCCTCGGTGGTGTCGCGCAGTCGGGCGGCGGCGAAGCGGCGGGCGCGGTCCCAGTTGTGCGCGTACCAGTCCAGGGCGTCGGGCGGGGGGCCGGGGGCAGCGTCGGTGGCCGGGGCGGGGATGCCCGGCGCGGGGAGCGTCGAGGTGGCGGTGGTGGAGGTGCTGGTCATCGTGGTGCTCCTGTGGGCATCGACGTGCTGGTCGTCGCACCTGCTGGTCGTCGGGGTCCTGCGCCGAGGAGACGCGGAGTGGGAGGGTGATGCGGCCCGTGCGGTGCGCGTCCACGCCCGGCCGCGCCGACGGCCGCAACCTGCGGGTGCGGGCTTGCCCGGCGGTTGACGGCCGGTTGTGCCCACTTCGACCACCCCGTTGCCCTGCGCCGCAACGGCGACCCAAGCTCGCCCCAACCTCCGGGTCGGACGCTGCCGGGCAGGGACGACGGCTGCACCGGGCAGCCACCCGCTGGAGAGGAAACGCTCGTGTCCGAGCACGTACGACGCCGCAGCACCCGCCGTGCCGCGGCCGCCGGGCTGGGCCTGGTGCTGACGACGGCAACCGTGTCGCCGGCATCGGCCGCGCCGACGCCCACCACGCTCGCGGAAGACCTGCAACTGCCCCTCGGCCTCGCGATCGGCGACGACGGGACCGTCTACGTCGCCGAGTCGTTCTCGACGCTGACGGCCATCGACAAGCAGGGCCGGCGCTCGAGCGCCTTCGAGGGACCGATCGGTGGGGTCGACGCGACCGGCCGCGGCAACGTCGCGGTCGTCGGCGGGGGACCGACCGGGCTGACGCGGGTGCTGCCCAACGGCCGCACCACGACGGTGACCGACCTCGAGGCGTACGAGGCCCGCGCGAACCCGGACCGGGGCGCCCGCTACGGCTTCACCGGGGTCGACGCCACCTGCGCCGAGCAGTTGGGCGGGTTCCCCCTCGAGCCCTACGACGGGATCGTCGAGTCCAATCCGTACGCGGTCGCCATCGCCGGCGGGGACTGGTTCGTCGCCGACGCCGCCGGCAACTCGATCCTGAAGGTGTCACGCAACGGTCGGATCAGCACCGTTGCCGTGCTCCCACCGGTCGAGGTGGTGTTCACCCCCGACGTCGTCGCGCTCGTCGAGCAGGAGTACGAGCTGCCGCTGCCCGCTTGCGTGGAGGGGGCGACCTACCGTGCCGAGCCGGTCCCGACCGATGTCGAGGTGGGTGCGGACGGGGCCCTGTACGTCTCGTCGCTGCCTGGCTTCCCGGAGCTGCCCGGCACCGGCGGGGTGTTCCGCGTCGACCGTCGCACCGGCGCCGTCAGCCGGGTCGCCGAGGGGTTGAGCGGCGCGGTCGACCTCGCGGTGGCCGCCGACGGGAGCATCTACGTCGCGGAGCTGTTCGGCGGTCGGATCAGCCACGTCTCCGGCGGCCAGGTCACCACCTTCGCCGAGGTGCCGTTCCCCTCGACGGTGGAGGTGACCGACGACGGAGCGGTGTACGCCACCATCGGTGCGTTCTTCCCGAGCGCCTCGCTGGTGCGCTTCACCCCCTGACCGACGTCACGTGGGGCACGTGTCGAGGAGGACGGCTGGGCCGGTGCGGGGCGCACCGGCCCAGCGCCACGTCGGGAGCGCACCGATCGGGCGCGGCATGGTCACCGCTCGTCGAGCCGGTCGAGGACGGCCGGGCACAGGATCCCGCCGGTCGGGACCTCGCCGGAGGACCGGCGCTCACCCGCCGCCGGACGCCCAGGTGCCGGTGCGGCGGGTGTCGTCCGCGCCCTCGATGGTGCGTTGGTCCCAGTCGATGCGCAGGGCCTGCACGCCGCCGAAGTACTCGGTGGTCGGGACCTGGGTGGTGACCTCGTAGCCACGCGCGGCGAGTTGGCTCGACGCGTCGCCGCCGACGGACTCCTCGAGTTCGAGACGCGAGCGTTCGAGGTGGAAGCGCGGTCCCATGATCGCCTCCTCGAGCGGCTGGCCGTGGGCGGCCCACCGGACGATCACCTGCGCGACGATGTTGGGGATGCGGCGGCCGCCGGGGGAGCCGATCGCCAGCTCGGGCCGGTCCTGGTCGTCGAGCACCACCGTCGGCGTGACGAAGCTGCGGGGGCGCTTACCGGGAGCGATCGCGTTGATCGAGTCCGGTTCCGGGTCGAAGTTCTTGAGCTGGTCGTTGAGGAAGAACCCGGAGACGGGCAGTCCTGAACCGAAGAAGTTGCTGAGCGTGTTCGTCATCGACACGACGTTGCCGTCGCGGTCCACGACCACCACGTGGGTGGTGTCGGTCTCGAACGAGATCGCGCCCTCGTCCTCGCCGACCGGGACGAACCCGTCGTCCGGGATCGCGTCCGCCAGCGCCTGGGTGTAGGCCGGGTCGAGCAGCGCGTCGAGGTCGACGTCCTCCATGCTGGGGTCGCCGACGAACGCGGAGCGCTGGTCGTTGGCCGCTCGCCAGGCCTGCGCCATCAGGTGGATGCCGTCGACCCCGTAGGGGTCGAGGTCGGCGATGCCGCCCGCATCGGCGATCTGCAGCAGCTGGATGACCGGCGGGCCGCTCACGGGCGCACCACCGGAGACGATGCGGCGTCCGGCGAAGCTGCCGACCGCCGGTTCGGTCTCCAGCACCTCGTAGGCGGCGAGGTCCTCGAGCTCGAGGCCACCGACGGTGTCGGCGATCTGCTCGGCGAGCTCCCCGGTGTACATGACCTCGGCGCCCTGCTCCTGGATCATCCGCAGGGCCTCGGCGTACTCGGGCTGGTGCAGCGTCTCCCCGGCGGCGATCGGGGTGCCGTTCGGGAACCATCGTGGCAGCAGGTGGATCGGCATGCGGTAGGCGGCGCCCTGGAGCCGGGCCGCGAGGTAGTCGTCGACCTCGACGCCGTCCTCGGCGAGCCGGGCCGCGTACTCGATCAGGCTGTCGAGCGCCAGTGATCCGTGCTGCTCGTGGATATGCTCCATGCCGGCCACGAAGCCGGGCACGCCGATGTCGGAAGCGGGCAGCTCGCCGCTCAGTGGGGCGGTCTCGCGGTAGTCGTAGTAGCGCGGCTCGCCCTCGGTCGGGTGCAGCAGCAGGGACCCGCCACCGCCGACGCCGGAGCCGAACGGCTCGGCGACCCCGAGTGCGTAGGCGACGGCCACGGCGGCATCCACGGCATTGCCGCCGGCGTCGAGCACCTGCATGCCCACGTCGACGGCGACCGGGTGGCTGGCGCTGACGCCGTACTCGTCGAGCAGTTCGGTCTCCTCGACCACCTCCTCCTCGTCGTCGTCGACGGGAGCGGCCTCGGCGCGCCGTTGGAGCTGGACGGGGTCACGGTCGCTGGGCGGTTCCCAGTCGTCCGCCTCGAGCTCGGTGAGCTCCTGGTCGAGGAACTCGGCGCGTTCCTGTCGGTCGCGGGGTTGGTTGTAGATCGCGACGCCGACCATGCCGAGCACGACGACCACCGAGAGCACGTAGTTGAGCCAGCGGTCGGTCATCATGAGGTGGTCTCCGGAAGCACGTGTGCGTGGTCGATCTCGGCCACCAGCGAGCCGCCCTCCTGGCGCCACTCGAGGCCCTCGCCGCCGCCGAGACGCTGGAAGATGCGTGCCCGGCGGTAGGCCTCGAGCGGTCCCGACAGCAGACGCGGTGCACCGTCACGCACCTCGACCGGGATCATCTCGATGCGGGCGGTGCCGTCCTCGGCGAGCTGGTAGCGGGCCACCGCCGACTCGCGGGTGCGCGACCAGCCCTGGTCGAACACGAAGTTGCCGAGGCTGTAGAACACCAGCGTGTCGTCGATCGTCTCCACCGTCTGCAGCACGTGCGGGTGGTGACCGATGACGATGTCGGCGCCGGCCAGGGCGGCGAGCTCGGCGAGTTCGCGCTGGTCGCGGTTGGCCGCGAAGCCGTATTCGGTGCCCCAGTGGAAGTGGGTGACCACCAGGTCGGCGTTGAACGACGCCTCGCGGATGAGCCGGCTCATGCGGTCGGGCTCGGCCGAGAGCACGCCGCCCTGGAACGCCAACGCCACGAAGCCGACCACGTAGGCGTCGCTGAACGACAGGGTCGCGACGGTGAGCCCGTTGTGCTCCTGGTAGTCGATCTCGATCGCCTCGGCCAATGACTCGCCGGCGCCGGTGTGGGCGAGTCCGGCGGCGTCGAGGGCGGCGACGGTGTCGCGCAGGCCCGGGATGCCATGGTCCATCAGGTGGTTGTTGGCCAGCGCCATGGTCGTGAACCCGGCGTCGACCAGCGCCTGCACGGCGCGCGGGTCGCTGGAGAGGTGGATGAGTTTGTCGGCCTCGGGAAGTGCGTCCGGATCCTCGGTGACGACCTGCTCGAGGTTGCCGGTCACGTAGTCGGCGTCGTCGAACAGGGGGGCGACCTCGTCGAGCAGTTGCGCGTGACCGTGGCGTTCGGCCGCGACCTCGACGTGGCGACCGAACATGATGTCGCCCACCATCGCGGCCCGGAACACCGCGTCGTCGTCGAGCGGGGCGGCGACGGCCGGATCGCCCTCCAGCACCCCGAAGCCGTGGACGGCGCCGACGACCAGGGCGGTGATGGCCAGCGCGACGCCGGTGTCGCGACCGGCGCGGCGGGCCTGGCGGCGCAGCAGGCGTTGCAGCCGGCCGCGCCAGGTGGTGGCCGGCGCGTCGATCGGGGGGTTGGAGTCGGTCATCGGCTCACCCGAAGATCAGGTTGACGCCGAACACCAGCAGGAACGTCACGCCGGCGAGCAGGAGCGTCGAGAGCAGCGTGTGCGGCAGTCCCTGACGGGCGATCGAGTTGGCGACCAGTCCGGGGACGATGACCCCGATGCCGCGGAACTCGTACACCTCGAACGGCAGGGCGGGATACAGGTAGTCGAAGATCAGCTTGAGCAGGATCCCCACACCGAGCATCGCCACGAAGCGACGGCGGCCGTAGAGGATGACCCACCGCGACACGCCGTAGTGCACGACGAGGAAGGTGGTGAAGCTGATCAGGAAGATCGCCCCGACGAACAGCACCTGGTCGAGGACCAGCGCGAGGTAGCCGGGGACGACCATGCCCGCCGGGATCACGCCGGTGCGCTCGGCGTAGATCAGACTGACGGCGACCCCGATCACCAGGGACAGGTAGAGCTCGGTTCCGAACATCAGGCGGCTCCGCGCGTGGGGGAGGGGTCGACGGCGAGGTCCTCGATGGCGGCGATCAACTCGGTCGCGCCGCCGTGCAGGTTGCCGATGCCGTACACGATCTGGCCGGAGAGCCGGTCGCGCAGCTTGTCGACCGCATCGGTGGGGGGTCGGTCGGTGAGATCGACGACGTCGTCGACGTCGATGGTGCCGGCGGCGACCGCGTCGAGGATCGCGCGGGTCTGCTCGCCGGTGATCACCAGCGTGTCGATCGGGAGCTTGGGCAGCACGTCGGTCGCGAACAGCTCCGTGCGGCTGACCCGGTCCGACCGGCAGTGGACGATGACGGTGAGTTCCCCGGAGGGCAGGGCCCGCTCCTGCAGGTGGTCCCAGACCGCCAGCGTCGAGGTCGGGTCGTTGACCGCGAAGCCGTTGACGAAGTACGCCGGCTCCTGCGGGTCACCGACCGGCAGGATGCGCATGGCGTAGCGGTCGACGGGGGCCTCGTGCATGCCGCGCAGTGCCACCTCGTCGTCGATGCCCAGCGAGCGGGTGACGGCCAACGCCACCGCGACGTGCTCGTCGAGCACCAGGTGGTCGAAGCCGGCCAGCTGCTCCTCGGTGACCGCGGACGGGTCGGCGACCAGCAGTTGGCTGCCGCGCTCGGTCGCGACCCGTCGGTAGAGCTCGGTGTAGTCGTCGGGGACGACCACGACCGTGCCGTCGGTCGGGATGCTCTGGGCGAACACGTCGGCGACGTCGTCGACGGTGGGGCCCATCACGTCGAGGTGGTCCTGCAGCGCGTTGCAGATGACCAGGAGGTTGACCTCCATCAGGTCGCGATGGAACGTCAGCTGGTACTCGGGGTCGACCGCCATGCATTCGACGACCATCGCGTCGGCGCGCTCGTCGGCGGCGCGCCGGTTGACCAGCCGCTGCTCGCTGATGTTGGGGCCCTCGGGGCGACGCTCCAGGTCGACCTCCTCGCCGGACCAACCGAGCAGGATCTTCGGTTCGGTACCGGTGGTCTTGCCCACGGTGCGTCGGCCGCCGGCGGAGAGCGCCCCGAGCAACAGGCGGGTGATCGTGGACTTGCCGCGTGAGCCGTTGACGCTGATGCGCACCGGGACCGCGTCGAGCGAGCGGCGGTTGCGGCGACGTTCGAGGACGCCGAGCACGAGCAGCAGCAGGAGCGCCGCCGCCACGGTGAACGTGACGGCGTCGTCGCCGGAGAGCAGTACGAAGTCGGCCATGGTCCTCGGGGAGCACGTCGGTCCTGGGGCCGTCGTCCCGGACGGCGTGGTGTCCCGGTCGGACAAGCTAGGACCAACGACCCGCTTCGCGGTAGCCCAGCCCCGGCCGAGGGGGAGGAGCGCGCGCGGATCGTTCTCTCTCGCGCCGGATTTGCCCGATTCGCCGCCCAGATCGACGGGAGCTGACCCGGTTGCACGTGCGGTCGGTCTCTGTACCTTCGTTGGTGTCCCGACGGGCGGATGTGACCACGCCAGCGCTCGTCCGTTCTCGGCTCCCGCTTGCTGCCCGGGAGTCACTCGTGTCCTTCGACGGGGTGTTCGTGCGCAAGATCTCCAGGTCCCTGGTCGCCGCCGGCGTGCTGCTGGTGTCCTCGACCGTCCTGGTCCAGGCGACCGTTGCCCACCGCGGCGAGCTGGTGGGCGGGCCGGTCTCGCTGCTGGACGCGGTGGCCGCGGCGGCCGAGACCACGGCGCTGCAGGCCGAGGTCGTGCGCGTCGAGGACCCCGCGCGCTCCGTGGTCACCGATGCCGAGGGGCGGTGGCTGGCGACCTTCACCGACGAGGCCTCGACGGTGGTGGTCCGTGGCCCCGAGCGCACCTTCGACGAGCCGGATGCGACCGCGGTCACCACCGACGTGTGGGTGCGGGTCCTCGAGCGGCCGTTCGACGGCGAGATCGACCGCTCGTGGCTGGCCGGCGCGCTGGCCGACAGGAGCGCCGACGTGCTCGAGGTGTCGACGCAGTACTTCGCCGACGCTCCCGAGGTGATCGACGGCGCGGGGCAGCTGGTGTCCGGTCCGGCCGCGTACGGGCCGTTGCAGCCCGACGGCTCGCGGCCCGTCGGTGCCGACTGGCACGACTTCCTCGGCGTCGACGCGCGCTACGGCGGACGCCTCGACCCGGCCGACCCGGAGGAGTACCGGGCGTTGGACTGCTCGGGTTACGTCCGCACGGTGTTCGGGTTCCGGCACGGGATGCCGATGAGCCTGCGCCCCGACGGCGGCGCGTCGCTGCCGCGCCGCTCGTTCGAGCAGGCCGCCGAGGCCCCGGGCGTCGTCCCGATCGCCGACGGCGAACTGGACGCGGAGGTGCTGCAGGCCGGCGACCTGGTGTTCTTCGACTCGCCCGATGACGCCGACGGTCGCATCGACCACGTCGGGATCTACGTCGGTGTGGACGACGACGGCGCGCACCGCTTCGTCCACTCGCGACGCTCGGCCAACGGACCGACCCTGGGGGGCGACGCCGATGGGGCCTCCGTGCTCGAGGGCGACGGCTACTGGTCCCGCGGCTTCGAGATGACGCGGCGACTGTGACCGGATACGCCACACGGGCAGGGGTGTCGGTGGCGTTGGGTGGGCGTTCGCGTGCACACCGCGATCGGGGACGGCATTCGGTGCGGTATGCGAGAATGTCGCCCCCCTGGGCGCTCGTCCCGCGGCGGAGGCTGGTTCCCCCCGCAAGGATCGGCGGCTGCGGGGGGCCGGGGTCGCGGGGGCCCCGGGGACGTCAGGGGATCCGTTGGCACCGTCGGTTGCGCTCGCACACGACTACCTGACGCAACGGGGTGGCGCAGAACGGGTCGCGCTGGAGTTGACCCGCGCGTTCCCCGGCGCGCCGATGTACACCAGCTTGTACGTGCCCGAAGCGACCTTCCCGGGCTTCGCGGACGTCGACGTCCGGCCCTCGTGGCTGAACCAGGTACGCCCGTTGCGGCAGCGGCATCGGCTCGCCCTGCCGTTCTACGCGCCGGCGGTCGGCTCGCTGCGTCCCCGCGAGGACGTGCTGTTCGTCTCCTCGAGCGGCTGGGCGCACCTGGTGCCGACCGAGGGCCGCAAGATCGTCTACTGCCACAACCCGCCCCGCTGGCTGTACCAGTCCGACGAGTACCTGGCCGGTCATCGGCTGGCCCGCGCCGGTTTGGAAGCGACGCTGTGGCCGCGGTTGCGGCGGCTGGACCGGCGGTCGGCGGCGGAAGCCGACGTCTACCTCGCCAACTCGCACAACGTCGCGCGCCGCATTCGGCAGCGCTACCGGCGCGAGGTCCACGCCGTGATCCATCCGCCGGTCTCGGCCGACCTCCTGGCCGCCTCGCCCAGCGACGTCGGCCTGCCGCGGGCGGTGCGGGAGGCGGAGCCGTTCGTGCTGGTCGTGTCGCGGCTGCTGCCCTACAAGAACGTCGAGTTCGTGCTGGCTGCCGCCGAGGCGACCCCGGAGCGCACGTTCGTCGTCGTCGGTGACGGGCCGCTGCGTGAGTTGATGGTTCGGCGTGCTCCGGCGAACGTGCGCTGGTTGCGGTCGGTGACCGACGCGCAGCTGGCGTGGCTGTACGCCGCGGCCGGGTGTCTGCTCGCGGCGTCGTTCGAGGACCTGGGGCTGACCCCACCCGAGGCGGCGTCGTTCGGGACGCCGACACTGGCGCTGCGCGCCGGCGGCTACCTCGAGACGGTCGTCGAGGGGGCCAGCGGGTGGTTCTTCGACGCGCTGGACGTCCGCGAGATGCAGGCCGGGCTGCGCGAACTCGACCGGCTGGCGCTCCCCGCCGACGACGTTCGCCGCCACGCCGAACCGTTCGCTCCCGCGACGTTCCGCACCGCGGTCACCGACCTGCTCGCGGCAGTCGTCTGACCGGTCACGTGCCCGCCGCCGCCGCTGGCGGCGGCGCGTGCCGGTCACGGCTGGAGCGGAAAGCCGGGCGGTTCGGCGTGACGGTGGACGCGGTGGCGGGCGGCGTGCGCGAGGTCCTCCGCCCGCAGGTCCTCGACCCGGCGGCTGACGGTCAGCCCGTCCCCCGCGCGAGCCGGTCGGCGAGTTCGGCCTGGTGGGCGTCGATGTGCTCCCCGAACGTGGGGTCACGGGGCACCAGCACCGGCATGGTGCCGGCGCCCATGGCCATGAGCGCCGAACCGGTCCCGGCATGACAGACCACGAGATCGGCCTCACGCACGGCGCGCTCGAGGATGGCGGCGTCGAGCGTGCGGGCCCCGTCGACGCCGAGGCGGGTCAGCACGGCAGGGTCGGTGTCGCCGGTCTGCCAGCACACGGACGCGTCGGCGGGCAGCAGCTCGACCATGTGGGCGACCAGTCGGGGGAACGCCGAGACGATCGACGAGCCGACCGAGACGACCAGCGGCGCAGCGGACGCGGTGCGGTGGCGGTCACCCTGAAGTCGTCGAAGACGCTGCCGCGATAGCTCCAGCGACGGTCGCACCAGCGGTCGTCCTGGCTGTAGCAGCGGATCTGCGGATGCCCTGCAGCAGTCGGCCGGCCAGCGACGGGCGGCCACGGCGTTCGCCAGTGCGTCGGGCAGGCTCCGGGACCGGGGCCGGCGGAGCCAGACGACCTCCTCGCCGGCCAGCGACTGTCGGCTCTGCGCGTTGACGTTGCTGACCCAGATGCGAGCGCCGGTGAGGCCGAGTCGTGGCACCAGCGCTCGCAGCTCTCGGAGGTGACCACCGTCGTTGGCGGCCACAGGTGTCCCATCCTGTCCCCCCGAAAGCGATGCAGCCGAGCGATGCAGCCGAGCGATGCAGCCGAGCGATGCAGCGCCGCCGCAGGGTGCCGGTACGGGCACGGGGCGCCAAGCAGGCGGTGCCCTCCGTCGTCCTGCGAACGGCCACGGACGTTTCGGCGGGGCGCGTCGCATGGGGTCGGCGGTCCGCGGGGCAGGGTGCCCGGGCAGAGGGTTCCGGTGCCCGGGCACCTGGCCGGGCGGTGTGAGGAGGGTGGCGATGCCGATCGAGAAGCCGAGCGACCTGCCGGGAACGCTCCAGCGGTCGCCGAAGAAGGCGCAGCGCACGTTCGCGAAGGCACACGACTCGGCGCTGGAGACCTACGACGGCGACGAGGCGCGGGCGAACCGGACCGCCTACGCGGCGGTGAAGCACTCGTTCGAGAAGGTCGGGGACCACTGGGAACCCAAGGACGACCCGGGCCCCTCCGACGAGCGGGCGGCGCGTGGCGGACCGGGGACCGACGGTCGGACAGCCGGCGGGGTCGACGTGTTCGGCAACACGAAGGCGGAGCTGTACGAGCGGGCGAAGCGCCTCGACGTCGAGGGTCGCTCGAAGATGACCAAGCAGGAACTCGCGGAGGCGATCGCCCGCAAGCAGGACTGACGGGGACTCGGATCGCACGCGTCCGGCTGTGGCGAGCAGCGGTGCCGGGCGTGACCTCGGCCGCCGTGGCGATCGGCCGCGGCAGCACCGTCCCGGGCGTCCGCGTGGAGTGGTGTCACCTGCAGGATCCGTACGCGGTGCTCGGCGTCGCTCGAGGTGCGACGGCCGGGAGATCCGGCGGGCGTACCGGAACCTGGTGCGCCGGCACCACCCGGACCGACACGTCGAGGCGGATCACGAGTTCGAGGTGAGCGCCACGCCGCTGAAGCCGCTGCCGAGACGTCGACGTCGCAAGCTCCGTCGTGGCCGCTCGTCGGACCGCGGGCCGCCCAGCACCGCGCGTTCGTGGCGGAGCATGGCGTCGATCAGCGGTTCGACGTCGGTGACCCGTCGCAGCCGCAGCCCGTCGGTCGACAGACCCCGGGCCTCGACCGAGACCTCGAGTCCGTCGTGCCGGAACCCGGCAACGGCGGCGTCGTCGCCGACCGCCTGGCGGACGGTCACCGGAGCTCCTTCGACGACGACGGTGATCTCGTGCCAGGCGTCGGCGAGCTGTTCAGCCCGGTGTTCGCGCCGCCGGTCCCGGTCCTGCAACCAGCGGAGCAGCGTGGCCTCGTCGGCCTCGTCGGCCTCGTCGGGAGGTTGGTCGGCGTCCGGATCCCGCTCGAGGTCGGCGAGGCGTTCGAGGATGTCGCGCTCGCTGCGAGCGACGTCCCGGTCGACCGTGATGTCCAGCGACCGGACCCGTCCGCCGACACCGGTGACCCGGTGCTCTGCCGTCACGGACACTGACACGAGCCGCTGGTCACTGCCGGGACCGCTGCTGGTGCCGTGGCCGCCGAGGCGGATCTCGCCGTCCCAGTCGGCGGGCACGAGCGGCGGCAGCTCGGCGACGCCTCGCCGGACCAGCGCGAGCCGCTCGGCCTCGACGCGTTGCCGCGTCCGCTGCGGCGCGATGATCATGCCGACCGCGCGGCGGCCGTCGGGACCACCCGCGGTGGTCATCGACCACCCGAAGGCGCCGACGATCGCGGCCGCCGGCGTCCCGGCGAGCGCGAGCAGTCGGCGTCGAGGAAGCCGCGCGGCCAGGACCGTGGCGGGCACGAGCGCCCCGACGCCCACGAACGCGTAGAACCGGGGGACCGGGTGCCAGGTGCGTTCCCACCGCAGCGCCTGCACCAGGTCGACCGGCATCCTCAGCAGCTGCTGCCCACGGGACCGCGGGCGCACCAGGACGTAGCCGCGGCCGCCATGCGAACTCGCGTCACCGCAGACGCTGCAGCGGTGGCGGACGATGCCATGGATGCCGCTGTCGAACCAGTCGCGGAGCCGTCGGGCGCGGCTCGTCGGCCGCATCGCCGCCGCGCCACAACACTCGCACACCGCGCCGCCCACGTCGCAACCTTCCCCGTGTTCCCGGCACCGTAGGCGGTCGACGTCGAGTGGTCAGCCCTTCGTCGAACCGGGTCACGCTCGTCGCGTCAGGGGTCGAGGCACCGGTCGTGGGTCGTGGGCAGCGTCGTCGCGCGCCGACGGGCCGGTGCGGTCCTCGATGTCGATGATGCGGTGCACGAGCAGCCGGACGTGGCAGGGTGCGCCGTCCGGGTCGAGGCGACAGGAGCGAGGATGTACGGGCTGCACGGACGCATCGACGCGACCGAGGGACACGGCGAGGAGTTGGCCGGCCACCTCGTCGCGGGGACGCAGGAGCTGGGTGATCACGGGTGTCTGCTGTACGTGGTCAGCCGTCGCGAGGACGCACCCGATGCGGTCTACGTCTACGAGGTGTGGACCGACGCGGACGCGCACCAGGCGTCGCTCGAGCTGTCGAGCGTCCAGGACGCCATCGCCGGGGCGCGCCCGCTGATCGCTGGCATGTCCGAGCGGGTCGAGTTCACGCCGGTGGCGGGGCTCGGACTGCCGGCGGCGGGGTCGCCGCCGCCGTGAGAGGGTCGTCGGTCGCCGGGGGACCGGTGGCCGTGACGGTGCGGGCCGCGCCGGCGCGCCGCTCGATCGCGCCGTGGTGCTCCAGCACCCGGACGTGGTGCAGCACGCTGCTGGGGGAGGCGAGGCCGACCTCGTCGGCCAACTCCCGCAGCGACGGGGCGACCCGTTGCGCTCGTGCAGGCGTCGCAGCGCGGCGAGCACCTGCCGTTGACGGGAGGTGGAGTCGAGCGCTCGATCGTCCACGGAACCGCCTCGTCTGGTGCAGGGAACGACCTTCGCACGCGTCCCGTCGCCGCGGCGCTCGGGTCCTCGTGGGGCTGTGGACGATCCCCGCGCAGTTCGACGTCACGGTCGCGCCAGCGTGCGAGGCCGGGGTTCCCGTGGGCATCGGCAACGAGCGTTGCTAGGGCCGCCAGAGGTGGTCGCGGAGACCGGAGGCCCGGCGGACGACGTGGTGGACGGCGGCGCGGACGGCGGCCTCGGAGCCGACGACCGTGACCTGCCGTTCGGCGCGGGTGACGCCGGTGTAGAACAGCTCGCGCGACAGGATCCGGGAGTTCGCGTCGGGCAACACCACGACCGCGTGGGTGAACTGCGAGCCCTGGCTCTTGTGGATCGTCATGGCGTGCACCGTCTCGGTCGACTCGAGCCGACTCGGGGACAGCAGTCGAGGCCCCTCGATGGTCGGGAACGCCACCCGGGGCCCCTGTTCGGTGGCGACCACCACGCCGACGTCGCCGTTGTAGATCTTGAGCTGGTGGTCGTTCTCGGTCACCAGCACCGGCCGGCCCGGCAGCCACGTCTCGCGGGTCGAGGCGGCCGTCGTCCCGAGCCACCCCTCGACCATCGGCACCCACGCCGCCACCCCGAACGGGCCGCGCCGGTGGGCACACAGCACCCGCAGTTCGTCGAGCCCGCCGAGTGCCGCCGCGGCGTGACCGTCCTCGGCGGCCTGCCGCACCCGCCGGCCGACCGCGGTGACGGCGGCCGTCACGCTGGCGAGGGCGGCGGGCGACTCGGCGTCGGCGTCGTCGGCCCGCTCGACCCAGGTGACGTCGTCGGGCCCGTTGCGCAACAGGGCCACGACCGCGTCGGCGTCGCCGGACTGGATGGCGCTCGCCAGCTCGGCGATACCGGACTTCGTGCCGTAGCGGTGCACGCGCTGCAACACGACGATGCCGTCCCGGATGCCCCCCACGTCGCCGGTGGTGCCGGCGTCGCTGGTGGTGCCGACGTCACCGTCGTTGCCGGCCCGGCGGACGGGCCCGGACGGCAGGTCGACACCGCTCGCCGCGGCGAGTCGCTCGCGGGCCGGTTCGCTGAGTCGCAGGCCGTGCAGCGACGGTCCGACGATGTCGCCGAGGACCGCGCCGGCTTCGACCGAGCGCAGCTGCTGCGGGTCACCGACGAGGACGACCCGGGTGTGGTCGGCGCAGGCGTCGAGCAGCTTCGCCATCAGCGAGAGCGACACCATCGAGGTCTCGTCGACCACGACGACGTCGTGGGGGAGCGGCTCGCCGGCGTGGTGGCGGAAGCGGGTGCTGCTGCCGGGGTGGCGGCGCAGCAGCCGGTGGATCGTCGAAGCCTGGGCCGCGGCGAGCCGTTCACGTACCGCGTCGTCGTAGTCGTCGCGCTCGAGCGCCTGCCGGAGCGACTCCTCGAGCCGGGCGGCGGCCTTGCCGGTCGGGGCGACGAGGGCGACCCGCGGAGGCGGGTTCCCGGCCGCGGCGGCCTGCTGGTCGAGCAGCGCCAGCACCCGCGACACCGTCGTGGTCTTGCCGGTCCCCGGTCCGCCGGCGACCACCGCGAGGCGGCGCAACACGGCGGTCGCGGCGGCGAGCCGCTGCAGATCCACCTCGCCGTCTCCCGGTGCCTCGCCGAACAGCTCGTCGAGCCCGGTGCGGAGCACCGTGACGTCGACGTCGTCGGCCGGTCGGGCGGCGCGGCGGCGGAGCTGCTCGGCGACCAGCTGCTCGTAGCGCCAGTAGCGGTCGAGATAGAGCCGGGTGCCGTCCAGTGTCAGCGGGTGCCGGGTGTCCGCGCCGGGTGCGCCGACGAGCCCGTCGGCGGCCGCCAGTGCGTCACACCAGACCGCGACGTCGGCCGGCCACGGCAGCGCGGCGACCTGCTCGGCGGTCTCGTCGTCGGCGACGACGGTGTCGGCGACCTCGGCGAGGTCGACACAGACGTGTCCGACCCTCGGCCCGCGTACGGCGAGCGCGACCGCCAGCAACACCTGCGGGTCGTCGCAGCCCGTGATCCGGCACAGCGTCACGGCCGTGTGCACGTCGGCGGGATGCAGCACGCCCGCGAGGTTGTACGGCACGAGCGTCGGCGGGCAGTCGACGACGAAGCGGGCCTCGTACGGGTCGCTGCGGTGGTCGTCGGGCAGCAGCGTCGCGCTCATGCGGCACCTCCGTCGAACAGGTCGCTGACGGCCTCGATCAACGCGGCCGGCGGCTGCCAGGCGAACACGCCGTGCGGGCAGCCGTCGACGACCGGCGTGTCGGGGCCGGTCATGCCGCGAACGAACAGGTACAGCGCACCGCCGAGGTGCTGTTCCGGCCGGTAGTCGGTCACCCGCCAGCGCAGGTAGCGGTGCAGGGCCACCTGGTACAGCAGCGCCTGGAGTGGGTAGTGGCCACGCACCATGGCGTCGACCAGCGCGTCGTGGCGGTAGTCGTCGGCCACGAGCGGTTGACCCGAGGTGCCGAGCCGGTTGGTCTTGTGGTCGGCCACGAGGAACCGCTGCCCACCGTCACCGTCCGGCACGCGCAGCACGAGGTCGATGCTGCCGGCGAGGAAGCCGCGCAGGTCACCGTCGAGTCCTGCTGCGGCGAGCTCCCGGCCGTAGTCGGACAGCGGGTCGTCGGCCGGCAGCGTGTCGTCCAACAGCTGGGCGATGCGGCCGACGGTGACACCGCCGGACAGCTGCGGGTCGAGCGGCAGCTCGAAGTCCAACTCGTTCAGCCGGTCGGCGGTCCCGAGGTCCCGCAGCGCCTGCCCGCCGGCGAGGGGCCCGAGCGGCGTGTCGATCGCGGCGACGAGCCCGTCGACGAACACGTCGACGTCCCCGACGTCGGTGCGCAACCGCTGCTTCGCCTCGGCGGTGACGCGTGCCACCTCGTGGCGCAGGTCGTCGGCGGCGAAGTCGACGTGTTCGAGCACCACGTGGGTGAACGTGCCGACGTCGGTGCCGCCGGGCATGTCGGCCAGCGGCACCGGTGCGGACCCGGACGCCGCCGCCACCGCGTCGAACAACGTCGGCATCGCGGTCTCGGGAGCGCTCGAGGTGTCGGTCGCACGCTCGCCGGTGACGCCGAGTGGTGCCGGCTCGAGCGTCTCGTCGTCGACGACGTCCTCGGTGACCTCGGAGCCGACAACGGGGCGGTGGTGCGCCCGGGCGGTGATCGCCGAGTACGACGTCCGGTACCAGGCCCGGTCGAGGTGCCGGTCGAACACGGCGGCCTCGAGGGCGGTCTCGCCGAAGGCAGGCGCCTCCCACCGGTCCTTGGCGGGCCATCGCGGTGTGTGCTCGACCGACAGCATGCCGCCGGCCGCTGCTTCGAGCGCGTCGAGGTGGTGCTTGGCGGTCGCGTCGTCGGGCACCCTGGGTGCGGTGGTCGTCGTGTCGAGCCGTCCCTGCCCGTCACGGGCGAACAGCACCCGACCGAGTCCGGCCTTGTGGCTGTCCTGACAGGGAGCCCACCACACGACCAACTCGTGTTCGGCGCGGGTGAGGGCGACGTAGAGCAGTCGCAGCCCTTCGCCGGCGATCTCCTGGCGGGCGAGCGCGCGGTGGTCGTCCCAGTCGTCCTCGCGCTTGCCGCCGACGTCGAGGGTGCGGCGACCGTCCGTGGTGAAGGTCGGCACGGGCGGGTTCAAGAGGCCCGGCGACCAGAGATAGGGGGCGAACACCACCGGGTACTCCAGGCCCTTGCTGCGGTGCACCGTGAGGATCTGCACGGCGCGGGCGTCGGACTCGAGCCGACGGGCACGCTCCTCGGCGGGCACCTGGTCGTCGTCGACCTGCGCGATCGCGCGTGTGAGCCACGACGTCAGGGCAGCCGTGCCGAGCTGTTCCTCGACGGCCGCACGGTGCAGCAGCTGACCGAGGTGGTCCAGGTCGGTGAGGTGTCGCTCGCCACCGGTCACACCGAGCAGGCGTGCCGACAGGTCGGTGTCGTCGGAGATGGTCCTCACCAGCGAGGCGACACCCCGTTCGCGCAGGACCTCCGCCCAGCGGTGCAGCTGGTCGTGCAGGTCGGCGAACGTGTCGTCGTCGGCGGTGGCGAGCTGTTCCCCGGTCCAACCGAGCCAACTGGTCAGGGCGACGGCACGAGCCCGGCTGCCGTTGGCGGGCTGCTCGAGCGCGTCGAGCAGCCGCTGCCACTCCATGGCCGCCGAGGTGTCGAACACGCTGCCGACCCCGTTGATGATGGCGGGGACGTCGACGTCGCGCAGCGCCCGGTGCACCTGCACCGCCTCGGCGTTGGTACGCACGAGCACCGCGACGTCGCCGGCGTGCAGCGGACGGCGGTCGTCGCCGCCGCACAGGACGGCGGTGTCGGACTGCAGCAGCTCGACGGTCTGGGCGGCGAGGTCACGGGCGATGTGGTCGCGGGCGGCTGGCGCGTTGACACAGCCACGCCAGCTCTGCAGCCCGTTGCCGTGGGGGAGCACCCGCAACCGCAGTGGCGCGCGGCCGCCGGTGATGCGGGGGCCCCGGTGACCGGGGGCCGCCTCGACCTGGCGGTAGGCGATCTGCGGGTCACCGAAGGTGGCGCCGTCGAGCAGTGTGTCGAGCGCCTGCAGCAGCGGCGCGTCGGAGCGCCAGTTGGTGGTCAACGTGGCGCGGACGTCGGCGGTGTCGACAGCGTCGAGGTAGGCGTGGATGTCGGCGCCACGGAAGGAGTAGATGGCCTGCTTGGGGTCGCCGATCAGTACCAGCGTCGCCTGCGGGTCGGCGAAGGCACGCGAGAGGATGTCCCACTGCACCGGGTCGGTGTCCTGGAACTCGTCGATGAGGGCGATGCGGTAGCGCTCGCGCAGCGCTGCGGCGGCCGCACGGCCGTTGTCGGGGTCGACGAGCGCGTCGCGGAGCTGGGTCAGCAGGTCGTCGTAGGAGAGCTGCCGCTGGTCGCGCTTGCGGCGGGCGAGTCCGCTGCGCAGCCGGTGGGCGAGCCAGGCACGGACCTCGGCGTCGCCGTCGAGGTCGGCCACGTCGGCGTCGGTGTCGACGGCGGGCACGATGCGTGCGTCGGGGTTGTTGACCAGCTTCTCGGCCACGTCGATCAGGTCCTTGCGCCTGACCGCCGCGAGCCCGTGCCGGGTGGCGAGCTGCACCAGCAGGTCGTCGACCACGGTGGCGACCAGTTCGCTCTGATCCTGCAGGACGGTGGCGTCCGGGTCGGCGTCGACGCGGAAGCCGAGCGTGCGCAGCACCTGCTGGCAGAAGCCGTGGATGGTGGAGATGGTGGCGGCGTCGAAGTCGGCCACGGCCGTGCTGGCCCGGTCGAGCCGAAGACGCAGCTCCTCCTGCCCGACCGCCGGGTCGCACAGCAGGGCGAGGACCTCGTCACCGCCCGGGACCGGCTCGCCCGCGAGGCGGCGGGTCAGCTGCTCGGCGGTGGTGACGAGCCGCTCGCGGACCCGTTCGCGTAGTTCGGCGGTGGCGGCACGCGTGAACGTGACGACCAGCAGCTGAGGAAGCGGCACGCCGTCCTCGACGACGTAGCGGGCCACGAGCCCGGCGATCGCGAAGGTCTTGCCGGTCCCGGCGCTGGCCTCGAGGATGGTGCGCCCACGGGGCAGGTCACCGGTCAACTCGAACCGGGCCGCCTCGGGGGCGGTGTGGGGGGTGGTGTGCGCCGTCACTGCTTGCCCTTCGTCTCGACCTCGAGCACCGGCTCCCACAGCCGCCGTGCCCAGGCGACCACCCGTTCCTCGCACTCGGGCCACGGGTGCCCGGTCTCGTCGTCGAGCGGCGGGTCGGCGAGCAGTTCGGCGAAGCTCGCGATCCCTCCGAGCACCGCGACGTGACACGGGTCGAGGTCGTCCTGGGGATAGGTGGGGTAGGTGGTCTCCCACGCCTTCGACGCCGACCAGGGTTGCTTCCCACCGGCGGCCGCTTCGGCGAGCGCGGGGGACAGTCCGGGGTACAGCGGCGCTGGCGCCCGCATACCACGGTCGTAGAGATCGAGCAGGATCACCAGCGACGCGGTTGCCCACGCGTGGCGTGCCGACGCGTCGTTCCCGCGGGTCGTCAGGCGGGACCACTCCACGGTGTTCTTGGTCTTGTCCTTGCACTGCGCGACGACCAGGGCCTCCCACGCCGTCTCCGGGTGGGTCAGCGTGAGTGCCAGGAGGCGGACGTAGGCGGCCAGCCGCGCCTTGCCCTTCAGCCCGGAGAACGTCACGTCACCGATGGTCGTGCCGCGGATGCCGCCGACGGTGCCGACGAGCCGGCGGCCGTCGTCGAGCCGCACGTCGATGTCGATGGCCGACACCTCGCCGTCACCGAGCAGGTCGCGTGACGCCTCGGCGATGGCTTCGGCGGCAGGACACACCTCGTCCAGCAGCTGGCTGGCGAGCGGCTCGGGCGGGAGGGTTCCCCGGGCTCGTTCCACCGGCTCCCACTGCTCCCGGCGGTGCCCCTGGAGGAGTGCCGTCAGCAGACGGTCGCCGATCTGCCACTTCGCGAGCCCCGCCACGTCCAGCGGGATGCCGTCCTCGGGGGCGTCGTCGGCCTGCCGCAGCCACACACCGAGCCGGTCGGCGAGGAACGCCCGGGTCGGGTGCTCGACGAACCGGATCAACGAGGTGAGGTCGAGGACGTCCCGGTCGGGCGTGGGCAGTGGCTGGGGCAGGAACGGTCGCGGGTCGGCGAGACCGCCGGCGCGTGCCGTGGCGCCGGCGAGTGCCGAGGCATCGAAACTCCAGGGCTGCTCGCCGCGGACCTCGCCGTGCGTGAAGTTGCGGACGTCGAACGGCTGCAGCGGGTGCTCGACGACCACCGCGTCACGGGCGCGCCCTTCGGGACTCCGCACGGTCGCGTCGACGACGTCGAGGAGTTCCCCGACCGGCACGGCCGGCGGCAGCGGCTCGTTGGTGCGCTCGTCACGGCCGGAGTAGGTGATGACGAGGTGGTCGGTGGCCGAGAGCAGCGCGTCGAGCAGCAACTGGCGGTCCTCGGTGCGCGCGTCGCGATCGCCGACGAACGGCTCGAGCTCGATCAGGTCGTCGCCGTCGGCGACGGTGCGGCGCGGGAACGCGCCGTCGTCCATGCCGAGCAGGCACACCACCCGGTGAGGGACCGCCCGCATCGGCACGAGGGTGGAGACCGTGAGGTCGCCGGTGCGGTGGCTGGCCCGTGACGGGCGGCCACGCAGCCGGTCGCCGAGGAGGACGCGCACCTCCGCGAGGCTGAGCTCGACCGGCGCGGCGGTGCCCTCGCCGGTGGCGTCCGCGGCGGTCCGGGCGGCGTCGGTCAACTCGTCGAGGACGCGGTGCAGTTGCAGCCGCTGCCACCGGTCGGGAGTGCCGGTGGCGGTGAGCCGGTCGGTGACGGCGAGGATCGTGTCGCGCCAGGCGCCGAGCGGGCGGGGATCCCGCAGCTCGCAGACGGCGGCCGTCAGCCGCTCGACGCACTCCGCGAAGCGGCCGGCGAGCTCGACGTCGCTGCCCTCGACGTCGTCGAACGGCAGGATGCCGGCGACCAGGCGGTGGTCCTCGTCGGCCATGACGATGCCGGTCAGCAACCGCCGCAGCCCGGAGCGCCAGGTGTTGACGTCGACGCCGTCGAGGTCGAACCGGACCCGGTCCTCGGCGTCGATGCCCCACCGGATGCCGAGCTCCGGCAGCCAGCCCTCGATGCGCTCGAGCTCCTGGGCGTCGAACCGGAACCGCCGCCGGACCGGCTCGCGCGCCAGCAGGTCGAGCACCTGGGCGCCGGTGAGGCGGGCGTCGGCCAGGTCGAGCAGCTGCGCGACGACCTTGAGCGTCGGGTTGGTCTGCCGCAGGGAGCGGTCGGCGATGCGGACCCGCAGCGGTGTGGTGCTGCCCGAGGACGTGGCGACCTCGGTGCTGAAGACGGCGTCGACCAGCGGCGCGAACGCCTCCACGTCGGGGCACATGACGATGATGTCGCGTGGCTCGAGCCGTTCGTCGTCGGCGAGCAGGTGCAGCACGGTGTCGCGCAGGACCTGGACCTGTCGCATGCGGCCGTGGGCGGCGTGCACCTGCAGCGAGTCGTCGCCGGCTGCCAACAGCGGGCGGCGGTCGCCAGCGGTCGGGACGCGGACCGCTGGGCGGTCGGCGCGGAGGTCGGCCTGGATCCGGCCCAGCAGCGTGGTCGGCGGCTCCGGCACCGGGCGGTGGTCGGCGTCGGGGGCGCCGAGGGCGGCGAAGACGGTCTGCATCTCGCGGGCGTCGCGGCCCCAGGAGCGCAGCAGCGGATGCTGCGGCGTGTCCGCCGTCGCGTCCGTCCGCCGCGGCCCCCTGGGCGGCGTCGTCGTGGCGTGCACGTCGCGGATCCGGTCCCACAGCGCCGGCGACGGGTGTCGCAGGAACAGGTGCACGTCGCGGGTGGTCGCGAGCGCCATCAGCACCCGCAGGTAGCTCGCGGGCAGGGCGCTGAGCCCGAAGATCGACAGCCGCTGCGGCAGGTCCAGCTGCACGTCGCCGGCCTCGAGCCGGACGGCGACGTCGGTCAGCCGCTCCGCGCTGCTGGGCGTGTCGACCCGCTCGCGCAGCCGCCGCCACAGCTGCGGTTGCCAGGCGTGCCGGTCGGCGATCGCGGCACCGTCGGGGCCGACGTCGTGGCCGTCGGCCCAGTCCAGCACCATCTCGGGACGGTGGACGGCGTAGCGGTCGAACAGGTCGACCAGCCGGCGGGCTGCGGAGAAGCGGCGGCCGTCGCGCGCCGACTCGAGGTGGCTGCGGGCCGGACCCCAGCAGTCGGCCTTCGGGTCCGTCTCGGCCAGTTCGAGGAGCGGCCACACCAGCCGGTCGGGCCGCCAGGGGTCGGCGTCGTCGGGGAGCTCGCCCGTGGCCTCCAACGCCATCGTGACCAGCGTGCCCGGGAACGGGAAGTCGACGTTGGCGCAGATGCCGTCGGTCGCGCCGGCGGCCGCGCCGAGCCGCAACGACAGCTCCTGCGCGATCCAGCGTTCGATGCCGGCGGTCGGGACCGCGACGACGTCCCGCTCGAACGGGTCGGCCGGCGGCGTCGCCAACAGCTCCGCCAACGGCCGTACCAGACCGTCGGCGCGTTCCGAACGCCACACCTGCAGACCCACACGGCCCCCGTTCACCTCGAGCGGACCGCATGGTGCCCGACACCTGTGACACGAGCCAGGACGTCACCGCGGACGGCCGCCGGGTGCGCTCCGGCCGGGCTCCGGGCATCGCGCTCATCGCGTCGAGCCTCGGGCGCTCCCTCGGGTGCGTCGACGCACGCCTGACCCGCTCGACGTACGCCTGACCCGCTCGACGCTGCCGGTCACACCCCTGCTCCAGACTGCCTGTCCGACGATGCGCCAGGCAGCGGACGAGCGGAGGCAGCGTATGGGTGGGAGAAGCGAGGACGTCACGGTGCCGGTCGTCCCGGCCGGCGGTGTCCTGTGGGTAGACGAGCGACGCGAGTCGGTCGGCGAGGTGTCGGGATGACGCTCGTTCTCCACCAGGCCGGTGACGCGTCACCGGTCGCTGTTCCTGCCGGACGCGATCGACCGTCGTCGCGCCTGCAGGCAGGTCTCGGTGAGCTCGACCGCATCGGGGGTCTCCCGGCGCCCGGGCTCACGCTCGTGACGGGCGAACCGGGGGTGGGGGTCACCGCGCTGGCCCTGCGCTTGGCACACGACGTCGCGTGCAGGGAAGAACGTCCGGTCCTCTTCCTCAGCGACCACCTCCGCGCCGAGCAGCTCGACCTGCGCCTGCTGTCGTCGATCGGACGCGTGCCGTTGCGCGAGTGGTCGGCGCGACCTCGACCCGCCGACGCCGAGCGTCGTGGCCGCCGGGCCCGCAGGGAGCTGCTGAGACAGCCGCTGTCCTGGGCCGTTGCCGACGGTGCCGTCACGCCGGTGACGCTCGCACTCGCCGTGTCGGCGTTGGCGGAACGCGCCGGGTTGCCTCCGTCGCTCGTCGTCATCGACCGCATGTCCGCCGTCGCTCGGTCCGGCGACGCGGCGTCCGTCGTCGCCGCACGACTGCGCGAGGTGGCCGTCCATCACGGATGCGCCATCGTGGTGACCGAGACCGGCCTCGCGTCGCCCGCAGCGGCGAAGCCCGCCCGGCCACAGGAGGTCTCGCAACGGTTCGCCTCGCTGCAGCCGCAACTCGATGCGCACTGGTACGTGCACCGCCAGGAACTGCGGGACGTGGACACCCCCGACGCCGGCCTCGGCGAGGTGCACGTCACCTGGCAGCGCGACGGTGCGACCGGCGTGGCCACGCTCGCCTTCCTCACCCACCTCGGCATGTGGGCCAGCCTCGCCGTCCCGATCCGCAACGGGGACGGCGCGGACGCCCAGACGACGTTCGGCGCTGACGGGTAGACGCGCGCATCCTCGGCGACGTGTCGCAGGGCTCGGTCATGCTACGGGCGTCACCTGTCCCATCCGGAGGCCGCTTGTCGGAGATCGAGTTGCACGGACGGTTCGCCGAGGCGGTGCGCTACGCCGCCGAGGCCCATGGTGCGCAGGTCCGCAAGGGCACGGCGGTGCCCTACCTCAGTCACCCGATCGCGGTCGCCGCGCTGGTGCTCGAGCACGGCGGCAACGAGGTGCAGGCGACCTCGGCGGTACTGCACGACGTCGTCGAGGACGGTGGCGGGCGTCCCCGACTCGACGACGTCCGTGCGAGGTTCGGTGACGAGGTCGCCGACGTCGTCGAGGCGCTCTCCGACGCCGTTTGCGAGGAAGGCGAACCGAAGGCGCCGTGGAAACCGCGCAAGGCCGCCTACCTCGAACACCTCCGAGGGCTCGTGGCTGCCGGGCACCCGGCAGCACTGGTGTCGCTGTGCGACAAGCTGCACAACGCCTCGGCCATCGTGGCCGACGCCACCGAGCCCCACGGGCCCGGGGCGGACGTCTGGAACCGGTTCTCCGTGTCCGCTGACCAGACCGCGTGGTACTACGCCCAACTCGCGAGCATCTTCTCCGACCGTGCGCTGCCGCGGCGGGCCGTTGCCGGTTTCCGCGCGAAGGTCGACGAGCTGACGACCGCCGCCGAGGACGCGTGTCGCGCTGCGGAGTGAGCCGGCCCGCTCCTTCGACGAGGTCGAGAGGTCGCGGTCGAGCACGAGGCGTTCGCGGCACCGACCCAGCCCTCGGCGAGCGTGTCGCTGCAGTCGGCGGGCAGCGGCACCAAGCGCTTCGCAGCGGGTCGCGTCAACCTCGGACGTGCGGTTGTGCGCTTTGTCGACGAATTCGCCGTGCGCGGCGGGCCTCCTTGACAGGGGAAACCGTGCAGAGCAGGGTTTGATTGACGCGCCAGTCAACTGGCGCCCTGGAGAATGGGGAGTTCATGGTTTTGTCTTGTGCTGCACGAAGAACGGTCGCGGCGATGGCCGCGCTGTCCTTGGCGGCGACCGCGTGTGGGGGGAGCGACGACGCGGAAGGAGGCAGCGCCGAGCCGGCTGCCGCCGACGAGGCCACCGACCTGACCGTGGTCATGTGGGGCGGTGAGGACCAGGAGATGACCGTCGACGCCCTCGTGATGCCGTGGGCCGAGGAGCAGGACGTCGAGATCCGGCAGGATTCGCCGAGCGACTACGCCAAGATCCGGGCGCAGGTCGAGTCCGAGCGGGTCACGTGGGGCGCGGTCGAGGTCGAGCCGAACTTCGCCCACACCGCCTGCGAGAACGGCTGGGCCACGCCGATCGACTTCGACGTGGTCGACGTCTCCGCCATCGACGAGCAGTTCGTCGACGACTGCGCGGTGCCGATCCTCGAGTACGCCTTCACCATCGCCTACAACACCGAGACCTTCCCGACCGGGGAGCACCCGACGTCGTGGGCGGAGTTCTTCGACACCGAGGCGTTCCCGGGCCAGCGCGGCTTCTGGCGCTACGCCACCGGCGCCATGTTCGAGGCGGCACTGCTCGCCGACGGCGTCGCCCCCGACGAGCTCTACCCGCTCGACATCGACCGCGCGTTCGCCAAGCTCGACTCCATCAAGGACGACATCGTCTTCTACGACACCGGTCAGGAGCAGGTCCAGCTGGTCTCCAGCGGTGAGGTGCCGTTGATCCAGGCCTGGAACGGCCGCATCTTCGAGGCCGCCGAAGCGGGACAGCCGGTCGCCAACGAGTGGAACGAGCACCTGCTGTCCTACGACCAGCTCATCATCCCCCAGGGCTATCCCAACACCGAGCTCGCCCAGGAATGGATGGACTGGTTCCTCAACAACCCGCAGGCGCAGGCGGACTACGCCAACGCCAGTGCCTACGCGCCGGTCAACGAGGCCGCGATGGAGTTCATCGACGACGACGTCGCCATCGAGCTGCCGACGCATCCGGACAACGCCGCCCAGCGTGCCTCGGTCATGGACTACCGCTACTGGTCCGAGCACTACGATCCGGTCTCCGAGCGCCTCAACGAGTGGATGGCAGCCGGATGACCTCCGCTCCCGACGCGGCTGCGGCGCCTCCCGAGGCGCCGCAGCCGGCCGGGCCGCCCCTCCCGGCGACGAACGCCAGCTGGCGCGAACGGCTGGCACTGGACGGCTGGGGTGGGCTCACCCTGCCGCTCGTCGCCTTTCTGCTGGTCGTCTTCGTCGCGCCGCTGGCGATCATCTTCAGCCGCAGCTTCACCGACCCGACGTTGGGTCTGGACAACTACCGCGCGTTCTTCGGCAGCCCGGTGTACCTCAACGTGCTGGTCAACACGTTCGTGACCGCGTTGCTGGTGACCGGCGTCACGCTGCTGATCGGCTACCCGTACGCCTACCTGATGACGTTGGCCAGCCCGTTGTGGCGCTCGGTGCTGCTGGTCGTCGTGCTGGTGCCGTTCTGGACCAGCCTGCTCGTGCGCAGCTTCGCGTTGGTCCTGCTGCTGGGCAACACCGGGGTCATCAACCAGACGCTGCTCGCCTGGGGGGTCATCGACGAACCGGTCGCGCTGATGCGCAACTTCACCGGTGTCGTGATCGGCATGGTGCAGGTCCTGTTGCCGTTCCTCGTGCTGCCGCTGTACGCCAGCATGCGCAGCATCGACCTGCGGCTGGTGCAGGCCGCCGAAGGGCTCGGTGCCTCACCGGCGTTCGCGTTCTGGCGGATCTTCGTGCCGCTCACCATCCCCGGCGCGGCCGCCGGACTGCTGCTCGTCTTCATCCAGTCGCTCGGCTTCTACATCACCCCGGCGCTGCTCGGGGGACCGGGCAACATCATGCTGGGCGAACTGATCGTGCAACAGGTCAGCGCCGTGCTCCGCTGGGGCTTCGCCGCGGCGCTCGCCGCCGTGCTGCTCGTCACCACCATGGTGCTGCTGGCGTTGGTCAACCGGTTCGTCGACCTGCGCCGGCACCTGGGTGTGAGCCGATGACCACCCGTCAACTCACCCGCGGCGCGTTGGTGACCCTCGCGGTCCTCACCGCGGTGTTCCTGCTGCTGCCGGTCGTGATCATCGTGCCGATGTCGTTCTCCGACGCCACCCTGCTGCAGTTCCCGCCCGAGGCGTGGTCGCTGCGCTGGTACGAGAACTTCTTCGCCACCCCGACCTGGACCGAGAGCGCACTGACCAGCCTGCGGATCGCGCTGCTGGTGACCGTCGCGTCGGTCGTGCTCGGGACGCTCGCCGCGCTCGGGATGGTGCGCGGCCGGCTGCCGCTGCGCTCGTTGGTCACCGGCCTGGTGCTGGCCCCGATCATCGTGCCCTACGTCATCATCGGCCTGGCCGTCTACGCGGTGTTCCTGCAGTTGGGTCTGACCGAGACCACGCTCGGGTTCGTGCTGGTCCACACCGCGCTCGCGGTGCCCTACGTGACGATCAACGTCGTCGCCGCGCTCTACGGCTTCGACCGGCGGCTCGAACTCGCCGCGCAGAACCTCGGTGCCGGTCCGCTCAGCACGTTCTTCCGAATCACGCTGCCGTTGATCGGCCCGAGCATGCTGGCCGGCGCGCTGTTCGCGTTCGTCATCTCCTGGGACGAGGTCGTCACCAGCATCTTCCTGTCGGGGCCGCAGGTGACGACGCTGCCGGTCCGGATGTGGTCCGGCGTGCGGGTCTCGGTCGACCCGACCGTCGCGGCGATCTCGAGCCTGTTGCTGCTGATGACCCTGACGCTGTTCACCCTCGCCGCACTCGGTCGCCTGCTGCGGCGACGCCGACTGCGCGCCAACGACACGGAGACACCATGAGCACCGCTGGAGCGACCGGGGTGGCCGGGGCCGCGATCAGCGTCCAGGGCGTCTCCAAGCACTACCGCGACGTCGTCGCGCTCGACCGTGTCCGCCTCGACATCCGGGCGGGGGAGTTCCTCACGCTGCTCGGGGCGAGCGGGTCGGGCAAGTCGACCCTGCTCAACATCATCGCCGGGTTCGTGCCGGCCACCGAAGGCACCATCCGGGTCGCCGACCGCGACCTCACCCGCGTGCCGCCACAGAAGCGTGACCTCGGCATGGTGTTCCAGCACTACGCGCTGTTCCCGCACATGAACGTGTTCGACAACGTCGCCTTCCCGCTGCGTCGCCGGCGGGTGCGCAAGGACGAGGTGCGGCGTCGGGTGCTCGAGGCCCTCGACACCGTCGAACTGGCGCACCTCGTGGAGCGCCGCCCTTCCGAGCTCTCCGGCGGGCAGCAGCAGCGGGTCGCGTTCGCCCGCGCCATCGTCTTCCACCCGAGCGTGCTGCTGATGGACGAACCGTTGGGTGCGCTCGACAAGCGACTGCGCGAACAACTGCAGCTCGAGATCAAGCGCCTGCACCGCGAGCTCGGCATCACCTTCGTGTTCGTCACCCACGATCAACAGGAGGCGCTGGCGATGTCCGACCGCATCGCGCTGCTGCGCGACGGCCGGGTCGTCCAGGTCGGTGAACCCACCGAGCTCTACGAACGCCCCGCCGAGCGCTACACCGCGGAGTTCCTCGGCGAGTCCAACGTCTTCGTCTGCGACGTCCGCGACGGCGTCTGCCACGACGCGCCGACCGGTCGGATGCTGCACACCGCCGGGCGCGTCCCCGGTACCCGCGCCGACGTCGTGGTCCGCCCCGAGAAGCTGCGACTGCTGCCGGCCGGCACCGAGCCCCCGGCCGCGTCCAACGCCCTGACCGCGACGGTGCGCGAGACGATCTACCTCGGCTCGGAGTTCCGCAGCGAACTCGTCGTCGACGACGGCCGGGTGCTGGTCGTACGGGTGCCCGCCAGCGAGCCGCCGCCCACCCCGGGGGCCTCCGTGGTGGTCACCTGGGACGCCGACGCGGCCGTGGTCCTGCCCGCCGACGGTGCCGCGAACGACGGTGCGGCGAACGACGGTGCCGCGAACGACGGTGCCGGGAACGGCGGTGCCGGAATCGCGGCGACCTCCCCGTCCGCTGCTGCCGAGCCGGCAGCGGAGATCTCCTCCCCGTCGACGCGCTGACCGCCGTCCGAACGTCACCGCTGGCCTCGTCGCCAGCCGGACAGGAGCACCCCATGATCGAGCGCACCGGCGGCGAAGCGGTCGTCCGGGCGTTGGCGGCCCACGGCGTCGACCTCGTCTTCGGCATCCCCGGCACGCACAACCTCGCCATCTACGCCGCCCTCGACGCGCACGGGATCCGACACGTGTCGCCCCGACACGAGCAGGGCGCCGGCTACGCCGCCGACGGCTATGCGCGGATCAGCGGACGGCCCGGAGTCGTGATCACCACCACCGGTCCGGCGGCACTGAACGTCTCTGCGGCGCTCGCGCAGGCGTACTCGGACTCCGTCCCGGTGCTGGCCGTCTCCCCGGGGCTGCCGCTGGCACATCCGGCCCGTGGCAACGGCTACCTGCACGAGGTGAAGGACCAGACCGGGGCGATGGACGCGGTGGTCGCCTACAGCCACCGGGTCACCTCGGTCGCCGAGATCCCCGGTGCCGTCGCCGAGGCGTTCGTCGCGATGACCGCCGGTCGGCCGCGCCCGGTGCACCTCGAGGTGCCGCTCGACCTGCTCGAGGCGTCGGCGCCGACGCCCGACGTCGCTCCGGTGGCGACCGCGCGTCCGTGCCCGTCCGACGACGCCCTCGCCGCTGCCGCCGCCTTCCTCGCCGACGCCCGGCGTCCGGTGCTGGTCGTCGGCGGGGGCGCCCGGTCCGCGGCCGCGCAGGTGCGGCGGCTGGCGGAACGCCTGGGGGCGAGCGTGGTCGCCACCACCAACGGCAAGGGCGTGCTGGCCGAACGCCACCCGCTCGCGGTCGGTGCCGGGGTCCATCATCCGGCGGTGCAGGCGCTGGCGGAGGACAGCGACGCGGTCGTCGCCGTCGGCACCGAGCTCGCTCCGGCCGACCTGTGGTACGGCCCGCTGCCGACCGACGGCAAGCTCGTCCACGTCGACATCGACGCCGGCCAGCTGGTGCGCAACGCCCGTCCCCGGGTGGCCCTGGCCGGTGACGCCGCGACGACGCTGGACGCACTGCTCGCTCGGCTCCCCGACGCGGGGGACACGACCACCGACGTGGCCACGGCCGAGACCCGGGCCGAGGCCGAGGCCCGGGCGGCCCAGTGGCGGCAGCGGCTGCGCGACGACGCCCGCAAGGAGGGCGCGGACTGGCTCGGGCTCGTCGACGTGCTCGCCGAGGTGCTCGCCGATGATGCCGTCGTGGCCGGCGACAGCACGATGGCCTGCTACTACGGCGTGCTGGCGAACCTGCCCCGCCACCGGCCGGGCGCGTTCCTGTACCCGACCGGTCTGGGCACGCTCGGCTACGGCCTGCCGGCCGCCATGGGTGCCAAGCTGGCCAGCCCTGACACCGACGTCGTCGCCGTCCTCGGCGACGGGGGCGTCATGTTCACGCTGCCCGAGCTCGCCGCCGCGGCACAGGCCGGACTGGCGCTGCCGGTGCTCGTCGTCGACAACGGCGGCTACGGCGAGATCCGCCGCGAGATGCTCGAGCGGGACGAGACCCCGCTCGGCACCGAGCTGCCGGCCGTCGACCTTCCCGCCGCCGCCCGGGCGCTGGGCTGTCACGGCCACGAGGTCGGGACGTTGGCGCAGTTGCCCGAGCTGCTCGAGACCGCACTGACCGCCGACCGCCCGACGCTGCTGCGGGTGCCCGAGACGATCACCGGGTCCACCCCGTGAAGGAGGCCGCCGTGACGGTGCCACCCCTGCTCGAGATCACCTGGCGCGACCCGGTGACGGGCACCCCCGGCTACGTGGTGATCGACCGGCTCGTGCGCGGCCTCGCCAGTGGCGGGCTGCGGGTGCGTGCCGGCTGCGACCTCGAGGAGGTCGCCGGCCTGGCACGCGGCATGAGCCGCAAGGAAGCCATCGTCTACGACCCCGCGGACCGCTACCTGCCGTTGGGCGGTGCCAAGGGCGGGCTCGACCTCGACCCGGCGTCCCCGGACGCGGAGGCGGTCCTGCACCGGTTCCTCGGTGCCATCAAGCCGGTCGTGGAACAGCAGTGGACCACCGGCGAGGACTTCGGCGTCCGACAGGAGACCCTCGACCGGATCGCGCACCGCATCGGCCTGCGGTCGACGGTCGAGGCGGTGTTCGCCCGACTCGACGACGCCGAGGCGGCCCGCGACCGGCTCGCCCGGGCGTTCGCCGTCGAGGTCGACGGCGTGGGGCTCGGGGACCTCGTCGGCGGGTACGGCGTCGCCGAGGCCGCCGTCGCACACGCCGAACTGCGTGGCCGCGACCCCGCACGGCTCACCGCGGTCGTGCAGGGGTTCGGGTCGATCGGCGGGGCCACCGCGCGCTACCTCGCCCGGGCCGGCGTCCGGGTCGTCGGGGTCGTCGACCGGGCCGGACTGCTCGTCGACGAGGACGGCCTCGACGTCGAGGCGCTGCTGCGCGTCCGGGACGCGTCCGGCGTCGTCGACCGGGACCGGGTCGGGGCCCTCGCGCAGCGCGACGGCACCGACTGGTACCGGCTCGACGCCGACCTGCTGGTGCCGGCTGCGATGTCCTACGTCCTCGACGTCGACCAGGTCGACGACGTCCGCGCCGGGGTGGTGGCCGAGGGCGCGAACCTGCCGACCCTGCCCGCCGCGGAGGAGCGGCTGCGCGACCGTGGCGTGGAGGTGCTGCCCGACTTCCTCACCAACCTGGCGACCAACGCCTGGTGGTGGTGGGTCGTGTACGGCGACGTGGAACCGACTGCCGAGGCCTCGTTCGCCAAGACCTCGGCGACGATGCGGCGCCTGGTGAAGGCGGTCGTCGCCGACGCCGACGCGCGGCAGGTGTCGTTGCGCGAGGCGGCCCTCGACCTGGCCGACCGCAACGTCGCGCTGTTGGCAGACCACTTCGGTTCGCCGACGTGACCGCCGCGGCTGCCGTCGGTGTGCCGGTAGCGGTCTACACCGACGCCTCGCCCGAGGAGGACCTCGGCCCGGGGGTCGACCTGCTGTGTGCGGCCGGCGTCGAGGTGCGCCCGCCCAGGTCCGAGGCCGGATGGTCGGCCGGCTCGCACGCCGACGCGGACTACCTGCTGGTCGGCTACCAGCGCATCGGCGAACCGGAGCTCGAGCGGCTGCCGCGGCTGCGGGGGATCGTCACCCGCTCGGTCGGCACCGACGGCATCGACCTGGCCGCCGCCGCAGCCCGTGGTGTCCGGGTCGCGAACCTCCCGGCGGTCGCGACCGAGGAGGTCGCGACCCACACGCTGGCGCTGGCACTGGCCGCGCTGCGTGGCGTGGTGGTGTTCGACCGTGCCGTGCGGGCGGGGGCGTGGGACCCGACGGCGCAGGTGTTGCGACGCCCTTCGGAGCTGACGTGGGGGATCGTGGGCATGGGGCGGATCGGCCGTGCGGTGGCGCGGCGGGCGCAGGTGCTGGTCGGCGAGGTCGTCGGCCACGACCCGGCCACGACGACGCCGGACTGGCCGTCGGGCGTCGCCCGCGCCGACACGCTGGACGAGCTGCTGGTCCGTGCGGACGTGCTCAGCCTGCACGTACCGCTCGTCGCCGCGACCCGGGGGCTGATCGGGGCGCGCGAGCTGGCCCTGCTCCCGGCCGACGCCGTGGTCGTCAACGTCGCGCGCGGCGCGGTGCTCGACGAGACGGCACTGCTCGACGCGCTCGACGAGTGCCACCTCGCGGGGGCGGCACTGGACGTGCTGGCCGAGGAACCCCCGGTGGCGCCGCATCCGCTCGTGGACCACCCGAGGTGCGTCGTCACCCCGCACGTCGCCTACCTGTCCGCCGAGTCGGCCGGACAGGCGGTGCTCGACCAGGCGAGGCAGGTGGTGGCATGGGCGCAGCGGGACGCGACCCTCGGGTCGATGTCGCCGGCCGCCCGACGACCAGCTCCGAACAGGGGGACGTCATGACCCGCACGAGCGTCGTCGCGGCACGACGCGAGCAGATCCTGGGGGCGACCTGCGAAGTGGCGGCCGAGGTCGGGTTCCGTTCCCTGCGGGTGACCGACGTCGCCCAGCGGGTGGGGTGCAGCAGCGGGACGGTGCACTACTACTTCGCGACCAAGCGTGCCCTCATCCGGGCGGCGTTCGAGCACAACTTCCAGGCGTCGTTGGCACGTCGCGCGGCGATCCTGGACAGCGACGGCGACGCGGTGGTGCGCCTGCGCAGCCTCATCGCCTCGTATCTGCCGGAGTCGCCGGTGACGGTCGAGGCGTGGAAGGTGTGGGCCGAGTTGTGGGTGGGGGCGCTGCACGACCCGGACCTGCGGGAGCTCAACGACGTGGTCTACGGCGCGTGGCGCAGCCGCGTGGCCGAGATCATCGCGGAGGGGCAGCGCGACGGCACGATGCAGCCGGGTGATCCGCAGGTCCTGGCCAACGCGGTCATCGGCCTGATCGACGGGCTGTCGATCCAGGTGCTGCTCGAGTCGAGGAGCCTCGACGTCCTGCACGTGCACGAGGTCTGTGACCTGATCCTGCGGAGCGCCGTCCTCGTCCCCGGCGCCGAGGCGTCCCGCTGAGAGCGTGGCCGCGGATCACCTCGCTCCTCGTGGTCCCGGTGACTCAGATGTAGCCGCGGAGGGTCGCTGCCTCCGCGACGCGCTCGACCGCGAGTGCGAACGCCGCCTCGCGGAGCGTCAACCGGTCGCCGCCCCATGCCTTGGCCTCGCCGGCCCGCTCGGCCTGGAACCGTCGACACTGCTGGTAGGCGGTCTGCAGCTTGGTGTCGAGGCGACGGTTGACGTCCTCGAGTTCCCAGCGCAGGTCCTGGCTGTTCTGCACCCACTCGAAGTAGCTGACCGTCACGCCGCCCGCGTTGGCCAGGATGTCGGGCACGACCACCACACCCCGCTCGGCGAGCATCTCGTCCGCAGCTGGTGTCACGGGGTGGTTCGCCCCCTCGACGACGATGCGGGCCCGGATGCGGTCGGCGTTGTCGTGGGTGACGACCTCGCCGAGCGCGGCCGGGATCAGCACGTCGACGTCCAACTCGAGCAGCTCGTCGTTGCTGATCGGCTCGGTGCCCGGCAGGTCGGCGACCGTGCCGTGCTCGGCGAGGTGGACACGGACGGCCTCGATGTCCAGACCGCCGGGCGCGTGGATGCCGCCACCGACGTCGGAGACGGCGACGACCCGGTAGCCACGCTCGGCCGCCGTGACCGCCGCCCACGACCCGACGTTGCCGAAGCCCTGGATCGCCACCGACACCTCGGACGGCACCCCGAGGCCGAGGTCACGGACCGCCTCGTCGAGCACCACGACCGTGCCCCGGCCGGTCGCCTGCTCCCGGCCGAGTGACCCACCCAGCACCACCGGCTTGCCGGTGACGATGCCCAGTGTGTGCCCGTAGCGGCGGCCGTACTGGTCGAGGATCCAGCTCATGGTCTGCGCGTTGGTGTTCATGTCCGGCGCCGGGATGTCCCGCGTCGGCCCGATGATGTGGCCGATCTGCTCGGTGTAGCGGCGGGTGATCCGCTCGAGGTCGACCGTGCTCAGCTTGATCGGGTCGACCTGGACGCCGCCTTTGGCGCCCCCGAAGGGGACGTCGACCAGTGCCGTCTTCCAGGTCATCAGCGATGCCAGGGCCCGCACCTCCTCGAGATCGGCGTCCGGATGGAAACGGATGCCGCCCTTGTAGGGGCCGCGGGCGGCGTTGTGCTGGACGCGATAGCCGTAGAAGACGTTGCGGCTGCCACTCTCGCAGCGCACCGCGATCTGCACGCGCAACTCCCGGAAGGTGCCGGACAGCACGTCGATCGCCTCGTCGCTCAGGCGGTCGATCGCGGCCGCCCGTTGGAAGAAGTGGTTGACCGCTTCGAACGGCGTCATCGAGGTGGTGGCGTGCACGGCATTCCCTTGGGTCGATGCGGAGGTGGGGCGGCGGTCGACGCCGGACGCCGGCCGTCCCCCCCGCGGACCTCACCCAAGCAAGCCGACGGTGGTCGGCACCATGGCCGTCGGCCGAGGTGGCTGTCCACAGGCGGGGCACGGTCCGAGGGGCCCGCGTACCGATCGTGGGCAAAGCTGCACCGACGTGAACCGAGGGGAGCGGCATGGGATGCCCGCCACGCTGGGACGATCCGATCGGGAGCGCCCGCGCTGAGGCTGCGGTGCCGGTAGGGCGCGGCCTGCCGGTGCGTCCGACGCTGTACGGCTTCGAAAACGGCCGCCCGACGTTGCGGTGCAGGCCGGGCTCGGGATGCTCCAGGACCGGCACCACGAGCTGCCGCGCCTGTTGAGCGCGCTCGTGCCCGAGCTCGGCATCCGCCAGTTGCTGGTGTTCAGCCAGGCCCGGACGACCGACCCGAGGGTCGCCGACCCGGACCTGCGTGCCGCGCTGGCGACCTACGGCATCGTGGTCGAGGTCGCCGAACGCCTGGGCGACGAGGTCACCGTGACGGCCCACCTGCTCGAGCGGGAGATCGAGGACGACGGCGCCGTGCGTTGGCAGCGCCGGGAGTCGGGCGACGACGGGATCTGGAGGGCGATGCTGCGCCACGCGCTGTCCAGTTCCGTCCCCGACGGTGACGGCCCGGGTCCGCTCGGGCTCGCCTACGCGCTGTCGCGGTGGGGCATGGTCGTGGAGGTCGCGGCCCGGCTGGCAGGACCGCTACGGCTTCACCCCGGTCGCGGCACGCGTCGAGCGACAGGTCCGTCCGGTCCACCGGCGTCGTGTCCGCGAACTCGCCCGCGACGCGGTCCGCCGCCGGCGGCCGCCGCACACGCGACCCTCGCCGTCGACGGCACGTCAGGAGTCGCGATGACGACGCCGATCACCTGGGCGGACCACGAGTCGTGGCTGACGGGCTTCCTCGGAACGCTCGGTGGGGAGCGGCGACCGGCACCGCTGCTGGTCTGTTTCACCGACGGCACGGCCGACATCGTGGTCGACAGCCGGCGCGAGCGCCACGGCGAGAAGGTCACCCACTCACCGAGCTCGCGGTGATCACCGGGGAACTCGCCTCGGATGCTGCCGTGCTCGCCCTGCCCGTACGCGTGCGCGAGCTGCAGCAGCCGGGCCGTCCGACGGTCGCACATGCGTGGGTGCTCACCTCGGCGGTCCGCGACGGCACCCGGGCGCGTCTCCGGGTTCGGCAGCTCGCCGTCGGCGGTGTCGGAGCGAACTCGGACGACGTGCCGGTGGTCGGTGTGGACGTCCGACGCGTCGGTGCGCGTGCCGCGGCCGAACGGCACCGGCTGCAGCAGCACGCGGAGGAACTCGCCGCACGGCACCGTCCGCTCGGCGGCTGGCGTCAGGCGTTCGACCGGCCGGCGATCCACGCCGACACGCCGGACGGCTTCGTACCCGCGTGCCCGTGGTGAAGGCCACGACGGCGTCGACCGGGCCATCCGCCGCGGTCCGGGCCACGAGCGCGACCGGGGCCCTCCAGCCCTTCGTCACTGCTCGGGCGGGCTGTCCCAGTCGTGGACGTCCTTGCCCGCTTCCCGGGAGAGGATGTCGAGCGCGACCGTTGCGCCCGCGCCGGCGGAGATGATCGCTTGGCTGCGTTCGGGACGGACCAGCCGTCCGACGGCGTAGAGACGGTCGACGTCCGTGCGGTACTCCACGTCGACCGACACCCGCCCGTCCTCGACCGTCGCGCCCGCCTGGGCGGCCAGCGACTGCGCCGACTTCCCGCCGGCCAGGACCAGGTAGTTGGCCTCGACCGTGGTGCCGCCGTCGAGCGTGATTACGAAGCGGTCGTCGCGACGCTCGACCGACTCCACCTCGGTCTCGTCAAGCGAGGCGCCGGCCGCCGTCACCTGGCGCCGGGCGATCTGCTGGAACTCGCTGCCGCCGAGTTCCTCGATGCCCAGGTAGTTGTGCAGGTGTGCGTGGTGCATCGCCGTCTTGTCCGTGCCGTACACGCGTGTGTCGTGCTCCGCACGAGCCAGGAACAGGGCCGCGCCGAGCCCACCCGGTCCGTCACCGACGATGACCACCGTTGCCATGCCACACCTTCTTCGCAGGGGACGCCGACCCTACGTTCGCGGCGGCCGCACGGCACGTCCGGCCGGGCCGTACGGAGTTTCCGACCGTGCGATGGCGGTCAGCGTCCGACCGCTCCGGTGGCCAGGGCGGCCCGACCGAGGACGGCGAGCTGTTCAGCGGTGTACAGCCCGGCGTCGGGAACCTCCGTCAGCTGCTGGCCGTCCGCGGTGCGCCGGAAGTGGCGGTAGTCGCAACCCGGGCAGCCGTACTCGGCGCAGGTCAGCAGTTCGATGCTGTGGGTAACCATGCACACTCGTTTGTTCGGGGCCGGGAGCGAGCGGAACAGGTACCCCACGTGCCTCCCGGTGTCGAGGCGATGTCGCCGCGGTGGCGGACCGCAGCGGTGGCGGACCGCAACGGCCCGCCACCCGGATCGCGGCGTGCGGGCTCACATGCCCGGGATGCCCTTGCCGCCGAGGAACTGCTTGGCGAGCGCCTGCGGGTCGATGCCGAACTTCTGCAGCAGGTTCTGGTCCTGCTCGTCCTCGGTGTCGACCTGCTGCGGCAGTTCCTTGTCGGCCTGCTGCGCCTGCTGGTCGTCACCTCGCTGCTTGAGCATGTCGGTGATCTGGTCCTTGTCGATCTTCATCAGGCAGTTCTCCGGTCGAGGACGGGCGAGATCGCGGTAGCCGCCCGCGGGAGAGGATCCGCCCGTGGCGATCCCATGACGGCCCGCCGGCCGCGCACTTCGGTCACCGACCGTGCCGCCTTCGATGCGGACCGGCACGGACGGCCACCGACCAACGCTGCGCGAGTCGCCGGCGTCGTCCACGGGCAGGGTGATGTCGGTCCGGTCCCTCCGTCGGCGTCGACCGCGCGGCCGACCGCGACGTGGTTCGTCGCGGTCGACGGCGACGGATCCGATGCCCTCGCCTAGGGTCGTCGGGCCACGTGTCGCGATCGGAGCCAGCTGTGGACGTCCTCTCCCGTTTCGCCCTCGACGACAAGGTCGCGATCGTGACCGGTGCGTCGTCCGGACTCGGCGTGTCCGCCGCGGCGGGCCTCGCGGCGGCAGGCGCCGACCTGGTGCTCGTCGCCCGCCGGGCCGAGAAGCTGGCTGACACCCAACGCCAGGTCGAGGCCCTCGGCCGCCGCTGCGTGGTCGTCCCCGGTGACGTCGCCGACCCGGCGACGGCCGAGCGCGCCGTGGGCACCGCGACCGAGACCTTCGGCAAGGTCGACGTCCTGCTCAACAACGCCGGCATCGGCACCGCCGTTCCGGCCACCCGTGAGACCCCCGAGCAGTTCCGGCAGGTCACTGACATCAACCTGCACGGCAGCTACTGGATGGCCCAGGCCTGCGGCCGCGTCATGCAGCCGGGCGCGTCCATCATCAACGTCGGCAGTGTGCTCGGCTTCACCACCGCCGGGTTGCCACAGGCCGCGTACGCGTCGTCGAAGGCCGCCATCATCGGCCTGACCCGGGACCTCGCCGCCCAGTGGACCGGCCGCAAGGGCATCCGGGTCAACGCGATCGCACCCGGCTTCTTCGCCTCGGAGATGACCGACCAGTACCCCGACGGCTACCTGGAGCAGATGATCGGGCGCGTCCCCGCCGGACGCAAGGGCGAACCCGAGGAGTTCGTCGCGGCGGTCGTCTTCCTCGCCTCGGACGCGTCGAGCTACGTGACCGGGATCACCCTGCCCGTCGACGGCGGCCTGCTGACGAACTGACGCTGGGAATCGCCCCGGCGGACTCGTAGGGTGGGCGGGCCACGTCGCCGAAGGTCCGAATGTCCTCGCCAGCAGCCGTCCCCGCCACGACGTCCGTGGCGATCGTCGGTGCCGGTCCCGTCGGGCTCGCCCTGGCGCTCGGGCTGGCCCGGCACGGCGTCGACAGCGTCGTGCTCGAACGCGCGAACCGGCTGAGCGAGCACTCGAAGGCGGCCGGCATCCACGTCCGCACCCGCGACGCGCTGCGCCGTTGGGGGATCGAGCAGCGCTTCCTCGACGCTGGTCATCTGATCGACCAGGTGACGCTCACCGACGTCGCCGCAGACGCTCGACCGTTGCTGCACGCCGACCTCACCCGGCTCGACGACGAGGTCGACCGGCCGGGTCTGCTGCTGCTCGAGCAGTCCGGCACCGAACGGCTGCTGCTCGACGCGCTCCGCGAGTCCGGTCGCAGCGACGTGGTCTTCGACGCCGAGGTGACCGGCCTCGAGCAGGAGGGGGCGTCGGCCACGCTGGTTTACCGTCGCGACGGGAGGTCGCGGACGCTGGACGCCGACTGGGTCGTCGGATGCGACGGAGCGGGCAGCTTCGTCCGCCGGGCTCTCGGCCTGTCCTTCGACGGGTCGACCTACCGCCTGCGACCGGTGCTCGCCGACATCGCCATCGACGACCACCGCGACCGACTGCCGTGGCCGCGTCTGCACGATCGCGACGGCGGCCTCACGGTCGCCGTCCGGTTCCGACCGGGGCGGTGGCGACTCATCCACCTCGACCCCCGTGACCGCAGCGAGGTCGACGCGGTCACCGACGCCGAGGTACGGCGCCTGACCGACCTCGTACTCGGTCCGGGTGGCGGCGAGGTCGTCTGGAGCAGCCGCTTCCACATCCACCGCCGCGCCAGCCCCCGGTTCCGTCAAGGACGGGTGCTCCTGGCCGGTGACGCGGCCCACGTGCACAGCCCGGTCGGGGGCCAGGGCATGAACGCCGGTGTCCAGGACGCGTTCACGCTGTCGTGGCTGCTGGCCGGCGCACTCGCCGACGGCGACGCCGAGCGCCTGCTCGGCGCCTACGAGACCGAGCGGCGCGACGTCGTGGTCGGCGACGTGTCGCGGTTCACCGACGTCGTGACGCGGCTGTTCCTGCTCTCACCGAGGCGGCTGCGGCGCACCCTGTTCGCGCTGCAGCGGCTGGCGCTGCGTGTCCCGCCGCTGGAGCGGGCGGCACTGCGACGTCTCACGATGACGGACCTGCGCCCGTCGACGTCCCCGTTGCTGCCACGGTCCGGACGTGCGCCGGGGATCCGGCTCCCCGACCCACGGGTGCGCACACCCGAAGGTCGCGAGTGTCGCCTCTCCGATCTGCTGCCGATCGGGCCGGTGCTGCTGCGCGTGACCGGCGCGCCGGACGGAGCCCGCTACGGCCGCGGCGACCGCGTTGCCCGCGTTGACCGCGTTGACCGCGTTGACCGCGTTGACCGCGTTGACCGCGTTGACCGCGTTGACCGCGTTGACCGCGTTGACCGCGAGGTTGCCAGCGGGCGCTCGGGGACGGCGGTGCTGCACGTCGGCCCCGGCGGCCACACCGACCCGTCCGGGCGGCTGCGCGCCCTGCTCGGCGGCAGCGACGGCTGGATCCTGGTCCGCCCGGACAACACGGTCGCCTGGGCCCGGCCCACCTCGGTCGGTCTCGCCGTCGCGGTCGCGCACGCGCTGGGTCGCGGCTGAAGCAAGCCGTCGGCGCCCCGTCCCCGGATCGCCGTCGGGGTCAGCGCTCGGTCGTCACCTCGCGCCGGCGCGCCAGCGCCGCTGCCCGTGCGGCACGCAGGCGACCGGCGACCGCTTCCTCGTCGGCGGGCGCCACGACGTGCAACTCGCCGGTGGGCACGTCGATCCAGCCGAGGGTGCGCCCCTCGGAGGTGTTGGCGTAGTAGCGGTGCCTGCCGTAGCGCTGCCACTCCCGTACGGCGAACACGGGCGACGCGACCGCAGCGATCGGCGCGTGGCTCGCGTCCCGGCTCACTGGGGGTGGTGGTGGCTTGGTGGCCGCCGCCGCCCGCAGCGGTGGTGTCGGCGTCGGTGGTGTCGGCGTCGTCGCAGGTGTCGGGGTCGGCAAGTGCCGAGGCAATCCTGACGGCGTGCGCGCCGGTGCTTGCCGCGGGCGTGCCGGCGTCCACGTCTGGGGCCAGCGGGCGAGCCGTTCGAGCTCGGCGATCTGCGCTGGTGGCCACGCGGTCGCTCGCTGCCGAACGAACCAGCGCGGGAGCGAACGCCGCCCGACGACGGAGAAGTCCGAGGGACGCCGCCGAATCTCGAGTTCGCAGCCCATCACCACCAGTACCGCCCAGACGTTGACGTCCTGGCCGGCCGCGGCCGTCAGGCGCTTCTGCACCAAGGCCGCCTCGCGAAGCAGCTTCGGTACGACGTCCGTCTTGCGGCCGTTCACCAGGACCGCCCGGTCGTAGACGGTCACCCGCCCGGAGAGGTGCTTGGTGTTGAGCGAGAAGACGCCAGACGGGCCGAGCACCAGATGATCGAGGTTCGCGCCACGCGTGCCGATCGGCAGGTCGTGCACGACCGCCCACGGTTCGGGCAGGCGAGCGAGGCGTCGGCCGACCGCTTCCTCGCCGGCCGCCCCCTTGGCCCAGGCCCGCTCCGGCGTCTTGACGTCGAAGAGCCGCTCGGCGAAGCGTCGGAAGCCGCTCTTGCCGGCGGCGAGCTCGGCCGCCATCGCTCGCGCACTGCTCCCGGCGGCGGAGTCCGCGTCAGCAGGGTCGAGTTGGACCTTCCATCCCGCCCGGTCGACCATCCCGTTGCTCCGTACCCGCGTACCGATCAGGCTCGCAGCGTCGCACGGGCGCAGGTCCGCAACGCCGCGTCCGGCCGGCGGCTTCGCGCAGCGCACGACCGGTCGTGCTTCGCCACGCCCGTTCGTCGTCGCCGGCGTGCGGTCGGGCGCGCCCGGGCACCGACCCAGCCGTCCGGCCGGCGCCGTGCGGGCCGTTCAAGGCCACGAACCGGCGCAGTTGTCGGGTGGATGCCAGTCGCTGCAGAACTCGCAGAAGACGGTGTGGGGGCCGACCGGATGCTGGAAGGTCGACGTGTCGGTGAGGGGGCGTCGCCACCAGGCGAGCACCGCATTGACCACGGAGGCGAGGATCGAGAGTTCCATGCGTCCAGTGTCACGGCTGCCAGTGACGTCGCCGCCAGTCCATCAGGAAGTCGTCGGCGACGACCCCGAGAGACGACGCCTCGGCCACGTCGAGCGCATGCGAGACACCGGACGGCGTCGCACCCCGCACATCGACGGCGCCGCACCGCAGCGACGGGGGGAGAGCCTCGTCGGAGGGCCTCGCGGCTCGGGCCTCCTCGACGGTGGCCTCGCACGAAACGCAAGCCGGCCGCCCCCAGGGGGGACGACCGGCGACATCGTACGGCCGGTGTGGCTGCCGGCTGCGGCTGCGGTCAGGCCGGGGCGAGTCCGGCAGCCTCACGCTGACGGGTCTCGCGACGCACCCAGGCGGCGAAGCCCTCCTCGACGGCGCGGAACGCGGCCCAGATACCGACCACGGCGGCGGCAGCGAGCTTGAACAGGTGGAGCATCGAGGTTCCTTCCTCGTCCGTTTGACCACCAGCGTGACGTGCCGGAGGCACATCGGCAAGATGGCAGCCGGCGACGGGCGCGGTGCGGTCCGGAGCATTCGCCGTGCGTCCCTCCCCACGCCCGGCGCCAGGGGGTCGCCCGGCGACGGGGCGACGCGTCGGTCGAGCCTGGGCGACGCGTCGGTCCAGCCTGGGCGACGCGTCGGTCCAGCCTGGGCGACGCGTCGGTCGACGGCCGGCCGGGGAGGGGCGGTGGTGTGGGCGCCTACCGTGCGGCACCCGCGAGCCTGGAGTCGTCCCATGCGTGTCCGTGCGTCCTTGACCGCCCTGACGTTCGCCGTCGTGCTGTTCGGGTGCGACGACGCGGGCACCGAGGGCGGCCCCGTCCCGCTCGACGAGACCACCGAGTCGCCCGACGACGGCGCCGGCGACAACTGACCGTTCCGATTCGCGAAGGCTGCATCCGTGATCTTCATCACCGCCAAGTTCCAGGTGAAGCCCGAGTCCGCCGACCGTTGGCCCGAGATCGCCTCGGCGTTCACCGCCGCGACCCGCGCCGAAGAGGGCTGTTTGTGGTTCGACTGGTCACGCTCGCTCGAGGACCCGCACGAGTACGTCCTCGTGGAGGCGTTCCGCGACGACGAGGCCGGCGCCGCCCACGTCAACTCCGACCATTTCCAGCAGGCCCGACGTGATCTGCCCCCGCACCTGCTCCACACCCCGAAGGTCGTGAACGTCACGCTCGACCAGAACGGGTGGTCGGAGCTGGGCGAGATGGCGGTCGACTGAGCGCGGTCCCGACGTCGCGTCGACGTCCGGCGGTCCGGACGCGGTTCGGCGTGATGTTCGTGTCACACCGCCGTGGTCGACTTCGGTTCGCGTGGGCACGGCCGGGGCGGCCGAGCGGCGTCGGGGAAGCGGTCGGTGAAGGCCACTTCTCCGACGCCGAGCCGACCAGGGGACGCGGTGCTCGCGGACCGCGGGAGAGGGCAGGACACCGGCGTGGCCTCGTACACGACGTTCAGCTTCGAGGCGGCCGTCGTCGGTGACGGTGATGACGGCTACCCGGACGAGCTGGCACGCCTGGCCGCGGCGCTGTCGCAGGACGACGCCGAGGTGGTCCGGGAGGCCAGCGACGCCGTTCGCATCCGGCGTTGGCCGCTACCACCGCTGCCGTTGCATCGTCCGCCGGTCGCGAGCCGCGGGCGCAGCGGTGACGCGAGCCCGGTGACCATCGCCGCGATGTTCGCCCGTGACGGCTACCGGTGCCGCTACTGCGGCACCCGCACCGTCGCCCGTGAGGCGCTCGAGGCGATGGCCGCCGCCGCGATGCGCTTCGGTCCGGACGTCTTCCCGCGTGCCCCCGGCTGGCGCATGGACGGCACGCATCCGGCGTTCTACTGGCAGTACGCCACGGACGACCACCTGCTCGCCGCCTCGGTCGGTGGTCCGGCCGACGACCTCGACAACCTCGTCAGCGCCTGCTGGCCCTGCAACGTGCGCAAGGGCAACGCGACGCTCGAACAACTCGGTTGGGGGCCGCCGTTGCCGCCGCGGCACGACCTCGACGGTTGGGACGGCCTGGTCTCGCGGGTCGACGGGCTGAGCCGGCGCGCCGCTGAACGCCGGGCCGTCGCCGCCGACGTGCTCTCGAGCATCGCTGACCGACGTCGCTCGGTTCGGACCGCCGTCTCTGGCGACGTCTGGCGGCGCAACACCCGAGGCGCGTACGCGACCCGTCGGATCGACGGCTCGCCGCCGTCCTGGGAAGCGCGCAACGGCCGCTGGCGGGTGGTCCGCGTCGCCGAGGACCCCCGGACCTATGACCTCGAACGGCGCACCGACGACCGGTGGGTGTACTTCGGCGTGTTCCGCTCGTCGGACCGGGCACTGCGGATCGCCGCCGAGGTCGACATCGCCGACGGGATCCGGCCCGAGGTGCTGCCCGGCGACTTCCGACCGCGCTGAACCGTCGTCGTCGGTCCTCGCCGGCGGCACGCGAGCGGGTTCCGACGTTGCACACCCGCCGGATCCGTCGGCTGGGCAGGTCAGGGCCCTCGTTTCGGCCGCGCCCCCATGTACCCGTGCGTACCCGGCTGCGTACCCGGCTGCGCCCGGCGTGGGCTGGGACGGCGTCTCACGGACCGGTGTCGTGGTGCTCTGTTAGCGTCCCGGACGGTCGCGTCCGCGCCGGTCGGGAGCCCGGTGACCAGCGGCGGCCATGCCTGGGAGAGGGAGAGCACCGTGCAATGTCGTACGCGACGGTGGCGCCGAGGCGCCACCATCCTGGCCGTCGCGGGTCTGTTCGCCGCGACCCTGCCAGTCGCCGCCAGCGCCAGTCCGGAACGGGGTCCCGATGGGAACGGACCACCGGGGCAGGACCGGGCGTTCACCGTCGAGGCGCTGTCGACCCGGGCCGACATGGTCACCGGCGGTGACGTGCTCGTCGGCATCGACGTGCCCCGGAACGTGCCCCAGCACCAGGTCCGGGTGCTGGCCGCCGGACGCGACGTCTCGGACGCCTTCACCCCCGATCCGTCCGACCCTCGCCGGCTCGTCGGGCTCGTGGAGGGCCTGCGTCCCGGCACGAACACCATCCGGGTCAGCGGCACCGGCAACGGCCAGGGGCGGCCCACCGCTGCCCTCGAGGTCGTCAACCACCCGAGCAGCGGCCCGGTGTTCTCCGGCCCGCACCAGACGCCGTTCTCCTGCACCACCGAGCAGGCCGGTCTGGGTACACCGACCGACCCGGCGACCTGCGCGGTGCCGGCCCAGGTGGTCTGGTACTACCGCACGACGGGTGGCAGCTTCCAACCGCTGGCCGACCCGCAGGACCGCCCGTCCGACCTGGCCACGACCACGACCCGCGACGGACGC